>CALVJR010000022.1 GCA_944332295.1 uncultured Bacilli bacterium | reverse complement strand
CGGTGACATATAATATTACTGCTGGGACATTTTTGCAAGTTAACACTTAAGACATTATCACAAATTAATCATAAGAAAAATAGCTGTTGCTATTTTTTTCTTGTTCTATTTTCTAATTTATGATATTATGTTACTAGAATAATAAGAAGGTGTTGGTATGTATCCACTTGGAAAACAATTTGAAGTAGATTATACACGAGCAAAAAGCGATGATAAGGCCATGATTAAGGGTAAAAATTTTCGCTTTACTGTTATTACGGAAAGAATTATTCGTCTAGAATATTCACCTACAGGGACTTTTGTAGATCGTCCTACTCAACTTATTGTGCGAAGAAATCTTGGACTTCCTGTATTTCAAACTAATCAAGATGCTCAATTTTTAGAAATTTCTACTAAATATTTCCATTTGACTTATGTAAAACAACAACCTTTTGTAGGAACTAAAGTTGATCCTATGAAAAATTTGAAAATTACATTATCAAGTCGTGAAAGGGATCGTAATAAAGATTGGTATTATGGACATCCTGAAGCTAGGAATATGATGGGAAATCTTATTGGTGTTGATGTATCTACTGATAAATCTTTATGTCGAGGACTTTATTCTTTAGATGGTTTTGCGTCTATTGATGATAGCCATAATAAAGTAATTATGGAGGATGGTACTCTTGATAATCCTCCTACTGATCATATTGATGTTTATGTTTTCATGTATGATCGTGATTTTAAGCAAGCTTTATTTGATTATTTTAAGTTAACGGGTTCTCCTGCGATGATACCAAGATATGCTCTTGGTAATTGGTGGAGTAGAAATATTACTTATGATGATTTTTCTACTACGGAGTTATTAAAGAAATTTGAGAAGAAAAAGATTCCTATTTCTGTTATGTTATTTGATCATGATTGGCATTATCGTACTGTTGGAGATTATTCAGCGTTAAAAGTAGGGTATACGTTTAATAGTAATTTATTTCGTGATCCAAAAGCAATGATTGATAAATTTCATGCTAGGGGTATTCGTGTAGGGCTTTGTATTAATCCTGAAGGGGGTTTTTATCCTCATGAACAATACTATAAACAAGCAAGTGAATTTTTAGGTGTTACTGATAATAAGATTATTTTATTTGATCCATTAAATCCTAAAATTTTAGATGTATTATTGAAAGCTTTTTTACATCCTTTGGAAGCTGTTGGTGTAGATTTCTTTTGGAATGATTATAAAGGAGATAGTAATCCTACGAATCTCTGGGTACTTAATCATTATTTGTATTTGGATTCTGGTAGAAAGCCTGATAGAAGAAGTATGATTCTTTCTCGATGTGGGATTTATGGAGCACATCGTTATCCTATCCTTTATGGTGGTAGTAGTGAAGTTAGTTGGGATGCTTTGAAAAAATTGCCATTTCAATATTTAAATGCTGCTAATATCGGTGTTAGTTGGTGGAGTCATGATGTTGGTGGTAATCATGGTGGTATTGAAGAGAGTGAACTTTATATTCGTTATTTAGAACTTAGTGTTTTTTCTCCAATTTTGCGATTTCATGGTGCACGTGGTCCATATTATAAGAGGGAACCTTGGTTATGGGATGTAAAAACAGAAAATATTGCTGCTGAGTATTTGCGTCTTCGTCATCGTTTGATTCCTTATTTATATACAGAGGCATATAATTATACAAAAGCTGGTACGCCACTTATTCAACCATTTTATTACAATTATCTCTGGGTTTATGATGATGAACTATATAAAAATCAGTATTACTTTGGTTCGCAGTTATTGGTTTGTCCAATTTTGAATAAGAAAGATGTAACTATGAATCGAACTGTACATAGATTCTTTATTCCAGATGGTATTTGGTATGACTTTAAAACGGGAAAGAAGTTTCCAGGAAATAAGAAATATGTTTCTTTCTTTAAAGAAGAAGATTATCCTGTATTTGCTCATGCTGGAAGTATTATTCCATTATCTAATAGAAGTGATTACAATAACGTAGGACTTCCAACTGATATGGAGATTCAAATTTTTCCTGGTGTTTCTAATACATATACTTTATATGAAGATGATGGTATTACTTCCTTATATAAAGAAGGTTACTTCTTGAAGACTTCTATTGATTATAACTATTTACGTAATAATTATACTGTTATTATTCGTTCTATTGATGGTAAAAGTGGTATTGTTCCTGAAAAGAGAAATTATAAATTAGTATTTAGAAATACGAAACAAGCACAAGACGTTACAGCTTACTTTAATTCTCAGAAAATTCCTATTACTTCATCTATTGATGGTAATGATTTCGTTGTGGAAATCTTTGATTGTCCTACTGTTGGACAGTTAACAGTTAATTGTAAGGGAAGAGATATTGAGATTGATGCGGTTCGTTTGATTAATGACGATATTGAAAGTATTTTAGTTGATTTGCAGATTAATACTTATTTAAAAGAAGATATTGCGGCAATTATGTTTGGTAAGGATACCGTTAGTCAAAAGCGTATTGCTATTAGAAAATTAAAGAAGCAAGGTCTTTCTAAAGAGTATATTCAGTTGTTCTTAAGATTACTTGAATATATTAGTGAATTTAGTTAGAATCGTAAAAAAGTCTTGTCAAAGTTATAAAAATTTACTATACTAATAGCATGTTGACATATTGCTGATAGTAGTAGTATATGTACTTATTATAGAGAGTTTACGGTTGGTGGAACGTAAATATAAGTAGTATATGAACTTGATTAGCTTGTAAATATGCAGGGTTAGACCTTTATCTCATCAAAGCTGCATAGTATTACTATGAAGTAAGGTGGTACCGCGATATTTCGTCCTTATGTTTATAAGGACGTTTTTTTATAGGAGGATTGTTATGCTGGAAGAGTTGATTTTATTCTTATTATGTTTTTTATTGATTTTATTGGTTTATGAAATTTTTATTGTTAGCAAAGCAAAAAATAATAAAAACAAAAAATATCCTATGGAAGTTAAATATTTAATTAATCGGTATCATTTAAATATGAAAAAAGTAGATTATCCACAATTGTTGCAGATTGTTGCTTTAGTATCTTCGTTTGATATTGCATTTATTGTATCGATTGTGATGATTTTCGATTCGTATTTAGGTCAAATACTTGTGATTTTGATATTGGTTTCGCCTGTCATATTGTTAAGTTATCATTTAGTAGGTATGTTTTATAGAAAGAGAGGAATGACGAAAGATGCGTAATTTTAGTGAAGTTGAGAAGAAGTGGCAAAAAAGATGGGAAGATGATCATCTATATAAATTTGATCCTAATAGTGATAAGAAAAAATTATATTGTTTAGAGATGTTTAGCTATCCTAGTGGTGCTAAATTACATATGGGACATTGGTATAATTATGGTGTTACTGACACCTGGGCTAGATTTAAAAGAATGTCTGGTTATAATTTGTTTCATCCCATGGGATTTGATGCATTTGGATTACCTGCAGAAAATTATGCAATAAAGACTGGTATTCATCCGGCTATTAGTACTGATAAAAATATAGAAACGATGGAGAAGCAATTAAAAGGTATTGGCGGATCCTGGGATTGGGATTATGAAGTTAAGACTTGTAAAGAGGATTATTATAAATGGACTCAGTGGATGTTTTTGAAATTATATGAACATGGTCTTGCTTATAAAAAAGAAGCTCCTGTTAACTTTTGTCCTTCTTGTAATACGGTTTTAGCTAATGAACAGGTTATTAGTGGAGCTTGTGAACGCTGCGGTACTATGGTTGTTAGAAAAAATATGAGTCAATGGTTCTTTAAAATTACTGATTATGCGGAAGAGTTATTAAATGGTTTGGATAAATTAGATTGGCCAGATCGTACTAAAAATCTTCAACGAAATTGGATTGGTAGAAGTGAAGGTGCTTATGTAACTTTTAAGGTTGCAGATAGTGATGAAGAATTTACAGTCTTTACTACTAGATGTGATACTTTATTTGGTGCTACTTATTGTGTATTAGCTCCAGAACTTCCTTTAGTTGATAAGATTGTAACAGAAGATCAAAAATCTGCAGTAGAAGAGTATAAATTACAGGCTAGTCGTCAGAGTGAAATTGAAAGAACTAGTACTACAAAAGAAAAAACAGGAGTATTTACTGGTGCTTATGCTATCAATCCGGTTAATAATAAGAAGATTCCAATTTGGATTAGTGACTACGTTTTAGCAAGTTATGGTACTGGTGCTATTATGGCAGTTCCTGCTCATGATGAGAGAGATTATGCTTTTGCTAAAAAGTTTAATTTAGAAATTATTCCAGTTTTAGAGGGAGGAGATATTTCTAAGGAAGCATATGTATTAGATGGTACTCATATTAATTCTGACTTTTTAAATGGTCTAAATAAAGAAGATGCTATTAATAAGATGTGTGCCTATTTAGAAGAAAATGGCTTTGGTAAAAAGACAGTAACGTATAAATTAAGAGATTGGTTGGTTTCTCGCCAAAGATATTGGGGTGCACCTATTCCTATTGTTTATTGTGAAGATTGTGGAGTAGTTCCTGTTCCTGAGGAAGAGTTGCCTGTTAAATTACCAATGGATGTAGAATTTACTCCTGATGGAGAAAGTCCACTAAAGAAATGTGATAGTTTTATGCATTGTACTTGTCCAAAATGTGGTAAGCCTGCGTTGCGTGAAGCGGATACCTTAGATACCTTTGTTTGCTCAAGTTGGTATTTCTTGAGATATCCAGATGCTCGTAATGATAAAGCACCATTTGATAAGGATATTATTAATAAAATGTTACCTGTTGATAAATATATTGGTGGAATTGAACATGCGTGTATGCATTTACTTTATGCACGATTCTTCACTAAGGCTTTAAGAGATATGGGATATTTGAATTTTGATGAACCATTCTTGTCTTTAGTACATCAAGGAACGATATTAGGACCTGATGGTGAGAAAATGAGTAAGTCTAAAGGTAATACTGTTGCTCCAGATCCATTAGTAGAAGAATATGGTGCTGATGTATTACGTGGTTATTTGATGTTTGGATTTAACTATGTTGATGGTGGTCCTTGGACGGATGATGGTATTGTTGCTATTAATAAATTTTATCGTAAAGTTGAACGTTTAACAGAAGCTTTAATAGAAAGTGATAAGCATTTAGATGATGTTGATAAAGTGTTACATGCATCATTAAAAGTGATTAGAGAAGATATTGAAAAATTCCAATTTAATACTTCATTAGCTAAAATTATGGAGTATACGAATGCTTTAGTTAAATACGAAAAAGAGGGAATTCCAAGATATTATATTGAACAATTATTATTAATACTTGCTCCATTTGCTCCACATCTAACTGAAGAATTCTGGGAAGCAATTGGAAATGAATATTCTATCCATAATCAAGATTATCCAATGTATGATGAGAAATATCTTGTGGAAACAGAAAAAGAAATTGCTGTTCAAGTAAATGGTAAGGTTCGAGCAACTATTATGATTTCTGTTGATGATACTGAAGATGTTATCAAGGAAAAAGCGATGAATGCTGATAATGTTAAACGTCATACAGATGGTAAAGAAATTGTCAAAGTAATTGTTATTAAAGGAAAGATTGTTAATATTGTTGTTAAATAATAATGAAAGAAAGTTATTTATACTAGTAATGTTGTAAAAGAGGAGTTTATTAATTCTTCTTTTTTTGTTGCAAATGCAACATAACTATTTTATTCTTCTATGTTATTCTGATATAGACTAGAAAGAGTGATGTTATGTTAAAGTATTATCCTAATGTTGTGTTGTTTGATGATGAAAAAGAATCTGGTGTAGGGATTATTACAGGATGGAAAGCACCACATTTAATTTATGATAAATTATCAGATGATGCTAGAGATAAGGTTGTTTCTGTTGGCCCTTTATATACGAAAAATGGTATTAATTTTATTTTAGCTAATTTATTTTTAAATCCACAGATTTCTCATTTAGTTCTATTAGAGGATTCTGATATTCATCCTGGAATGAGTGATAGTATACAGGAGTTTTTACATTTCTTAGAAACTGAGGAGATAAGGTTTTCTAAAAAATTTCAGTTTACTTCTTTAGATATTTATGAGTTTTGTGAGTATTTTAAAGAACATGTAACTGTTGTTTCTAGTGATAAACTAAATAAAACTTTAGAAAGTATTAAAATTTCTTCAGCTTGGAGAGAAAATATTAAGGATTTTTTACCAGAGGTAGTAGAAACTAGGAAAAATTTAGCTAGTGAAAAAATAGGATTTATGGTAAGAGCTAGTACAGTGAAAGAAGCATGGATGCGTAGTTTGAAACTTATTGGAACTTATGGTAATCGAAAACTGTCTGACTATGATGAAGAGCAGTTGGAACTTATGGATTTATCTATTATTGTCCGTGATGAGGACTTGGAGTATCCTTCAATGGTTGGTGAGCTTGGTATTACTAAAGAGGAATTAGATTTATATGAGGAAAGTTTACTTTCTAAAGAAAAACCTGATGGGGTTCAATATACATATGGAAACCGTTTTCGTGATTATGATAATATTGATCAATTACAGTATTTAATTGATACTTTGCGTGAGAAAATGTACTCTAGACGAGCAGTGGCGGTGCTTTGGAATCCTACAATAGAAACATTTGTTGAAGAGGTTCCTTGTATTGATTTATATCAGGCTATTGTACAAGATAATAAGCTTTATATGTTAGCTTATCTTAGAGCTAATGATGTTTATAATGGATTTCCTAGAAATATTTATGGTGTGCTAAAAATTCAAGATGTTTTATGTCGTGAATTAGGACTTGAAAAGGGTTATGTTAATACGATTGCTGGTTCTGCTCACGTATACGAAAGAAATTTTGGGGATATTACTCCTTATGTTGATGGTCATGTTTCTTTTTGTGAAGAGGATGAAAGAGGATATTTCTTTATTGAAAATAATGATGGCAATATTGACGTATCATTCTTTAATAGAGAAGGGGTGTTAGAGAGGGCTTATCAGGGAAAGACTGCTACTTCTTTACGTGATAAATGCTGTTTTCATATTAGTAACTTGGATCATGCATTTTACTTAGGACAAGAACTTACAAAAGCAGAGATTGCCTTAGAAAATGATTTACCTTATGTGCAGGATAAGCCTTTAGCTTTACAAAAAAAATTCCATAAATGATTTTAAAGATGATAATTATTTTTTTAGGAAAATAGTAAAATTTCTTTTTATGAGTATATCTTGCTAGCTATGTGATTTGATTGACAAACCTTTGGTTTTATGATAAAATATGGGCAAATTTTAGGAGGGCTTTATGTTAGAAGAAAAATACGTTATTGTCGGAGGAAAAAAATTTAAAAGAGAAATTTATGAATATTTATTAACTCGTTTTAAGGAAGGCTTTTCTCATACAAGTTTAACGATAGAAGATGCCTTTAAAGAATTAGATGATTTAGATTTAGTTATTGAAAATTCAAAAGATGAAGATGCAGCTCAATGCTATCATAATTTGCCTTTCTCTCAAAAGCATGAAATTTATAATGTATTAAGACAAATTGTTGTTTTTCAAGGGAAAAGAATGGGCGTTTTTCCTTTTGAATTAGATGGAACTCAAAAACAATTTAATAAGTTGTATGCGGAAAATTTTTCTTATTTTGATGAGTATTTACCTTACTTTGTTAAATTTGATGAAAATAATCAATTTGATCGTGTTGCTACATTACATAGGTTGTCTTTTTTATTTTTACATTTACCTCAAAGAGAGGTGGCTTATCAGAGAGCTTATAATATGCAAAAAGATCATTTGGACGCATTTGATTATGCTATGGCGCTAGATGAATTAACTATTCATGATATTATTGACATTAATAATATTGTTAATCGTAGTGATCCTGATAGAGTAGAGGGATTTAAAAAGACAAACAATGATATTTTTAGTGCTTCTTTTACTCCTACTGATAAAAAATATGTACCTACGGAGATGCAACGTTTATTAGCTGAATATAAATGTGGTTTTGGTATGGATATTTTAGATCCTGCAGAAGATGGTTTATCTAATAAGGAAAGGGCAGAAAGAACTTATCGTATTTTTAAAAGAGAAGCAATTTTTCATATTAGATTTGAAAGAATTCATCCATTTAATGATGGTAATGGTAGAACTGGTAGAATTATTTTGAATCAACAATTGTTAAAACAAAGATTTGCTCCTGTTATGATAACTGGTTATATGTCTAGTCAATATAAGCAATTAATAAATAATAATGATGTAGAAGGGTTTACACAAATGCTATTAAGTAGTTCTTCGCAACAAATGGTAAACTGGGTTTCTATAAATAAACCTGGATTTACTCTTAAGAAAAGTGAAGTTTCTCCTGATAATAGTATATTGGCTGAATTAGAAGGTTATCAGGATGATGAAAAGCCTTTGCAAAAAGTTAAACGTTCTTTAAAAGGTAAACCTGATTTATTTTAAAGAACTAGTAATGAGTAATTTTTTTAATTATATAATTGAGATTAAATAAGATGTTATGAAAGAAAGGTTTAATTATGATGAAAAAAATAGATTTACATATTCATACTAATTGTTCTGATGGAGAATTAACTCCTATAGAAGTTGTTGATAAGGCTGTTTGCAATGGAGTAAGTGTTATTTCTATTACAGATCATGATACGGTTGATGCTTATAGTGATGAATTGTTTCAATATGCTAAGAGTAAAAATATTCAAATTATTCCTGCGGTTGAGATTTCTACTAAAATTAAGAAGTGTGGTATTCATGTATTGGGATATAATTTTGATTTGCATAATAAAACTTTTTTAGATAAATTAAAGTCTTTACGAAATGCAAGACATGATTATTTATATGGTGTTTCGGCTAAATTAGAAGAGCTAGGTTATGTTGTTCATACTTCGGAACTTGATAAGATAGAGGCTGTTACCAAAGCTCATATTTCTTTAGATGTTGTTAGTAATCCTGATAATAAGGAAAAATTATTAGATGTGTTTGGTCATATTCCTGAAAAAGGTGAGTTTATTGAAACAGTTATGAATGAAGGATGTTCTGCTTATGTTAAGAAAAATACGGTTACTCCAAGAGAAGCTGCAGAATTAATTCGGCTTGCAGGAGGTAAAGTAGTACTTGCTCATCCCGTTGCTTATAAATATGAGGATGGTTTAGTCGAAGAAGATGTTTCTTCTTTGGTTTCGGATATGAACGCTGATGGAATAGAATCTAATTATATTTATGTTAATCGCAACCATCAAAAAATTAATGAACTAGATATTTGGAATGAGTTTGCTAAAAAACATCATTTATATACATCTATTGGTTCTGATTTTCATAGAGAAGATGGGATTCATCCTACAATAGGATTAATTGGTGAGTCTTTGCAATTAAGTGATAAAGATATTTCTTCTATTTTAGAATGGTTATCAGAATAATCCACAAATTTTGTGGATTTTTTTTTATATCATTTATTTGGTGATAAAAATGAAAGTTAAAATATTTGATGAAGAAGACGAAAAAGATTTAGAATGTGATATTAATGAGTTTTTGGAAGATTTGAATGGTGAAGTTGTTGATATTAAGTATCAGGTTAGTGTAGGGGTCTTTAGTGAAGAGCAAGTTTTTTGTTTTTCAGCCATGATTGTTTATTATTAATTTTTACTTTTTGTTTAAATTATGGTATTATTAGCTCAATTTTGGAGGGATTATTGTGGAGTTTTTTCGTAGTAAACTATATTATTTTGATAAAACTTTTGATGATATAGAAGCTAATATGTTGGAAGATGTTAACAATACAATAAAAAGAGATATAGATAATGAAGATATTGTTATTGTTGCTAAAAGTGAAGATGAAAATTATATGCAAGAAATTTCTACAGGGTTATTACTACCTATTATTGAGGGTGATAAACTAGTTTATCGTGATAAATACGTAGATGGTTATTATAGGAGATGGAGATCAGAGAGAGTGGTAACAACTTCTGTTCCCGTACATGTTATTGCTTATCGTGATAATTTATGTAAGAGCTCTTATGGTGTTCCTTCTTTAGATGTTTATTGTGATAAAATATCATATCCTTCTATGGCTTCTTATTTGGAAAAATATAAAGATAGAGATGAACGATATCGTTATTTATGTAGACGATTGTATTCTAAAGACAATCAAGATGATTTTACATTAGAAGATTCACAGGAATACCGAAAAAAATTTAATTTTATGCTTAGAAAAAGATATTCTATTTTTTCTGGAGATGTTTTCTGTCCTTATCCTTCTAATGAAACATTTTCTATTATGACTAGTTTTTTAGAAGATAATCAGTCTTTACCTTTAGAAATTCCTATTGATTCTTTTGATGATTTTGGAGTGTTTCTTTTTCAAAAGTTAAAATTACGTGATTTTACACTCAATGGTACTATGGTAGAAAAATTATATGTTACTCTTAGTAAAGATAATAAATTAAAAGAAATTCGGACTAAAGAAGAAATTCCTTATGTGTATTATTAATTGAATGAAGATGAGAAAAAAGCTAGACTTATGGTTAATGGTCGTCAGGCTTCTTCAGATGAGGTAATTTCTTATTTTACTTTTATGCCTTTTTCTAATGAGGAAGTGCATAGTGTTTCTAAAGCTGACATTAGAGAATACCGAAAATATTATATTAATTTTGCTGATGTTTTACATTCTTATACTGAGTATAATCAGGTAGGGTTTGGAAAGTCTATCTTGAAAAAATAAAGTTCTCCTCCTGTTGTTGAAGTAGAAGTGGAACAGGATAAAGTAAGGGATTCTTCTATTTCTCCATTAACTTTTACAGATTCTAGTTTTTCTAATCAATTACCACAAGTGTTAGAGATAAGAAATAAAATTCTTTCTATGAACATTTCTTCTAATGAAAAAAACAGTTTCTTTCTAATTTGAATCAGATTATTCATGAGTATGATAGTAGTATTGAAAATATTCAAGAAGGTGTTTTTCAAGATTATGTTCAAGCAAATATTCAGAATCGTTTGTTAGAAAAGCTTACACAATTAGAAGCTACATTTCTTTTTTCAACTAATGATAATTATGAATGGGTACCTAATTATTTAAAATTTATAGATTTGGATTCTAAAGATTCTTTTGATAAGGTTAAACAACTTTATGATTTTTCATTACAATTTCAATCAAAAATTATGACAGATTCTAACTTTTTATTACAGTCTTTAAAAGTTCAAGAACAGATTGATGAATATATTTTTCAGTCTTTATTAGAACTTAATTTGGTAGAGTTAAATAGTATCGTTTTACTTTTTGATGATGATGCAGTTACTCGTTTGGCTACAGTTATTGATAATCATATTGATGTTATTACTGCTGTTGATGTAGATATGTCAACAGTTTTGGAATTAAAACGATATAATACAGAGAAAGCGTTAAATGCAGATAAAGATAGTCAGTATTTGCGTGATTATATGGTTCGTTCTATTACTAGTTATTCTCAATTATCTAGTGTAAAATCTTATAGAAAGGAGAAAATGTAATGGATTCTTTAGATTATACTAATGCCTATAGAACAAAAGCTTATTATTTTCCGGAAGGATTTCCTGAGCATTTAAAGTTTCCATATTTTTGGCAATCTTTTGATAAAGCTTTTGAAAAATTATTAGATAAATCATCTGCTGTAGATTTATTAGTTTGTCCATCACCTGATTCTAAAGGATATGTTGTGGATGTTGCTACTGGTATTTCTATACCTATTGTGTTCTATGAAAAGTATACTAATCGTGATTATGTTCTTAGACAAGTAGATCGTGTTGAGGCTTCTATGGATTCCAAGTTTTCTT
The DNA here is from genome assembly GCA_944332295.1 of uncultured Bacilli bacterium. Lineage (GTDB taxonomy): Bacteria > Bacillota_I > Bacilli_A > RF39 > UBA660 > Faecimonas. The sequence continues at coordinate 14,042 of CALVJR010000022.1, read as the reverse complement.
TTTGTACATTTGCTGATGTTTGTTTGGAAGATAATCTTTCATCTGATGAAATTCAACAATATATTCGCAATAAGCATACACCTAATCATTATAATTTACTTTTAGAATATGCAAATGAAAATAGTTATTTACAGAATCCTAATGAAGGTAAGAGGCCTATGAGTAATATTTCTGTAGAATCTACTTTAGAAGGGGTTTCTAATAGTATGGATTTTATCCATAAAGTAAATCAACTTCAAGCAAGAATAACAGAATTAGATTCTTTCTATCAAGTTCAATTTTCTAAGAAGCTTGCCAGTATTTTGAATGATTATTCTATTCATTCATCTAATCAACCTAATATTGGTTTGGATTTTTCTATTTCTACTTATATAAGTAGGTTAGAAGACTTGGAACAAAACATTGATGATATTACTCAAAAAAGTATTGATAATTCTAGTTATACTTTAAATTCCTTTACTGATTTTTTAAAAAATCTTACTAATTTATCAGATTCTAATGAAAGAATGAAAGTGTTGTATCAAGAAATGGCATATTTATCAAGAATTCCTATTACTTCTTCTTTAGAAGAACAACTATCTATTGTTGATCAATTCGTAGAAGTTGCTATTGAAAATTTTTGTTTATTACCTTTGGAGCAAAGAGAGATGTATTGGAATCCGTTAGATAGTAATTATCAAGGGGAATTTATATCTAGACTTGAAAGAGAGGTATTTGATGATGTTGTTTTACAGGGAAGAAATTTTTTTGATGTTAATGCGTCAGAACATACCTTTTCTTATTTTAATGAATTGATTGATAGAAGAATAAAATTATGCTCTAATACAAAAAATACTGTTAAGTAACAGTGTTTTTTATTTTGTTTTATGATATGATTTAAATAGTGGAGGAAGTATATGGCGAAGAAAAAAAAGAAAGTTAGTTTGAAAAAAAGTGGTTTTATTAAGGGTGCATTTATTGCAACGTTAGGGATTGTTCTTACCAAAATATTAGGTATTGTTTATGTTATTCCTTTTCATGCTATTATTGGGGAAGAGGGCGGTGCCTTATACGGGTATGCATACACAATTTATCTGCTTTTTATGTCTTTATCTTCTGCAGGTATTCCTCTAGCGATTAGTAAGATTGTATCAGAATATCAAACTTTAGGGTATTATAATGCTAAAAAACGAGCTTTTATTATTGGTAAAAAGATTGCATTATTATTAGGCTTTATTTGTTTTCTTTTATTACTTTTATTTGCACCTTGGATAGCTAAGGCTGTCTTAGGTGATTTAACTGGTGGTAATACGATAGAAGATGTTACTTTTGTTATTCGAGTTATCGGTACAGCTATTTTGGCTGTTCCTGTTCTTAGTATTTACCGGGGATATTTTGAAGGACATCGATTTATGGAACCTTCTTCATTTTCTCAAGTGTTGGAGCAATTAGTTCGTGTTTTGGTTATTGTTCTTGGTAGTTTTATGGCTTTAAAAGTATTTAAATTATCATTAACTTCTGCTGTTGGTATTGCTGTTTTTGGTGCAACTACAGGAGCAATTGCTGCATATTTATATTTGGTTGTTAAGAAGAGGAAGAATCGTTCTAAGTTTAATGAGAAAATTCGTTCTGTAAATGAACCTATTATTACTAATAAACAAATATTTAAGAAGATTGTAATTTATGCTTTTCCATTTATTATGATTGATGTTTTTAAATCATTATATAGTTATATTGATATGGTTACAGTTGTTCAGGGACTTGTTTCTCATGCTAGATTTTCTGTTGTTGATGCAGAGAGTGTTATGAGTATGTTATCCACCTGGGCTAATAAATTTAATATGATATTACTTGCTGTTTCTACTGGTATTATAGTTAGTTTAATTCCTAATTTAACTAGTAGTGTTGTGAAGAAAGATAAAGAGGACATTAATTTAAAAGTAAATCAATCACTTAGTATTTTACTTTTTTTTACGATACCTATGACATTAGGAATCAGTTTTCTATCTAAATATATTTGGATGGTTTTTTATGGAGAAAGTGTTTATGGACCGAGTATGTTAGCATATTTTATTTTTGTTGGTTTTATGATTGGTCTTTTTACTTCTACTGTTTCTATTGTACAAGTATTAAAAGATTATAAAACAGTTATTTTTAGTTTATTTATTGGAGTATTATTAAAATTTCTTTTAAATGATAATTTACTTGTTGCTTTTTATAAAATGGGTCTTCCTGCTTATTATGGTGTTATTACTGCTAGTTTAATAGGATATTTTGTTTCATTTTTAATTTGTATTATTCAAATGAAGAGAAAGTATCATATTAATTATGAAGAGTTTGCTAAAAACTTTATCGATATTTTATGTGGTTCTATGTTGATGGTGTTTGTATTGTTTTTAGTACATCTTGTATTACCTGATACTACTAATCGAGGTATTAGCTTTATTTATATCGTTTTTTATACTGTTGTTGGGGGTATTACTTATTTTGTTTATATGTATCGATTTAAAGTTATGAAGAGGATATTTGGTAGTCGTTTAGATAAATGGGTAAAAAAAAATAACAAGTAATTTGTTATTTTTTCTTTCGTAAGTTTTTAATTTTGTGATATGTATTAAAAGCAATATTATAGGTATGATACCAAAATGGAGAGATGATATAGTCGAATTCACCTATTAATTCTACTACATGCCCTCCAAAACTTTTTTTGAATAGGTATAGACCATATAGAGGGTTTTCTTTTCTAAAGTCTCCTGTAATACCATAGAAATTATATCTTTTATAGTGGTTTTCTACTGCGTATTTTACACCAGCAAAATGAATGGTATATGCTGATTGAAATTGCATTACGTCATCAAGTGTTCCACCATGTAGAGAAAGAACTTCATTTCCATAAATTAGGAAAAGAATACCGCCTAGTAATTTCTTATCTCCATATTTTTCTTTGTAGTCTTTTATTTTTTCTAATTGCTTTTTTAATCTTTCTATTTCTTGTTCATTCTTTTTATTATTTTGTTCATACTTTTTAGGATTCATTTTTAGTATGTCGTGTTCTTTTTTATAAATTCTATCTTTTAATTCTTTTTCGTTTGTTTCTAATTCTTCTTTGGTATTTTTTTCAAATTCAAGAAAGTCAATTTCAGCAACTAATATTTTTAGAATTCCATCATCATGAAGAGAGTCCCACATACTTTCATAATAGGATAATGGTCTATCTACAAATTCTCTTCTATCACTGGTTCTTTGCATGATATCTTTAAAAAGTGGTAACTCTTCTTTTTCTATTTCTCTTGTATGGATTCCAGAACGTTCATTTTTTCTTAATATTTGTCTAGTTTTTGATTCCATATCTTTCATTACATCATCAAGTGTTTTGCCTTCTGTTTCAATGACATGCATCCATCTTGGTTGAAGGGTGTCTTGCATTAGATTGAATCCAAAGTGCTTATAGCCTAATTCTTTTAAGTTTTCTACACAGATACTGTTATCGATTCCATCTTCTACAATATCTCCATTATTATCTCTTTCTTTATATTCTACGTAGGGATCAATTTTTACAAATATAGCGTGTTCTTTTTTTGCATAGTCTTTTATTTGATTTGTAAATTCTTTTAATAGTTCTTTATTTTTATAATCGATTAAGAAACCACGTGGAGCGTAAAACATTTTCTTTTTAATGATTGGTAGTGTTTTTGCGAGAATTAAGCTTGCTGCTACTACATTATTTTTATCTTCTAGTCCTAAGTAATGAGCAATCCAGCCATTTTTCTTTTTTAGGTGAGCCCAGGATTTTGTTTGATAGAAGGTGATTTCTGAATTATTGTCAGCAAATTTTTGAAACTCTTTTTCACTTAGTGTTTTTAACTTCATTTTCTATCTCCTTCTTACTTTTATTTCTTATCCTTTTTCTATAGAAAGGTACTAGTTTTGTAAAAATAAAATACATTAGTCTATTTGTAACATAATCAAATTCCCCTAAAAATTCGATATAGTCACCACCGAATTTCTTTTTAAACTCATGTAGTCCAAATCTAGGGTTATCTTTTGATAGGTCACCAATGGTACCAAATTGGTCATATACTTTTAGACCTTTTTCCTTACAATATTTAATATGTTCTTCATAAGTATAATAATTTACATAAGTTTCTGTTAATATATTATGATTTCCTGCATATAATACCCAGGCTTTATCAGCATACTCTACAATCATATGAGCACTTAATGTTAAGTTGTTTCCATATTCTTTTTTGTATTCTTCATATTTTTTTATTTCTTGATTGTAGTTTTCTTTTTGTTTTGTTAATTCGTTTAACTTATTTTTTGCACTTTTACTTAGATTGTCAATTGGTAATATGGATATTTGATTATTTACTTGTTTTAGGTTTTCTTTTATTTTTTTTATGGTTTTATCAATATCTACTTTTCCTAAAAATAGAATTGCTTTACTATTTTCTCCTCCATTTAGTATGTCATATAATGTGTCGTAATAATCTTCATTATATGATACAAAGTCTTTTCTAGACTCTGTTAGAGTCATTAGATGATAGAATTCTTTTAAATCTTTTTCAGTACCAATTTCTACATAAGTATCTAATTTTTTTGCTTTAGCGATACGTTGTTTTGTTGTCTTTGAAAAATGAGATTCTATTTCTTCTAAACTTTGATTAAGATCAATTCTAAATGTATATCTTGGTTGCATTGTTTCAAAGTTTTTTGTAAAGCCTAGATGTTTATAACCTAGTTTTTTAAGATTTTCAAAGATTTTATTGGTATCGTAGGGAAGCGGTTGTTCTTCGTCTAAATAATTATAGTCTTTATATATTAAATCAGGATCTATTTTTACAAATATTGCTTTTTTACTTTTTGCAAATTTGATAATTTGTTTCGTCATTTCTGTTAATAATTCTTCATTTTCATAATCTATTATATAACCTCTAGGACAGTAGAAATAGCAATAATTTAAGGGTAGGTGTTTTTGTAGTAATAGTGCTGTTGCTACTATGTTTTTCTTTTCATCTATTAATCCTAAATAATAGGGAGTTAAGTTCTTTTTTACTTTGGATAATTCGCCCCAGGCATAAGATTGTAAAAAATGTGATTTTGGTTGCTCTTTTAAAAATGATTCGTATTTTTCTTCTTTTAAGCGAACTAATTTATACATTTCCATCATCCTTTCCTTATTAGTATATCATAAATCCTTTTGTTTCAACAAAAAAGAACACAAATTGTGTTCATAACATATACATTCCATCCTCTTTTTTTAAATAGTCATTTTGTGTTCCTTGTTCTAATATGGTTACTCTTTTTTTTAGTTTTTTTATTTCTTCTTTTAATTTTTCTATTTCTTGTTCTAAGTTTTTTGTATCTTTTGGTGGCATTGGTTGATATGGTGGTTGCGGCATATTGGGATTAGGCATGTAAGGAAATGGAAATTGGTTCATAAATACTCCTTTCCAGTCTTTTTATTATATGCATAAATTATTATTTTTGTTATAATATATGATGGATGTGATGTTATGAGACTTAGAAATGTTAAAAATAAAGAAGAAATTTTAAATTCTTCTCCCTTTTTAATTAAAGACCCTAAAAAATATTATGGAACATGGTCTAATTATTTTGGTAATTCTAATCCTATTTATATTGAGATTGGTATGGGAAAAGGTAAATTTATTCGGGAGCATGCGAAGCGTTATCCAAATATTAATTTTATTGGTATTGAAAAATATGATAGTGTAATTGCGAAATGTTTACCTCTTATTGATTCTGAATTAAAGAATTTGGTTGTTGTAAGGATGGATGCTTTAGAAATTGACCAGGTATTTGATCACGAAATCAGTCGTATTTATTTAAATTTTTCTGATCCTTGGCCTAAAAATCGACATCATTTACGAAGATTATCCAGTAAGGTTTTCTTAGAGAAGTATGAAACTATCTTTTTAGATGATAAAGATATTTGGATGAGGACCGATAATGCTTCCCTTTTTTGTTATTCTCTGATGAGTTTTAGTGAATCTGGATATGTGTTGCGTAATCTTACTCTTGATTTACATCAAGATATTCCTGATGATTTTATTACCACAGAATATGAAGATCGCTTTTCTGATAAGGGAATGCCTATTTATAGCGTAGAAGCTGTTAAAGTGTCTAATAAAGTAAAGATGTAGAAAAACTTTTTACATTTATTAAAAATTTGATATAATGTAGTAAGAGTAGGTGAAATATGAAGAAAAGAATAGTTTTGCTCTCTATTATGCTGTTATTAGTGTCAGGATGTAGTATTAAGCAGTTAAGCAACGATGATTTTGCTAAAAATATTGATACTATTTTGTCTCAAAAAACTAATTTAGCTAATGTTAATTTTGATGGATATGAGTATTATGTTCCTAATGGAATGAGAATTGTTAATAAAGACGATTATAATGCTTTATTACGTGATCGCTTTTCTACAAAATACTATTTATATATTGATGCGATTAGTTATTTTCATGAGGTAGAAAATACTTATAAAGTAAATCGTGATGCATATTACTCTAAAAAATTAAATTATAATAAAAAAACAGGTTATATCGAAATAAATGAAATAGATAATCAATATTTTGTTGAATTTGTTTTTAATTATAGCAAGATTGAAGCTTATGTTTCTAAAGATTATTTAGTTCCTGCTATTAATAATATGTGTTATATTTTACAATCTGTTAATTTTCATGATAAAGTTTTGGAAAGTTTAATTGGAGATAATGTACTAAGTTATAAAGAAGAGTCATTTAATATTTTTGAATCTACTTCTGGTGGTGATGATTCATTCTTAGAGTTTAGTGATTATGTTGATGCTGATGTTGAAGCTGGAACTTCTAGAAACGAAGATAATTTTGAGATTAATGAAATAGATTAAAAGAGGTGAGATTATGGGCGTTTTTGATAAAATTAAAAATGCTCTTTTCGAAGAAGAGTATGTAGAGGTTGAAGAAAAGCCAAAAACTAAATCAAAGCCAAAAAAAGAAAAAGTAAAAAAAGAAGTCAAAGAATCTGTAAAAGTACATGAGAATAAACCTATTGCTAAAAAGATTGTATTACCTGAAAAACCTAAGGAAGAACCTATAGAAGAAGATTTGGATGAATATGTACCAACAGATCGAGATTTTGAAATTGCTCCAGAGCGTGATGAGTTGAAGGAAGAGCAAGATACTAATGAGTTTAGATTTCCTGCAGTAGATGATCAAGAGTTTAATGATGATCCTTATTATGAAGAACCTAAGATAGTTGAAGTGGTTGAGAAGAAAGATGTGAAAGTAGAAGACTATTCTAATTTATATCACGGTCGAAGAGAAGAAATGTATCATGAGCATAGAGAAAAAGAAGAACCAGTGTTATATCAAGGTGGTAAGGATCATGAAACTGCAATTTCTATACGAGAATATGGTGGTGCTTATGAGAAAAAAGAGACTAAGACAGGTTTTAAACCTTCACCAATCATTTCTCCTATTTATGGAATTTTGGATAAGAATTATAAGAAAGAAGAAATTGTTCCTAAAAAAGAAGTTCGCTTAACTAGTTATGCTAAAGAACATATGAGTGTTGATGATGTTAGACGTAAGGCCTATGGTAATTTGGACGATGATATTGTTGCTGATATTGAGGGATATACAACTAGAGTTGAAAAACATGAAGAAAGTCTACCAGAGGAAGATAATTTATTAGTAGATTTAAGTAGCGACGATGAAAAACCTAGTGTTTCAGAGATTACCATGGGTGATGCGGAAGAGTATTTTAGAGATTTAGGGTTAGAATATAATATTGATTATAAAGATTCTAGCAAGGAAAAAGCAACTGGTCGTCGTGTTACCGAAGATTATGATGAACAAGAAAAGCAATCTCCTATTGAAAAAAATACTGAGGAAAAATCAAAAGTTTCCATAGATTTATCTTCAGTTGCAGAGTCTACTTCAGCTTCGGCAGCAGATGATAATTTGTTTGATCTAATTGATTCTATGTATGAAGAGGAAGAAGAAAAAGAATAGGAGGATATGAATATGGAGATATTAAATGCTATTTTGCCGGTATTATTATATGTGTTTGGTATTATATTATTAATAGTGTTAATTATTTTAGGAATACGTATGATTCAAGTATTAGATAAAGTAGATAGAATCGTGGATAATGTTGAGGAAAAAGTTAATTCTTTTAATGGATTCTTCGAAGTATTAGATAAAACTAGTTATGGAATTTCTATGATAGGTGATAAGGTTATTAATCTTTTTTCTAGTGTTATTTCTAAATTATTTAATAAAAATAAAAAGGATGAGGAGGATTATATATGAGTAAAGAAAAAAAATCTGGAATAGGAAAATTTATTGCTGGAGCAGCTGTTGGTGCAGGACTTGGAATTTTATTTGCTCCTAGAAAAGGTAGTGAAACTAGAGCAGCACTAAAGACAAAAATGAATGAGTTAGTTGCTCAAATTAAAAATATTGATATGGAGGATGTAAAAGAAGAGTTCAATAAGAAAGTTGAAGAAATTAAAGCAGGACTTGCTGATTTAGATAAAGAGAAAGTTTTAGAAATTGCTAAAGAAAAAGCTCTTCAATTAAAAGATAAAGCTCAAGAATTAGTCGATTTAGCAATCGATAAGGGAACTCCAGTACTTAGAGATGCTGCTGAAGAAGTACGTCTTAAAGCAATTGATGTTACAAAAGAAGTACTTAAAAAGTTAGAAAATGAAGAAGCAAAGAAATAGTTTTCTGCGATATCAATTTTATTGATATCGTTTTACTATGTAGAAATATTATTTAGATAGGTGATGCTTTTGAAATTGAAAAAAGCAGTGTCTAAGTCTTTTGATTTTGGACAAATAGAAAAAGATCATTATATTGTACAGGGCTATACAGTTGCTAATAATGATTTTGTTGTTACTGCTTATTCTAAGTTGTCTTCTTTAAAGAGAAAATTAGGATTTAAAGAACGTAATTCTAGAGTGTATATTTTTGACTCTACTACAGGAGTTATTACAGGTATTATTACTTTGAATCATCATGCTCATGTTGGTGGTGTTGCTTATGATGATTTGCATGATGCTCTTTATGTGACAGGTGCACGTGGTAAAGTTCATACCTACTCTTATCGTTTGTTGAAGAATGCTATGGTAAAAAATAAGCGGACTTCTCTATTTGAGTTAAATTTATCATTTATTGATATTAATTCTTTAGTTATTTCTAATGGAGGTATTAATATTAGGAAGAAGGATGCCTTGAATTCTATTGTTAGTGCTGCTACTATATGTTATTTTGATCAGACTCTTTATGTTGCTACTTGCTCTGAGGTAGGGTCTTTGGTTGCTTATTCGCTAGAATATTCTAGTGATGGTAGAGAGGTTAAGGCAAAGCCTACGGTTATTTCAAAAAAATTGCCTGCTGCTATTCAAGGAATTGCTATTTATGAAAAAGGTAGTAAGCGATATCTAATACTTTCTCAGTCTTGTGGAGGATGTTTTTCTGCTATAAAAAAGTATGAGTTTTCTGATGGGTTACTTACATTTGTTGGACAAGAAATAGTTGATATTCCTGGTATGGAAGGAATTTTTGTTGATTCTTTTGGTAATATTACGGCAGTTTTTGAACATAGTTTGACAACTTCTTATGTTACTCATGTGGATAAACTTGTCGAAGATATAGATTTTGCTTTGGAGGATAAGTTTATTGCTGGAGGAATTAGAAATCAGAGGAGAGTAGAAAACAATACTAGAAATCATAAAAAATGATTTAGCTATTTGCAAAAAATATTTTTTATTAATAAGGAATTTGCTCCTCTAAAATGAAAATTTAAAAACTTGATAAAAAACAGTTGACATATAAACAAATGTATTATATATTGTTTTCATTGGAAAGAAATGTTATATATAGTGCTTATCATTTTCGTATGCATCCTACGAATAATCAAAGAGAATTAATTCAAAATGCATTTGGTTGCACTAGAGCAGTATATAATCATTATTTAGAAAAAGAAAAACTACGGTAGCGACTATCGGATGTTAAGCCTGTGGAGAAGTAGGGATACCTAGTCAGTGAAGCAGGAAACTTGGAAGGTTGTGACCAAGGCGAATTAAGTTTACTTAATTCTTTTGTTCTGATATGATAAGTTTATATTTTTCATGGATAAATGATTAGTAGTAGTTATTTTTTCTGATAGAGATCTAGTGGTTGGTGGAAACTAGAGGAAGATAATTATGAATTACGACATTTGGAGAAAAAACGTTTATCGCGTTAAGATATTTAAGTGTATGGTAAAATCCATAAAGTAAGGTGGTACCGCGAACAATTCGTCCTTATAGGCGAGTTGTTCTTTTTTTTGGAGGTGATAGTTTGGATTGTGAGTATGAATATAAGACTTTTAATTTAGTTTTATTTGATATTTTTAAAAAATCTATTACTAGTAGAAGAAATAGTAGAATAAATTTAAATTATGAACGTGGTTTAGGTGCCATATATAATTTAACATTAGAGGAGGAGATAAAATGACATTTTTTGAAGAATTACAATGGAGAGGTTTGATTAAGGATATTTCTAGTCCTGAACTTGAGAAAAAATTGAATGAAGGAGGGTTAAAGTTTTATATAGGTGCAGATCCTACTGCAGAAAGCTTACATATTGGGCAGTTTCCTACTTTTTTAATGATAGAACGGTTAAAACGTGCTGGACATCATCCTTTTATTTTAGTAGGTGGTGCAACAGGGCGTGTAGGAGACCCTAGAGGAACTGGAGAACGAGAAAAGGCAGAGATTTCAGTTATTGAACATAATTATGAAAAAATAAAAAAACAAATGAAAAAATTATTTGGTGATGAGATTCAATTAGTTAATAATTATGACTGGTTTAGAGATATTAATTACATTGATTTTTTACGAGATATTGGTAAATATATTAATGTAACTTATATGCTTAATAAAGATTTAGTAAAACGTCAGTTAGATATTGGAATTAGTTATGCTGAGTTTTCATATATGTTAATACAAGGTTATGATTTTAAAGAGTTGCATGATAAGTATGGAATAAATTTACAATTTGGTGGTTCTGATCAATGGGGTAATTTGACTACTGGTATTGAACTTATTAGAAAACTTAATAATGAAGAAGTATATGCTTTTTCTATGCCACTTACATTGGATTCTACTGGGAAAAAATTAGGCAAAAGTTATGGAAATGCTTTATGGTTAGATGAAGAAAAAACATCTAGTTATGAAATGTATCAATACATTTTAAATTTTGAAGATTCTATGGTAGAAGAGTATTTGAAAAAATTTACTTTTTTAAGTAAAGAGGAAATTGAGTCTATTATGTCTGAACATAATCAATCTCCAGAAAAGAGAATTGCTCAAAAAAGACTTGCTAAAGAAGTACTTGATTTTATACATGGCGAAGATGCTTATGAAAAAGCCGTTAAAATTAGTGAATCTTTATTTAGTGGAAATATTAAAGAACTTTCTGCTAAGGAAATTGAAGATGCTTTCAAGGGTATTGAACCTTTTGTTGCGAAGGAAGCTAATTTAGTTGATTTCCTAGTGGAGTTTGGTATTTGTTCTAGTAAGAGAGAGGCACGTGAATTTATTAGTAACGGTTCTATTAGTGTTAATGGTGATAAGGTGACAGATTTAGAGTTTCAAATTACAAAAAGTGATTCTATAGAACAAAAATATGTAGTTATTAGACGTGGAAAGAAGAAATATTTTATTGGTAAATTTTAAAAAGCTATCCTTCGGGATAGTTTTTCTATGTAGTTATGTTGTTAAAATGGTTATTTCTTGATATATTAATAAGTATCATAGTTATTTAGGAGGATAGATAATGAAGATTACTTTGGTTAGACATGGACAAACAGAACAAAACTATCAGAATATTCTTAATGGTAGGTCAAATGATTTGTTAAATGATACTGGAAGAAGACAATGTCAAAAGTTAAGGGAACAGCTTAAAGATGTTCATTTTGATTTGTGTTATATGTCTCCTTTAGTGAGAACAGTTGAGACGGCTTTTATTTTGATTGGTGATAGAGTAGAGACGTTTCCTGATAAGAGATTAATAGAGCGTGATATGGGAGAGTTGACTGGTAAATCTAGAGATCTTTATGATGTTAAAAAGTATTGGGATTATGATTTAAACTCATCTGATTTAGGAGTAGAAGCTATTCAAGAGGTGTTTAAGAGATGTGAAGATTTTTTAGATTATGTTATGAAAAAGCATCCTAATGAACATATTTTAGTTGTATCTCATGGAGCTCCGGTTCGTGCTTTGTATCATTTAATTAAACATCATAATCTACATTCTAATCTTTTAACAATTTCTATTCCTAATTGTTATTGTGAAACTTTTGAGATTTAAACAAAAATAGTTAGTGTTAATATGGTTAGTAAATTATTTATTTTTTTTTGCGAAAAATATTTTTATATGGTATACTTTTTTTGAGGTGATTAAGTTGAAAAATGAATTTAAAATTCAATATCAAAGTTTAGTTCGTAATACAAATCAATATCGTCAACAATATCTTGGTATTGCAAGTAAATATTCTGGGTTTGAAGGAGATATTAATTCTGTTTCAAACGAACAGGATAGAGAAGCTATGAAAACTTTAAAATCTTTCTTAGATTCAGATACTTTTAAATTACAGGTGATGCAAGGACTAATGCCATACCAATCAGGTACGACATCAGCTTATTCAATGAAGGATGTTTTAAATAATAATGATTTACCAGTTTATTGTGATGCTACTAATTCACAAACAGGTGAACATTTTATTAATGTTTGTGGTAGTCTTGTGTCAGTTGAAAGTGATATCTTACGTCCACAGGAATATCAAGATATTTATACTAGTTCTTTGAATCAATTAATTTCAGAAGGAAAAATAACACAAGATATGCTTGCTATTGATCCTAATGTTGCAAGTTCAGAGTCAGAATTAGATGAGATGTTTTCTGTAAATCAAGAAGCACAATCTTTATATAACAGTAGAGGTAAAAGTTTATAATTATCTGTTAAAAAGAAAGACTTGAGTTCATTTAGTGAATTCGAGTCTTTTTATTTTATAGGAGGAATTATAGTCATACAGTGAGTATAGTATTTATATAAAATAATTGGTAGTAATTTTAAATAAAAAAACACTAGTTTATCTAGTGCTTTTTTCTATTTGTTGTAGAATTCAACGATTAATGCTTCATTAATATCAGCATTTAATTCATTTCTTTCAGGAAGTCTAACATAAGTTCCTTCCATTTTTCCTTCATCATAAGTAATGAAGTCTACACGTCTTGTAACTTTAGCTAAACTATCAGCAACAACTTTTAAGTTCTTATGATCTTCTTTAATAGAAATTACATCTCCAACTTTTACTTGGTATGATGGAATATCTACTTTTTTACCATTTACTGTTACATGTCCATGGTTTACTAATTGTCTAGCTCCACGACGAGTTGTTGCGAAACCAATTCTGTAAACTAAGTTATCTAGACGAGATTCTAACATTCTTAAGAAGTTAGTACCAGTAACACCTTTTAATTTAGAAGCTTTATCAAATGTATTTCTAAATTGTCTTTCATTTAGTCCATACATAAAACGTACTTTTTGTTTTTCTTTTAATTGTGTACCATAGTCAGATAACTTACCTTTACGTGCGTTACCATGTTGTCCTGGTCCATAAGGACGACGAGCTAATTCTTTTCCAGTTTCACTGATTGAGAATCCAACATGGCGAGCTTTCTTATAACTTGGTCCAGTATATCTTGCCATAATCTTACTCCTTTCTTTCAAATATTACATTCATTGAAAGTGATTTAGTCGTACTTTAGGGAGTTTTTCTATTCTTTCGCGTAAACAGCACTTGTTACTTGAATTTGCAAAAAACACATTAAAATACTCTAAATCTGCTGCTTCAAGTGAATTGCAGTTTTAATTATAATAAAAAACTGTTGATATGTCAATGTTTTTTGTTTCTTTTTCTTTACAGTTATGATTAATTTGTGATAATGTCTTAAGTGTTAACTTGCAAAAATGTCCCAGCAGTAATATTATATGTCACCGAGG
>CALVJR010000021.1 GCA_944332295.1 uncultured Bacilli bacterium | reverse complement strand
ACCTCGGTGACATATAATATTACTGCTGGGACATTTTTGCAAGTTAACACTTAAGACATTATCACAAATTAATCATACCAATGATAAAAAAGAAATAGTTTTTATTGACTTTTTTCTTTTTGTCCTGTAATATTATATGTGCGGAAGCAATTTGAGATGTGGAGTAGTACTCAAGAGGCTGAAGAGGCGCCCCTGCTAAGGGTGTAGGTCGGGCAACTGGCGCGAGAGTTCAAATCTCTCCTACTCCGCCATTATTGTTATGAAAGAGCGTAAGCTCTTTTTTCTTTGCTTTTTTCTAGGCGATATATGTTTTTTGTGTTATAATTTTTGTAGGAGTGATAAGACATGGCAAATGCAGTAAGAAAATTTTTAATGAATTTCGAGGATATAAACGAATATTATACTTTTTTAGTAGATAAGACTAAGAGATTGGAATATGTTGGTATTACTAATGAATGGTTAATTGATAACTTTTATTTATTGGTAGAACATAAAACTAATATTATTCATGATAAAAAATACATTGTGAAAGATTTAAAAAAGAATAGTCGTATTTTTTATTGCTTAAAAGATATTGTTAGTCGTAATAATTATAATATCAGTTTTCGTTTATTAGTGTCCGAACTTCGAGAATATCAAAAACAAACAAAAGTGTCTTTTTCATATTCAGAACTTGTTTGTGTTAAAAACTTTTTACTTTTCTTGTATACAAAAAGATTAGCTGATTTGTGTAGAGAAGAGTATCATAATTTGCTTAATAAAGAGAGGGTTTCTAAAATTATAGAAAGTAGAGAAGATAAGGATATAGAACTTTCTAACTTTTTAGAAGATGACTTCTCTGTGCAAGAAGATTCTAATTATATATTTGAAATTAATAATCAATTAAAAGAAATAGGTGCTAAGAGTAATCGATTATTTAAAGAGTTAAATGAGTTGCTTGAAGAAAAACAAATTAGTTTAAAAGAAATTATTAATAATGAATATCAGAAAAATATTGATAATGATATTTTAATATCTAATATTTTTGGTGATTTAAAAGAGTTTTTTGAATTTACTGAAGAAGACTTATTTAAGAAAGTTAGTAAGACTGAAAAGTTATTATTAGAAGATGAAGTATATTCTAATATGACTGTTGAGTCTAAAAGACTTTATCGTGCACAATTACTAAAACTTTCTAAAGCTCATCATAAAGATGAACTTACGTATTTAGAGGAATTAATTGCGAATGCTAATGGAAGTGAATATCATATTGGTTTTCAATTGTTTTCAAAGAAGAATATGTCACTTCGAGTAGTTTTATATATTCTTACTATTTTAGTTGCTACATTTGGAATTAGTTTCTTTATTTCTAAATATTTTATTGAATGGAGAATATTAGGATTTATTATATTACTTATTCCTGTTAGTCAGTTGTTTGTACAAATATTTAATCAAATACTTATTCGTTTTGTACCAACTAATCCATTACCAAAGCTAGATTATTCTAAGGGTATACCAGATGATTCTAAAACTATGGTAGTTATTCCTACGATTATTTCTAGTACAGAAAAAATAAAGAATATGTTTGATACTTTAGAGACTTTTTATATTATGAATAAAACGGATAACTTATATTTTACTTTGCTTGGTGATGTAACTGCTAGTGATCAAGAAGTATTAGAACTTGACAGTGAACTTAGTAAATTTGGTATTGAGTATGCTGCTAAATTAAATAAAAAATATAAGAAAGATATTTTCTATTTTTTATATCGTAAACGTTTTTGGAATGAGAAAGAAAATAGTTATTTAGGATATGAAAGAAAACGTGGTGCTTTAATCCAATTTAATCAGTTGTTACTACATAAAATGTCTAAGAAGGATCAAGATTATTGGTATTTTGCTAATACTTTAGGAGATTTTTCTGATGATATTAAATATGTTATTACTTTAGATCAAGATAATAGATTAGTATTAAATACAGCACTTAATTTAGTTGGTGCTATGGCTCATCCTATGAATCATCCTGTATTAAATAAAGAAGGTACTAAAGTAGTTAAGGGTTATGCTTTAATGCAACCTCGAGTTAGTTTAGATATTGAAGCTACGAATCGTAGTTTATATAGTCAGATTTTTGCAGGTATAGGTGGATTTGATACTTATAGTGCTATTGTACCAAATGTTTATCAAGATACCTTTGGTGAGGGTAGTTTTATTGGTAAGGGAATCTACGATTTGAAAGTTTTTGATCAGGTTTTATCTGATGTATTCCCTGAAAATTTGATTTTAAGTCATGATTTACTTGAAGGTAATTATTTGCGTTGTGGCTATGTCTGTGATATTGAATTGATTGATGACTTTCCATCAAAGTTTTTAACAGATACCTCTAGACATCATCGTTGGGCACGTGGGGATGTACAAATTATTGGTTGGCTTTTACCTTTTGTTCGTAATAAGAGTGGTAAAAAAGTAAAGAATCCCATTAATTTATTAGGTAAATGGAAAATATTTGATAATATTGTTCGTATGTTTTTATATCCAACTTTATTATTAGTTTTACTTCTTTCTATTTTTGGTGGAAAAGTAGAACCATTTTTCTGGGTATTCTTTGTTGTTTTAGAAATTGCTCTTCCTATTTTATTCTTTTTGAAGAGTAAGATTTATCATAGAGATGGTCAGAAAGAAAAATCTACTGTTTATTATAAAAATTTATTGTTTGGTGGTAGAAGTATTTTATTACGTTCTTATATCATTTTAGCGACTTTACCATTCTATTCTAAATTATATTTAGATGCTTTTATTCGAACTATTTATCGTTTGACTATTAGTCATAAAAATTTACTTAACTGGGTAACTGCAGAAGATGCTGCGAAAAAAGCAGGAACTGATATTTATAGTTACTTAAAGAGTTTTTCTTTCCATTTAGTATTTAGTTTTATTTTGTTAATTGTGGGATTAGTTACTTTTAATTTTTATGCTTGTTTGATTGCAGTTGTCTTTATTACCGCACCATTTATTTTATATTCTGTTAGTCAAGATATTGATTTTCATAGAATTGATTTAAAAGAAAAAGAGTTAGAAGAAGTTAGAGATGTTGCTTATCGTACTTGGTGTTATTTTAAAGATAATTTAAAAGAAGAATATCATTATTTAATTCCTGATAATTATCAAGAGAATAGGGAACAAAAATTGGATATGAGAACTTCTCCTACAGGTATTGGTTTTTCATTACTTAGTGTTATCAGTGCTTGTGAACTTGAGTTTATTTCTTATGAGGAAGCAAGAGATTTACTTGCTCATATTTTAGAAAATGTTGATTCTTTGGAAAAATGGCATGGGCATTTATATAACTGGTATGATATTAAAAATATGAAAGTAATGCATCCAAGTTTTGTTTCTACGATTGACTCTGGAAATTTTGTTGCTTCTTTGATTGTTGTACGTGAGTTTTTAAATCATCATGATGAGGATTCTTTAATTAAACGTTGTGATAAATTAATTCATAATGCTAATTTTAAAAAGTTATATACAAAACATGATGTTTTTAGTATTGGTTATGATGAATTAGAAGGAAAACTTTCTATTTATAACTATAATAAATTTGCTAGTGAGTCTCGTCTAACTAGTTATTTAGCCATTTGTTTAGGTGATGCACCTAGTAAACATTGGTTTTGTCTAGATAAATCTCTTACTACTTATAAGGGTAGAAAAGGACTTATTTCTTGGTCTGGGACTTCTTTTGAGTATTTTATGCCACTTTTATTTATGAAGAATTATCCTAATACGTTATTAGATGAAAGTTATCATTTTGCTAAGTTCTGTCAACAAGATTATATTGAAAGTGTGTCTCGTTTGCTACCTTGGGGAATTAGTGAATCGGCTTATAATGAACTTGATAATTCACTAAACTATAAATATCGTGCATTTTCTACACCATATTTAAAAGCCAAGGAAGATAAAGAAAATAGAATTGTTTTATCTCCATATTCTTCTTTGATGGCTATGGAATTATTCCCTGATGAGGTTTATGATAATTTTGATAAGTTTAAGAAGTTAGATATGTTAGGTAAATATGGTTTTTATGAAGCATATGATTATGATAATAAAGGTGTCGTTAAAGCGTTCTTTGCACATCACCAAGGTATGTCTTTGGTAGGGCTTGCTAATTATTTAAAACCTGGTATTATTCAAGAGTATTTTCATGAAAATGTAAATATTAAGACGTTTGATATTTTATTAAAAGAAAAAGTACAAGTTCGTACTAGTATTGATATGAAGATGGCTCGTTATAAAAAGTATGATTATCGTAAAGAGACAATTGAAAATGATATTCGTACCTTTAATTATATTTCTTATTTACCAGAGGTAAGTGTTCTTTCTAATAAGAAGTATTGCTTACTTATGAATGATCGTGGAGATAGTTTTTCTAGATATCGTACGTTACAATTAAATCGTTATCGTAAAGTAACAGAACAAGATTATGGAATTTTCTTGTATGTTAAAGATTTAGATACTAATTATGTTTGGTCTAATACGTATGCACCTATTAATAAAAAGCCTGATAAATATGAAGTTGTCTTTGCAGCTGATAAGATTAAGTATTTGCGTACAGATGGTAAAGTGACTACGAAAACAGAGATTGTTGTTACTAAGAATCATCATGCAGAAATTCGTAAGATTACTTTTAAAAATGAAAGTGATGATATTAAGAGATTAGAGCTTACTACTTATACAGAACCAATTTTATCTGAGAATATGGATGATGTGTCACATCGAGTATTTAATAGTATGTTTTTAACTAGTAAGTATGATTCTGATAGTAATTCTTTGATTGTGCGTAGAAAGAGTAGGAATGATACTAATATTAATAGTTATATGGTACATCGTTTGTTAATTGAAGATCCTGTTGGAGAGTATAGTTATGAGACGGAACGAAAGAACTTCTTGGGTCGTAATCGTACGATGCAAAATCCTCTTGGCTTGGAACAAAAATTAAGTAGTGTTGCTGGTACTAATTTAGATCCGGTACTTAGTATTAGAAATACTGTAGAAGTTATGCCTAATAGTTCTACTACTGTTTATGTCATTACTGGTTTTGGTAGAAGTATGGAACAGATTCAAGATATTATTCGTTCTTATTATGATGATAATTCTATTGAAAAAGCATTTAAGGTGTCTACACTTATGAATGTTATTAATACAAAGACTATGAATATTACTGGTAGTGATATGAGAATATTTAATATTATGCTTAACTATTTGTATCAAACGACTAAACTTTCTGTTACAGACGAGAGAATGGATTTACTTAGACGTAATGCGTTAGGTCAATCTGGTCTTTGGAAATTTGGTATTAGTGGTGATAGACCAATTATTTTAGTAGAGATTTCTGATATCGCTGATTTAAGTTTTGTCTATGATGTTTTGAAAGCATTTGAATATTATAAAAATAATTCTATTTTTGTAGATGTTATTATTATTAATAGTGAATCTAGTCAATATGCTAAAATTATTAAGAAAGAAATTGATGATGAATTATACCGTATGTATACCTTAAATAGCTTTTATCATATTCCTGGTACTGTTACGGTTGTTGATGGTAGTGAACTTACTCGTGAAGAGAGAAGTTTGTTACATATGGTCCCAAGACTTACTTTTGTGATTCAGGATCATCATTCTTTACAAGAGGCAGTAGAAGAGTTACAACGTACTAATAAAGTTAGTGATTATCAAAAATCTATTAGTGAGACTCATAGTAGTGATGTTTCTGTTGAGAAGTTAAAGTTTGATAATGGCTTTGGTGGATTTAAGAATCATGGTAGTGAATATGTAATTTATAATCCTGATACACCAGCTCCATGGAGTAATATTATTGCTAATAAGAATTTTGGTACGATTATTACTAATAATGGTTGTGGATATACTTATGCATATAACTCTGGTGAGTTTAAGATTACTTCTTGGACGAATGACATGGTTGCAAATGATAAATCTGAAGGATTTAAGTTCAATGGACGATTATTTGATCCAATGAAGTGTACTCATGGTTTTGGATATAGTATTTTGGAAAGTGAAAATGATGAGTTAAAGAAAGAGATTACAGAGTATGTTGCGAAAGAAGATACGGTTAAGTTTTATTTGGTAAAACTTACGAATAAGCTTTCTAAAGCGGTAGATATTGATATTGATTTTTGGATTAATCCAGTATTTGGTAATTTTGAAGAAAAAACGGCAAGACATATTTTAACAGAATTCATGGGTGATGATAATTACTTAAAACTTCGTAATGTTTATAGTGTTACTTATGGTGATGTTTGTGTATTTATGTCTAGTGATTTAAATATTGATTCTACTGTTAATGATAAGATTTTAGTTAAGAGTATTCATACTAAGTTACATTTAGATGCTAATGGTAGTGATACTTGTGTCTTTGTTTTAGGGAGTAGTATGAATAGTGAAGAAATTCCAAATATTATTTCTAAATATGCTAAAGTAAGTAATGCTAAAGCAGAGCTTAAAGCAGTAAAAGATTATTGGAAGAGTACTTTACATACTGTTTATGTAGATAGCCCAGATGAGAGCTTTAACTATATGGTTAATGGTTGGTATTTATATCAAGCTATGTCTTCTCGTATTTTAGCAAGAGCAGGATTTTATCAGGTTAGTGGTGCTTTCGGTTATCGTGATCAATTGCAGGATTCTATGAATATTGTTCTTGTTAGGCCAGAGCAGGCAAGGCGTCAGATTTTAATTAATGCTTCTCATCAGTTTGAACAAGGTGATGTTCTACACTGGTGGCATGAGAAAAATAGATTTGGATTACGTAGTCGTTATAAAGATGATTATCTATGGCTTGTTTATGCTACTGCTAGATATTTAGATGTTACTGGTGATTATTCTATTTTAGATGAGAAGGTACCATATGTTGTTGGACCTGAGTTAAGTACTTATGAACATGAGAAAGGTATGGTATTTAGTTATTCTGATACTAAAGATACATTACTTGAACATTGTTTAAAATCTTTACAATTATCTATGAATTCCTTGGGAAGCCACGGATTACCTTTAATGGGTGGTGGTGACTGGAATGATGGTATGAACAAGATTGGTATTAAAGGTAAGGGAGAAAGTGTTTGGTTAGGATTCTTCTTGTACGAAGTTATCGATATGTTTATGTCATTTATGAAGGTTTATGATAAGAAATTTAAATTAAAAGAATATAAAGAATTTAATGAAAAATTAAAAGATAATTTAAATAAAAAAGCTTGGGATGGTAATTATTATTTAAGAGCTTATTTCGATAATGGTGATAAGCTTGGAAGTCATGAAAATAAAGAATGTAAGATTGATTTGATTTCTCAAAGTTTTGCTATTTTGAGTGATGTTGCTCCTAAGGATAGAGTACAAAAAGTTATTACAGCAGTTGAAGAGAATTTGGTTGATGATAAGAATAAGATTATTAAACTTCTTACTCCGCCATTTGAGAAGTCTTTAAATAATCCAGGTTATATTATGAATTATCCAAAAGGACTTCGTGAAAATGGAGGACAATATACTCATGCTACTGCTTGGTATCTGATGGCATTAATTCGTACTGGTTATTATGATAGAGCGTACCGTTATTATCAGATGATTAATCCGGTTAATCGTAGTTTGGATCGTCAAGGCGTAGAAAAATATGTAGTTGAACCATATGTTGTAGCAGCTGATATTTATTCTGCTGAACGTTATCCAGGACATGGTGGTTGGACTTGGTATACAGGTACTGCCGGATGGTATTACTATGTTGGTATTAGTGAGATTATTGGACTTAAGAAACATGGTGACGAGTTGAGTTTTTCTCCTAATATACCAATTGCCTGGGATTCCTTTAAATTAGATTATACTTATATGGATACGGTTTATCATATAGAAGTAATTAAGGGTAAAAAAGAAAGTGTTACACTAGATCGTAAAAAATGTAGTGATGGTAAGATTTTCCTTGTTAACGATAAAAAAGAACATGATGTTGTCGTACATTTTATTGCTAGATAAAAACGATTAAACTTCGGTTTAGTTGTTTTTTTTAGCAATAAACTAATTATATTTAAGCTTTCTTTTTTTATGGTTTTGCTTATAATTGATTTAAATAGGAGTTGTTAATGGTGAGATTTGGTAAAAAATTAGTGATTATTATTGGAATAATAATCGTTGTTATTATAAGTATAGTAATATTTTGTAATTTCATAGTAATATTTTGTAATTTCTTTTTTAAAGATAATCGAATAAGATTAGAGGATAATATTTTGATAGATAATAATGTTATTAATATTAAAGTAGAGAAACAGAAAGATGACAGTAGTATAATAATTTCTAATACATCATCAATAAAAGAAGTTAGGATTGGTGATACTGTTGTTTCTAATGAAAATTATTCTAATGAAATAGTTATTAAGGATATTAAGAATGTACCTGATGAAGTATCTATAACTATAGTAGATAGTTCTGATAATGAAACTACAAAGATAATTGGGAGTAAAAAAGAAAACGATGACTCTGTTAAAAAAGTAGAGGTTAATTCTTTTTATATAGAAGAAAATAATCCTAGTTATATTAATAACAATATAGTTACTTTGTATTCTGATGTTTTAAATGCTACAGAAATGTGTTTTAGTAATACTACAAGTTGTGCTGGTGGTACTGGTTGGATTAAATATAGTGAGATGTATAATAATTATACTTTAGGTGTAACTTCTGGAAAAGTAACCGTTTATGCATGGTATAGAAATTCTAAAAAAGAGGTTAGTAAATATCAGTATGATCAAGTGATTGTTGGAAATGAAGTTAATGAAAATTATAATTCTGTTATTGACTTGTCAACAAATGTTTATAAGAATGATAAAATTATTGAAGATATAAATACATTAGTTTCAAAGTATCCACAATACTTTCGTGCTGAAAAAATTGGTACTTCTGTTTTTGGTAGAGATATTTATGCTATAATTGTTGGACAACCTAACTTATCTGATGATTCTACAAAAAAAATCTTAATTATGGGTAATATGCATGCGCGTGAAGTTCAGTCGGCACAAATTATTATGAAATAAGCAGAATATTATCTAGAAAATATGAACAATTATTATAAGGGAAAAAAATTAAATGAGTTGTTTGAAGGAGCTGCTATTTATTTTGTTCCAACTACAAACCCTGATGGTAATGAAATTGTATTTGAAGGGATTAGAATGCAAAACGGTTCTCCTGCTTGTCAAAATATTTGGAATTGTTGGGGCAGTGGAACTGTGATTGATAAAAATAAGTATACACAAAATTATAGATTTATATGGGCTGACAAAGTAGAAAAAGCTGTATCGAAAAAATTGCAATATTATTATAGTCCTGGTGCTGATATGGATGATGGATTTATGAGTGCTACTTATAAGAAATATGATAAAGAAAATAAAGAATTTTGGAATAAATTTATGTATTCTAATGATTATCAGTATCGTGATCGTGATATTATTATTTGGAAGGCTAATGCTAACGGGGGAGATTTACATTATAATTTTTACGAAAATGATGTTAATTATGATTTTACAAAAACTTGCGTTTATAAAAATAATACGGAATCACGTTATAAATGTGGTTATAATTTATATAATACTTATTTTGAAGATGGTAGCATAAAAGGTTCTTTTTCTACAGAAGGGTATGTAGGTGAGAGCGGGTTTAGTGAACCAGAAACTAAAGCTATTTATAATTTTATTGAAAATAATAAAATCTATGAATATGCTATTACATATCA
Organism: uncultured Bacilli bacterium; assembly: GCA_944332295.1. GTDB lineage: Bacteria > Bacillota_I > Bacilli_A > RF39 > UBA660 > Faecimonas. Next base: position 16,305 of record CALVJR010000021.1, on the reverse strand, counting down.
TGGAAGAGGTCCTGCTATTATGTGGAATTATACCTCTAAATGGGAAAATACAAAAGCTTTATTAGCGAGAAAAAAACAATTTAATAATTTATCATATGCAATCTCAAAAGTCTCTCATATTGCTAGAACAACAAATACTAATGGACCATTAGGTTTTTCTGGATGGTTTTAACAGAAATATCATGGATTAGCTATTAATTTTGAAATTGGCTGGAGTAATTGGAATAAGAATAATATTGGTGAAAGTTTTAAACAAAATAAAAATGGTAATTATCAAGCTAATAAAAATTTACCTTTTGATACATGTCCATTAGATGCTAGTCAATTGCCATATATTTGGATAACACAAAAAGATGTTCCACTTGAGTTAGTTTATCAAATTCAAGATGGAAACGGTTTATCAAGAGTTTATACTAACTAAAATATTATGGAACAAAACAGGTTTATATTTTATAATTTAATTTGAAACTTATTTTTATCAAATATAGGTAAGTTGGTGATATTTGGTATCGCCAGAGGAGGCAGATAAACGTTAGTCCCTCTGCTTTTTTCTTTGTTTATTTGGTGTTTGTTTTATTTTATGTTATACTTTTAATAAGTTAGAAAGAAGGTAGATTATGAAGCTAGATATTGCAACTTATATGGATAAGTTTTTAGATAAAGAATTAGTTAAAAAATATAGTAGTCGAAAGATGGATGTTTTTCAAAAATTAGATACTGCTTATATGAATGGATGGCTTAGTCCTGATGTTTCTTTTGTGGATGAAATTTTAAAAGTTAGAGATAGAGTTCGTAGTCATTCTAAATGTTTGGTTGTTATAGGGATTGGAGGATCTTTTTTAGGAAGTTGTGCATTGTATTCTATGTTTACTCCTTATTTTAAAGAACAAGACTTTAAGGTTATTTTTGCTGGTACTACTTTGTCTAGTAGTTATATGAGTGAGTTATTAGAGTATTTAGAGACTGTTGATTTTTCTATTAATGTTATTAGTAAGAGTGGTACTACGATGGAGACTTCTCTTACTTATTCAGCAATTAAGAAAGTAATGGAGAAAAAGTATAGTAGGGAGGATATTAAAGAGAGAATTATTATTACTACTGATCCTGTTAAGGGAAATTTAAGATGCGAAGTAGAAGAAGAGGGATATTCTTCCTTTGTTATTCCTGATAATATTGGAGGTCGTTATTCTTTACTTACAGCAGCTCATTTATTTCCGCTTTCTTTTTGCCTTGATATTAAAGAATTAATCGAGGGATATTTTGAGGGGATTAAGAGAAGAGATGAAGCTTTTTCTTATGCTGTTATTCGTCGTAGTATGTTTGATCAAGGTAAAGTTGTTGAAAATTTTGTTACTTATGAAAATAATTTTTATTACTATATGGAATGGTTAAAACAATTATTTGGGGAGACGGAAGGAAAAAATGGAGTAGGAGTATTTCCTGTTTCTATGATTCATACGAGAGATTTGCATTCTTTAGGTCAATTTATTCAAGAGGGGAATAAAATTATTTATGAGACGTTTTTTAAAATAAAAAAAATGAAGTCTTGTGATATTAATGGAAGGGATTTGCATGATATGAATTTACTTGTAGAAGATAGTGTTATTTCTGCTCATGTTTCTGGTGGTGTACCTTGTATTGTTTTAGAACTTGATGAGGTGAGTCCTAGAAATTTAGGGGAAGTTTCTGCTTTCTTCTTCTTAGTTGCTGCGTTTTCTGGTTATTTATTTGATGTTGATCCATTTAATCAACCAGGAGTAGAAGTATATAAAAGTGAGGTTAGATCTCGTCTATAAGATAGAGAGTGTCGTATGAAAAATAAAAATATTTTGTTATCTATTGTGTTCGGATTATTATTTGTCGTTATCTTGATTTTAGTTGTTTGTTCTAAAACGACAAATTTTGATCGGGCAGTCTATGATATAATAATTTCATTAAGATCACCATTTTTTGATACGTTCTTTACGACGATTACGAAGTTTGGTAATACGATTATGATTGTGTTAATAGTTTCTATGTTTATTTTAATGACTAGAAACCGGTATGGTGTCTTTTTAGCAATTTGTGCAGTGGACTCTGTTATTTTAAATACCTTGGTAAAACTGGTGGTTACCAGAGAAAGACCGCAGGGATTACGATTAATTTCTCAAGGAGGGTACTCTTTTCCTAGTGGTCACGCTATGATATCTGTTTGTGTTTATGGATATCTATTGTATTTAGCTATTACTAAAATAAAAAATAAAGTATTAAAATATGGTGTATCAATTTTATTATTTCTGGTTATTTTAAGTATAGGTGTTAGTCGTATTTATGTAGGAGTTCATTATGCCAGTGATGTTTTAGCAGGATATTTCTTAGCTTTATGTTATTTATTTTTGTTTATTGAAATTAGTAAAAAAGTACATTTTAAGAAAGGGTGAGTAAAATGTATAAATTATTTGTTAGTGATTTTGATGGTACATTGATTGATTCAGATGAAGCGATTCCTCTTTCTACCATGGTTGAGATTGACCGTATTCGAAAACTTGGTGTGAAATTTGTTGTTGCGACAGGTAGAATTTTAAAATCAATTTTAGAATATAATAAAGATTTTCCTTTTTTGGATTATGTTATTTCTTGTGATGGTGCTTATGTTTACGATGTAATAAATAGAAAAACATTATATAAAAAGCCTTTAGGTGGTTCGATTATTAAGAAAATAAAGAAATTATATTCTGATTGTGATATTTATTTGTGTACTGCTAGAGAATGGAACTTATGCAGTAAAGATATGGTTTATTCTGAAGTGAAGAAGAGGAGTTCTTCTTTTGATGATTTTTATTTAGAAAACAAAAATAATATTTATAAGATAGAAGTCTATTTCAAAACTAAAAAAGAAAGAGATAGTGCTTATCAAGAATTAATAGAACTTGGAATTAAAGCTTCTTTTACTAAGGTGGAAGAGAAGAAAAGAAAGTATTTAATTGAGATAGTTTCTAAAGATGTTCATAAAGCAGTAGGACTCGAGAAAATTTGTAAGAGGGAACATGTTCCTTTAGATCAGGTGGTATGTGTTGGAGATAGTGATAATGATATTCCTATTTTCTTGTCTGTTGGTCAAAGTGTAGCTGTTGCGAATGCTAGTCATAAGCTAAAAAAGATTGCAACTATTCAAACTAGTTCTAATGAGACTAAAGGTGTAGAGAAGGTGATAAAAAAATTATTTTAAAAATTTCACTTAATTTTCACAATAGGTAGATAAGCTTTTCTTAGGAGAAAGTTATGAAAAAGAGAAAGAAGTTAAATCATGAAAAAAGAGATTGGGGATTGGCTAAGAAAATAGGTTTGGTAGTACTATTTTTATTAGTGATTAGTGGACTTTCTTATGGTGCGGTTGTCTTTATTCGTGGATTAAACGAAAAGATAGTAGAAAGTCAGTTGAATGATGAAGATTGGTTAGCTGATAATGTTGAAGTTGTAAAGAATGGTAGTTTGGGTAAAAATATTTATTCAGTTAGTAAACCTGATACAGTAGAAGTATTTGATATGGTTTATCAAGAAGTTATTCAGGATAAATTGGATGTCTTACTTGAAGATGAATATTCATTTGATGAGCCATTGATGATTTATAATGCTTATGGAACAAATACTTTAGGTCTTAATTTATATTTTACTACTGATGTAAATCGTGAAGTATCTTATACCATTCATGTAGATGATAAAGATATTAATGACTTTTCTAGGACTTTATCTAATGGTGAAGATGGAAATGTTACTAAAAATCATGCTTATCAGTTAATTGGACTTATTCCAGGAGAAGAAAATGAAGTTACTTTGACTTTGAAGGATGAAGCTGGTAAAACAATTGATACGAACGAGTTTACAGTTGATTTATCAGATGTTTCTGTTAATGCTGAGAAGAAGCTAGAAGTAACAGAAGGTGATAGTAAGGAAGAGCTTTCTAATGGTTTGTATTCTATGCTTGGTAATGATTCTGATGAACAAGATTATTTAGCTTTATATGATAATGATGGAATCTTGAGAATGGAAACTGAAATCGTTGGATATCGTGCTCATCGTATTTTATTTAGAAATGGTAAGATGTATTATTCTGTATCTCAAACTAGAATAGCTGAAGTAAATCCATTAGGACAAGTTACAGAGATATATCGTACTGGTCATTATCAGTTGCATCATGATTATGTATTTGATAATGATGGAAATTTAATTGTACTTGCTAATAACACAGAAAAAGAAACTGAGGAAGATTGTATTATTAAAATTGATTTAGATACAAAAGCAGTTACCGAAGTCATTGATTTTGAAGATATGTTTGAGTCTTATGTAGAAACTTGTGAACTTGATACTACAGGAAGTCGTGATGAAGGTGAAGATGGACTTGATTGGTTACATATTAACTCTATTGTATGGTTAGATGGAGATGTGTTATTAAGTAGTCGTGAAACAAGTTCTATTATAAGAGTTAATAATATCGAAGAAGATCCTGAACTTGTATATATTTTATCTAATGATAAATTCTGGAATGACACTGAATTTAGTGATTATGTATATGAGCAAAAGGGTGATTTTAAGATTCATGCTGGACAACATAGTTTGAATTATCAAGCTACGAATGAGAATGGAGTTTATTATATTACTTTCTTTGATAATAATTATGGTAGATCTAATTCTCAACCAAAATTTGATTATTCTACTGTAGGTATTGATAATCATAATCCATTTAAAGGTGATAAGTCATATTACTATGTATATAGAGTAGATGAGAATCAAAAAACATTTGAGTTAGTAGATAGTTTTGATGTTCCATATTCTGGTATTGTAAGTAGTGTACAACCAATGAGTAATGGTAATGTTGTTGTAGATTCTGGTACGGCTGGTATTTTTGGAGAATATGATGAAGATCATAATTTAATTAGACAGTTTAAAGCTAAACTAAATAAATATATGGTATACCGAGTATTTAAATATACATTTAATGATTTCTGGTTTGAAGGCTAGTTTTTACTAGTCTTTTTCTTTTGTTTATATTATAATTAAGTTGGTGATTACTTATGAAGTTAGTTGTGAATAAAGATAGTGAATTGTTAGAATATTTATATGAACATTTAGATATGCCTAAAAAGCGAGTAAAACAGTATTTAGTTCATGGTGCTGTTTATGTGAATGAGGATAGAGTTACACAATATAATTATCCTTTGGTTGCTGGTATGAAAATTATGATTGATACAAATAGTAAGAATTCTAGGAATTTACCTTTTTCTATTATTTTTGAGGATGATCATTTACTTGTTGTGAATAAACCATCAGGGTTACTTACTATTGCGACAGAAAAAGAAAAGGAACGTACTTTATATCATATTGTAAGAGATTATGTTGTTTCTAAAAATCCTCATGGGCGTATTTTTATTGTTCACCGTCTAGATAGAGATACTAGTGGTATTGTGTTGTTTGCTAAGGATGAGAAGACGAAGAATCAGTTACAGGAAAATTGGAATGACTATGTTTCTCTTCGGGAATATACGGCAATAGTTACTGGGCATCCTAAGGAAGAGTCAGGACAGATTGTTCAATATTTGAAGGAGACGAAGACCAATTTGGTTTATGTATCTCCTCGTGAAGATGGTAAGAAGGCAATTACTAATTATTCTGTTTTAAAGACGAGTGATAAGTATTCTATGTTGAAAGTTACGATTGAGACTGGTAGACGAAATCAAATTCGTGTAGCATTCGCTAGTAAGAAAATGCCTATTTTAGGGGATAAGAAGTATGGTGAGAAAAGTAAAGTTAATCGTTTGTATTTACATGCTAATCGTTTAAAGATTTATTATCCAGTTATTAAGAAAGATATTTTATTTGAGACTAGTATTCCTACAGAGTTTAAAAAAATGATGCAATCCTAGGTGATAGTATGAAAAAAATAATTTTTATTCTTGTTGTAATGATAGTAGGTTTTGTTTGCTTTTCTATTTATAGACATCCTTTTACTAGTGAGAATGTTGATGAGGTTTCCTGTGATGAGTTATTTTGTCAATATTATAGTGATGCAGATGATATTCTTTCTACGATGAGTTTAGAAGAGAAGATTGGACAGTTATTTTTTGTTAGATTTGATGAAAGTGCTGCAGAAGAACAAATAGAGACTTATCATCCTGGTGGATATGTGTTGTTTGCGAAAGATTTTTTAAATCAGACAAAGGAAAGTATTTCTTCTTTACTACAACATTTGCAGGAAGTAAGTAAAGTTTCTCTTTCTTTTGCGGTTGATGAAGAGGGAGGAAGTGTTACTAGGGTTAGTAGATATCCGAATTTTCGGGAGTCTAAGTTTTTATCGCCAAAGGAGATATATGCTACTGGTGGATATGATGCACTGGAAAGTACAGAAAAAGAAAAGGGTGAGTTACTACTTAGTCTTGGTCTTAATGTCAATCTGGCACCGGTTGCGGATGTTTCTACTAATTCTGATGATTTTATTTATGATAGAAGCTTTGGTAAGGATGCCAAAGAGACAGCTACTTATGTAGGAAAGATGGTAGATTATGCTAATGAAGTTGGAATTTCTTCTTGTTTAAAACATTTTCCAGGTTACGGAAATAATTCTGATACTCATACAGGTAGTGCTATTGATAATCGTAGTTATGAGAGTTTTCTAGAGTCTGACTTTTTACCATTTGAGGCTGGAATTCAAGAGAAGGTACCTATGGTCTTGGTATCACATAATATTATGATGGCAGTAGATTCTAAGTATCCTAGTTCTTTGAGTCAAAAAGTTATTTCTATTTTACGAGATGAACTTGATTTTTCTGGTGTTGTTATTACTGATGATTTGGCCATGGGAGCAATTGATCAGTATCGTGATCAGGAGTGTGTTACTTGTCTTGCGGTGAATGCTGGAAATGATGTTATGATTGTTAGCAATATTGAGCAAGCTTATCAAGAACTTATGCATGCTGTAGAAAATAAGGAAGTATCTATTAAGAAAATTAATAAGGCAGTTAAAAGAATTTTAGCATGGAAATTTGCTTATCATATGATAGATAAAGATAGTATTTCTAATGATTTTAATTATGAATAAAATGTTGACAACTGCATAAAATAGTAGTAAGATTAATTTATCTTTTTTAAAATGTTGAAGAAAAGAAGTAACTATTCTCAACTTTTAGTAGAGAGCTTGTGGCTGGTGAAAACAAGTAAAAGCGAATAGTGAATAACATTTCCGAGTGCTTAAAGAATTAAGTAGACTAAGCCGGTTGCAGACCGTTATATTTGCTAGATTTGATAGAATCGAAAAAGTGATTATAGAGAAATAATAACCTTTATAATAAATTGGGTGGCACCGCGGAAGACTAGTTTCGTCCCATAGTACTAATTGTATTATGGTACGGACTAGTCTTTTTCATTTATTATTTAAAGGAGGATTTATTATGTTAAATGCAAGTTTTTCAAAGCTTGATGTGTTAGGGACTGATGTTATTTTATCACGTGAACAGTCTCATAAAGTTGAAATGACTAAGAAAGCTATGAAGTTTTGTTGCTTTCTGGAGAGTAATGGTATTACTTATGATTATTGTTTTAGACACCCTGAGGCGATAGGTTGTGTAGATTATCATCGTTGTGAAAGTTACTTAGATGGTGACTATTTTGTAGGAAAACATTTGTTATTGCAAGAGAGGAAAGGAGATAAGAATAAGTTTTTAGTAATTACTGATAGTTCTAAGCAAGTAGATTTAAATGACTTGCGTGAAAAACTTGATTGTCGTAAGTTGGAGTTTGTTGGAGAAGAAGAGATGAAGTCTTTAATTTGTACTACTCCTGGAAATGTATCTATATTTCATTTGATGTATGATACTAAACATGAAATACAGTTAGTTATAGATCAAGAATTATTAGCTGCTGATGAAGTTGCTTTTCATCCATTATATAATGGTATGAGTATTTTTATGAAACCTGATCAATGTTTTAAGTTCTTATCATATATTGATAGAGTTGCTATGGTGTTACCAATTGCGTCTCGTGGAAAAGTTTTACAAAAATAAGGGAATCGATGTTATACTAATAGAGGAGGAATAATTATGATAATTGATGCGAAAGAATTATATGAAAAAATAGAAGATTATATGGAGAAAGATGTTACTATCCAAGGATGGATTCGTAATCATCGTAGACAAAAAGAGTTTGGATTTATTGATTTTTCTGATGGTACTTGTTTTAATCATATTCAAGTTGTCTATGATGATAAGTTAGATGAGTTTGATGATATTCAGAAATATCATGTTGGTAGTGCTATTGAAGTTTTGGGAAAGGTAGTAGAGTCTCCTAAAGAAGGACAGGCTTTTGAGATTCAAGCTAGTAAGGTAACTTTACTTGGAGATTGTCCAGAGGATTATCCTATTCAACCTAAGAAGCATTCTCGTGAGTTTTTAAGAGAACAAGCTTATCTTAGACCTAGAACAAATCTTTTTCAGGCAGTATTTCGTGTGAGAAGTGTTGCAGCTTATGCTATTCACAAGTATTTTCAAGAAAGAGGCTATGTTTATTTTCATGCGCCATTAATAACAGCAAGTGATTGTGAAGGAGCTGGAGAAATGTTTCATGTTACTTGTATGGATTTAGAAAATATTCCTAAAGTGGATGGTCAAGTTGATTATAGTAAAGATATGTTTTCTAAACCTGCTTCTTTAACTGTTTCTGGTCAATTAGAAGCGGAAACGTTCGCGTTAGCTTATAAGAAGACTTATACTTTTGGACCTACTTTTAGAGCAGAAAATTCTAATACTAAAGTGCATGCAAATGAGTTTTGGATGATTGAACCTGAGATTGCTTTTTGTGATTTAGAGGGTGATATGGAAATTATGGAAGAGATGTTAAAATATGTAGTTAGCTATGTATTAGAGCATTGTAAAGATGAAATGAAATTTTTAGATAAATTTGTAGAGAAAGGGTTACTTGATAAACTTACTAAGTTAGTTAAATCTAAATTTACAAGAGTTACTCATAAAGAAGTTATCGATATATTACAAAAAGCAGATGTTTCCTGGGAATTTGAACCAAAACAAGGAGAAGATATTGCAAAGGAACATGAGAAATATATTACTGAATATTTTGATGGACCAGTATTTATTACTGATTGGCCAAAAGATATTAAAGCTTTCTATATGAAGCAAAATCCTGACGGAGAAACGGTTGCGGCAGTAGATCTTGAAGTACCAGGAGCTGGTGAAATCATGGGAGGAAGTCAAAGAGAAGAAGACTATGAAAAATTAGTTTCTCGTATGAAGGAGTTAGATATGGATATGGATGAATTAGATTGGTATATCAACCTTCGTAAGTTTGGTGGTTGTGTTCATTCTGGATTTGGTATGGGATTTGAACGTTTACTAATCTATTTAACAGGTGTTGAAAATATTCGTGATGTTATTCCTTATCCTAGAACTCCAGGTAATTGTGATTTTTAAGTTTACAGTAAAGTCTGTAAACTTTTCTTTTTTCCGTATTTTATTATCATATGACTTTTACAAGTAATGTTAATTGGTTAAACTTATGTTATAATTGTAGGTAATAGAAAAGAGTGTTAATTGTTAGATAGGAGAAAAATAAAATGGATTATGAAAATATTAATGAAGATGAACCTTCAGTAGTACATAATGAATATGATTATTCTAATGTTGTGCCAACTATTGAAAGTATTACTTATCTGGCACAATATTTGTCTAGTGTATATAAACAATTTATATCTTTAGTTGAAGAAGATCAAAAAAAGAATGAGCAATTTAAGGAAGAATATAGACACTATAGTTTTAAAAGAATGTTTAGTGAACGTTTTGTAATAACTATTATGCAAAAAAGTTTTAGTACTATTACTTGTAAGGATTTTACTTCATTTCAAAGTGCTATTAGTGATGGTAATGTGAATAATGTTAGATCTTTAGATATTGTTATGCAATTGGATTATAGACGTGGTGTTGGTAATAATTTAGTCGATCATGAAAATTTATTTCATATTATATTTAAGCCTTATGAAATTACATTTACTAGAAAATCTAGTCATAATGAGTTTCAAATGAATCAAATTGAAAAAGATGTTAAAGATATTTTTAGTCAATTTCCTGCTTTAAATACGATTTTTTGTACAAAATAGTATGAGACAATTGGAGGTATTCGTATGTATAATGATACAATAAAAGTTGCTAATAAAATAATTTCTTATGATGACTTATTCGAAATTTTTTCTTTCATGAATGAGAAATTGTTATATTATAAAAAAATATTTCATCAAGAAGAGATGAAAAATAAAATGCTTGAATATCGTTATCAAACATGGACGTTTCAAGATAGTGATAGCAGTTTAATGTTTAATGTAAGTTTTTATGATGATACTAGTATTAAGTTTGATAATTATAATAATTTTTTGACTGCTTTTAATAATAGGCTAGATGAAATAAAATATATTAGGGTACATTTTCGTCTTTCTTATAGTGTTTCTTTGCCTGATGGAAAAAAAGAATATTATAATCAACATATTAGTATGGATATTTTTGAAACAAAAATGAATATTGATGTCTCTTTAAGTAGTGTGGATAAAAAAATTGATGATGTTTATCAGCTTATTAAAAAGAAAATATTGACTGCTCCTGAAAAATATGATGTTGTTGTTAGAAAGAAAAGTATTATTAGTTTTGTTGTCGAATTAGCTATAGGATTGATACCTGCTTTAATTATTACTACATTGTTATTATTTATCTCTAATATCAGACAATTATTTGTAACTAGTTATGTTCTTTATCCAATATGTTGTTTCATGTTAGCTTTTTTGATTGGTAAAGTAATAGAGTCTATGAAAATAGATGATTTATATCAGAATATTATTCCTGAAAAAAAATACGTTGGATATGATTCTGCTAATTCTAGAAGTATTTATAAAGATGATATTGATAAATATGTACAAACTAGTGAAATTTTAATCGGTAAAAATGTTGATAATTTGAAATGTAGAGAAAAAATAATGAAATATTATAATAAATATAAAAAATATATTCCTTTCGAATTAGGAATATTAGTTGTTTTATCTATTTTAGTATTATTCTTGGGAGAAATATAGTATTATTTCTCTTTTTTATAGAATATTTTTCTCTTTTTAACTCATTCTAATAGTAGGAGGGAAATATGAAAAATATAGGAAAAATCATTTTTATTGGTTTATTGTTATTACTTGTTGCAGGGTGTAGTAATAGTATGAGTACTCCAACTAATAAAGTAGAAGAGTTTTTAGGTAAATATCAATCTATGGATGAGGATGTTCTAGTACAATTGGATCAGGTGATTGATAAAGATGATACTATGAATGATGATCAAAAGGATAAATATAAGGCATTAATGGAAAGGCAGTATCAGAATTTATCTTATAAAATAGAAAATGAGGATATAGAAGGAGATAGGGCTACTGTCGATGTAGAGATAGAAGTTTTAGATTATGCTACTACTATTTCTAAAGCACAAGAATATTATAATGGTCATAAAGATGAAATTGAGGAGAAATATAAAGAAAAAAAAGAGGATAATGATAATGTGTTAGATGATGCTATCGATGATATAGGAGAAGCAGTAGAAGAGAGTGCTGCTTATATTAACTATAAATTAGAAGAGTTAGAAACTGCTAATGATACGGTTACTTATACTATGACTTTTTATTTGACTAAAGAAGATGGAGAATGGGTATTACAAGATATTTCTGATTTGGATAGAAAAAAACTTCACGGATTATATGAAGGATAGATATTGTGAATATCTATTTTTTTCTTGCTATTTTTTCTTTATCGATGTAGAATGACTTGTACATATGGAGGAATATTTATGTCATTACTTGTTGAAGAAGTAGAAAAAATTAAAAATTTTTCTGAATTTTATTCGGATAGCTTTATCGATGTTTTACATCGTGTTTATCAAGATAGTATAAAAGAAGTTGAGCAAGAGGATTATTATCAGTCCTATTTAAAAATATGTAACAATACTGCTACTCTTATGAGAGATTTGGGTATTGATGATCCTATGTTAGCTAGTAGTGTTTTCAGTTATTTATTATGGAATGGTTATTTTTCTAAAGATAGGTATTTTGTATTTAGTCAGTCTAATCGTGTTTCTAATTTGGGTGCACTTGGTGCGGATATTATGCGTGGAAGATCGGTATGTATTAATAATGCAGAAATGCTAACTAGGGTTTTAGTTGATATGGGAGTAGATGCTCATTTGATGGGATGTAGTGTAAGTAATGCTAATTTAGATTCGGTTTATCGACCTGATATTGAAAGGAAAATAGATAATCATGTAAAATTGAGGGATAAGTTGCTGGGAGCTGTTTTTGGAAGGATTTTAAAAAATTTTGGTAATCATGCTGTTACTATGTTTGATTCTGATGGTACTTATTTTGTGAATGATCCTACTAATTTGCCTTTTGCTAATTTTTCAGGGTTTTTACAAGGGCAATATGTGGAATCGAAAGTTTCCTTTGATTATAAACCTTGGATTATGTTATTGGTTGAAGATATAGATGCTGATAGGTTTAGACATATTATGGAACAGTCTTTTGTGATGTCAAAATATGTGTCTTTAACACCTGATATAGTTAGGTTAGTTTATGAATCTTCTATTGATATTTGTCAAAGTAATTCCTTTTTACTTGATGATTTTTATGCTGATAATATAAAGAATATTGAGACTGTATGTAAAACATTAAAAAGAAAATAATAAAAAAGTCAGAAATTGACTTTTTTTTTATTTTGGAATTTGTTATACTAGTTAATAGAATAGAGGGTGTTAGCATGATAGGTAGAATAGAAGAAATTATTGATAATAGTGTAACGATTAAATTAGATATTGATATTAATGAGCAACCTAGTTTGGTAAACTTACATGTTGTCTTTGAAGATGGAAGTGGAAGAAATGTTGTTGCAGAAATAGCAAATGTCAATCAGACGAAGATGCTTGCTAATGTTGTAGGTGAAATTAATGATGGAAGATTTACTCCAGGAGCTAGTTCTAAACCATCTTTTAAATCTAAAGTTCGTTTGATTACTATGGATGAATTAGAGTTACTATATGGAAAACAAGAGACAGATTTTGGTTTTACTAATTTTGGTACTAGTAATGTTTATGAAGGATATAAGATTAATGTTCCAATTAATGAATTCTTTAATGCACATTTTTCTATATTAGGTAACTCAGGTGCAGGAAAGAGTTGTACTGTTGCATCTATTCTTCAAAAGTTATATACGAGTAGTACTAAAGCTCCTATTAATTCAGCATTATTCTTTTTCGATGCTTATGGAGAGTATACTCATGCTTTCGGAGATTTGCATAAAAAGAATCCAGAACTTAATTATAAAGCATATACAACAAATGTTGTTGATCCTGATTGTGAAATTTTAAGAATTCCACCATGGTTATTAGATGTTGATGATTTAGCACTTTTATTAGATGCTAATACACCAGCACAATTACCAATTTTGGAAAAGACCTTGAAGTTAGTTCCTATTTTGACAGGAAATTCTTCTGTTGTTATTAAACGAAAGAATGATATTATTGCTAGAGCATTGCAGGATATTTTACTTAGTGGTAATGATTCTACAAAGATTCGTGACCAAGTTATTGCTGTACTTACTAAGTTTAATACTACTGAATTAAATCTAGAAAGTACTATTGCTCAACCAGGATATGTTCGAACATTAAAACAATGTTTATATGTTGATAAGACTGGTAAGATGCAAGAGATGGAACTTGTTGTTGAATTTATTCGTGGATATATTAGTGAAGAGCAAGAAGAAATTCAGGAAATTGATATGAATAAATTTTATACTCTTGCAGATTTGGAACAAGCTATGGAATTTGCACTTATTAGTGAAGGTGTTTTAAAGAGTAATAAGGTTTTTGATACTGCGAATGTATTGAGTGTTCGTCTTCATACTTTAGTAAGTGGTGATAATAAACATTATTTTTCTTATCCTAAATATGTAACAAGAGATCAATTTGTAGATTCTCTTCTATGGGATTCTAATACTAATACTAGAGCACAAATAGTCAATTTTAATATTAACTATATTGATGATCGTCTAGCAAAAGTAATTACTAAAATCTTATCACGAATGTTTTTCTTAAAAGCTAGTACTACAAAGCCTCGTGGTAGTTTGGCATATCATGTTATTATTGAAGAAGCTCATCGTTATGTTCAACATGATAGTGATGTAGAGTTGTTGGGATATAATATATTTGAACGTATTGCTAAAGAAGGACGTAAATATGGTGTTTTCTTAGGACTTATTACACAAAGACCAAGTGAATTATCTGATACTTGTGTTTCTCAATGTATGAACTTTGTAATACTTAGAACGTTGCATCCTACAGATTTAAAATATATCAAAGAAATGGTTCCTAATGTATCTGCAGAAATTGTGTTGCAGTTAAAGAATCTAAAACCAGGAAATTGTATTGCGTTCGGTTCTGCATTTCAAGTTCCAACTTCGATGTATATTGATCTTCCTGATCCAAGACCACTTTCTAATAACGTTGACTTGAAAAATGTTTGGTATAATAAACCAGCTCCTACAGATATGATGGCTTCTATGGGTGGTAATATTGTTCCAGGACTATCTACAGGTGCTTCTACTCCACAAGTACAAACTATGCCATTTAATCCTAACCTTAATTCTAATGTGGTTCAAACAATTCAGCCACAGCAAGTTGCGAGTGTTGTTTCAACACCTACGGCACAGACAGTGCAAGCACAACCTTCTGATAATCAAAATATGTTTATTCCGCCACAAAATGCTATAGCAAGTTAATTTTTACTTTTTCTTTTATTAAATGTGTGTTAAAATAAAATATAGTTAAGATAAATTGGAGGATATGACTATGGCTTTAGATAAATTAAAAACTTTTTTCGGCGGCGAAGAAGAAGCCGGTGAAGAAGTAGAAACAGATGAAGAATTCTATACTACTTCTAGAGAAGAATATCATGAAGAAAATGGTGTTGCTGGTAGTAAGATGATGCTTTTAGAACCTCGTGCTTATTCTGAAAGTCAACAGATTGCAGATTATTTAAAAAGTAGAACTGCAGTTGTTGTTAATTTAAAAAGAGTAACGCCAGATCAAGCAAAAAGAATCGTAGATTTCTTAAGTGGTACTATTTATGCTATTGGTGGAGATTTGCAGAAATTAGGTGGCGGAATTTTTCTATGTACCCCTAATAATGTTAATGTAGAAGGTAAGATTAGTGATGATGCTAATTCTTCTACAAAGTCAAAGAATTCTAAGAAAGATAAAGAAGATGACTTTGATTTTTAATTATAGATTTGTTAGAATATTATGAATGTAATTGTGATGTTTTGATAGATGTTCTGGGGTGATTATATGGAAAAATTTAGTTATGAGGCTAATGGATATAATCGTCAAGAAGTAAATCAGTTTGTTAGTGATGTCATTGTAAAGACAGAAGATATTATAAAAAAATGTAAAGCTCAAGGTGAAATGGTAGATAAGTTAAAAGCGGAGCTTGAGCATTATAAAAAAATGGAAGCTACATTACAAACGGCAATTATTAAAGCTGAGGAGACAGGCGATAATATTAAGCGTATGGCTAGAGAAGAACGTGATATTATTGTTCGTGATGCTAAAAATAATGCTAGTCGTATTGTTAATGAAGCACTTTTAAAAGCGGAAAAAATTGAAAACAATGCTGAGACCTTAGAGAAAAATATGAAGATATTTAAACGTAAGTTAAAAGTTATTATGGAGCAGCAAATGGCCGTTGTTGAAGAAATAGAATTGTTAGAGTTAGATCCTAAATAGGGTCTTTTTTTTATATATAAGGAAAGTGCGTTTAAAAGCAGAAAAAATAAAAATGATACTTAGTATCACGACAAAAAATTTAAATTTTAAGTTGTACCATAGTAGAACTACAGTAAGGACATTCCATTTTAGGAGTGTCTTTCTTTTTAATAAATTTTAAAAATCCAATCTGTTCATTAACAATAAATTCAGGAACAGGGTCTAGCTTGCTACATTTCTTTAATTGTAAATATTACCTTTTAATTTTAAGGAATCTACTTCTAAAAATGCAAATTTGAAAACTTGATAAAAAATAGTTGACATGCGAACAAATGTATTATATAGTGTTCTCATCAGGAGGGGATATTATGTATAAATCTTATCGTTTTCGTTTGTATCCTACAACTAATCAAAGAGAGTTAATTCACAAAACATTTGGTTGTACTAGAGTAGTATATAATCATTATTTAGAAAAGCAAAAAGCACTTTATG
>CALVJR010000020.1 GCA_944332295.1 uncultured Bacilli bacterium | reverse complement strand
TGTTTTCCTGAGTACATTTATTTTGACCTCCTTTCAATGCTTGTTTTAAAATAATACTCTATCTCACTAGGGCATAACATATGCCCAACCGTGAGCTAAGGAATATTCCTTAGAATCCTTTACGCTTGTAATAGCTAGAGCCAATACCTAATAAATAGGTAAAGGCATTCGCTATCACAAGATTAATTAAACGATATACTATATCATTTAATTAATGGATAATGAATTCACTATCGCCACTTTCATGAGTAAACTCACAAAACGTGCCTCGTTCATTCATTATTTTCAGAAGGTTCTTCATAAGAACAATGCCATAATCTTTCATTAGCGGTTCTTTTACTTGTTATATGAAGACCTTCTTTTTCGAGCAATTGCAGGTTTCTTTGAATTAAACCTCCAAGTTGTGTTGGAGTTAATAAAATATTTGTTTTAGACAAGATATCTGATATTGTGTAATCAAAATCTTTCCTAGCAACTGCATATTTTATAAATAGTAGTAGATTATAATCAGTCTCATCATCAGTATTCTCATTTATAACGCTAAATGTTTGATTTTCATTTCTTTTCAAATTTAATTCTAATCTACTAAAATCTCTACCTTTATAATCTAAAGTTAGTTTATTACAATTATTTTTTGATTCTTTTAATTTCATAATTCCAGATGCGTCAGCAGTTAGTCCGACACTACCCATAATTCCATTACTTTTATTTAAGTGATGTGTAACAAATAATGTACAGTTATATTTTCTACATATTTCTTTAAACTTTTTAAATACAACATTATTTATTTCTTGATAATCATTTTGATTATAGTCACTATCAAATTTAATGTCTTTAAACATATCAATTATTACGAATAAAGGTTCTTTATCAAAGGTTAATTCATGAATATCTCTTTCAATATCTCTGATATAAAAATCTGGAATATCATCTATATCTATAATGTGTAATTTATCTACATTAGGTTTCAAATTCATTAATTTAAATCGGTCTTGTAATTGATTTATATCGCCCTCTGTGGTAATATATAAGACATGAGAGGGATTTACTTTGAATCCTAAAAAATCTTCTCCAGTAGTAAGAGAGAAGGCAAGTTGCTGAGCAAACATTGACTTGCCAACCTTAGGATGAGATACAAGTAGATAAACTCCATTTGATATCATTAGGTTTTCAATGATGATATCTTTTTTATGCTTTTATTTAATTCATTTATCTGTTTCAATTTGTATCTCCTTTCTTACATTTTTTTAATCAATTCTTTACTAGAAACTCTAGATTCTAAATAAGGTATATCTATATCAAAGAATGCTACTACTTCTTTAGTTGGTACAACAGATTTTGGTATGTGATAACCTTGTTTTTCTAATTTGTCTTTTATTTTCTTTTTAGCCTTTAGTGCAGAATTTCTACCAAGATGTCCAAGTTTCATAATATCTTCTAGGGTGCACCATTGCTTAGCTACTAAATTTAATGTTTCTTCTGCAGTCATATTTTTCCTCCTTTCCTTTAATCTTTTTGTGGTGATACATAAATGTAATACGTATCATCAAGTGAATTATAGATAATATATTTTTTCTTTCTTAATTCTCTAAATGATAATGCAACATCTTTTCTACTGTCATTACTGATAGAGTAGAGGTCAGTATTCTCAAGTTCATCATTAGTTCTAACTAATAAAGAATTAAGCATGCCAGTTGCTCCGATAGATAAATCTTTAGGAATTATATATTTATCAATATTATCCTTTTTAAATAATCTCATATCCACAGCCTCCTTTCTTATTAAGTGTCCGATACCTAGGACACCATAAATATAACATTGTCCGGAAATATTGTCAATACAATTTGACCGAAAAACTAGACATTTAAATAAAAAAGTGGTAAAATTAAATTGTTGAGAGAAAAAAGGGGAGAAAGAAGTGTTATTATGAACTCAGAAGAACTTAAAATTTTAATTGAATCAGCTAGAGAAGCAAAAGGTATTTCACAAAGAGAACTTGCTAAATTAACAGGTATTAGTAGAAGTACTTTAAATGATTTAATTAATGGTAAAATAAAAAAAGTAGATATTGATGATCTACGTAAAATTGCTGAAACTTTAGATATGTCATTGCAAAAACTATTAAAGGCTGCAGGTTATGATGAGATGTCTTTATATTTTCATGCACATAAGAGTAAAGATAAATATATTGATAAATCTAGTAAAGATTTAAAAGAACTAATTGAAAAATATAAAAAATCTGAATTAGAATTGCTAGATTTTGATACTCAAAAAAGAAGTAAAGTAAGTGATGCAAGACAAAAACTATTTTATGTTATGGAACATTTACAAATTATGAAAGATAATAAAGATAGTTTATACACAATTGATAAAGCGATTGAAGATATAAAATATGCTTTTGATGAATTAGAAGATGCAGAACACAAATATGATTATAATAAAATACCAAAAGATAATTAATTTTAGGATGTGATACAGATGAAAGATTTTATATTTATTATTGGACCAAGTGCAGTTGGGAAAACAACTTTAGCAAAAGAATTATACCAACATTATAATGGAGTTTACTTTGAACAAAATATGGTGCCAGAATTTTCTATACCGGAAGATTGCGAAGATGTTGGTGTTTTTGAAGAACAAGTATGTTGGGATAATGTTCTTTTACAATTAAAATTTTTCTATGACCAAGGTTTTAGAAATATAGTAGCACTTGATTTTGATGATTTAAGAACTAGGGAAATCCCTAAAATATTTAGAGGATACAAGTTTATAACGATAAAACTTATTTCTAGTAGTCCAGAACAAATTAGAGAACAAATGATTCATAGACATAATAATGAGGGTGGACTTTATGATTTAGATAATATAGTAAAGTCTAATGAAAAAATTAAAAATAGAAATTTGTTACCTAATGAAGTAATAATTGATGTCTTTGGGAAAAGCAAAGAAGATGTTTTAAAAGAAGCTATAGATAAAATAGATAATTTTGTACCTTTAATTGATTATGAGTACGAATTAGATGATGAAAACAATTATCAATCTTGGATAAAAAGCAAAAATTTAAGATAAATATGATTTATATTTGAAAAAATAAGGAAGTGATTAAGTATGCAAGAAATAATTAACAAAATAATAAAACAAAATTCATCTTTATTTGGCACAAATCCTATAATAGAGAAAATTAATGTTGGTTTTACTAATACTATATACAAGATAAATGATTCTTTTATTGTTAAAATTTGTACAAATAATGATAATGAAAATAATTTTACAAAAGAAATAGAGTTTTATAAAGCTAACAAAGAAAATAGTTTAATTCCAAATTTATATTATTCAAATACTGATAAACAAGATATTCCTTATTTCTATGAGATTATAGAAAAAGTTAAAGGTATTTCTTTATATAATGTTTGGCATACTTTTTCAGAAGAAGAAAGAGAAGATGTAATTAAACAATTATGTGAAGCTATGAAACAAATACATAGTAATACTAGTTCTGCTTATGATTGGATTGAAGATATAAAAGAACAATTTTCATCATTGTATACTAAAGCAAGAGAACTTAATATTTTTAATGAAGAAGAACAAAAATTACTAAACTATGCATTTTCCAAATTTGCAAAGTATTTAGAATCTAATGACTTTGTGTTAATTCATAATGATTTGCATTTTGATAATATATTTATTAATGATGGTAAAATAAAAATAATCGATTTTGAAAGGTCAATGTTTGCTCCTAGGGATTTTGAATTAGATATTCTTTATAGAATGATTAGAAAGCCATGGAAGTTTGCTAGTGAAGAAACTGAACAATATACTGATTCAAGTCATTATTCAAATATAATGATATATATTGAAAAGTATTATCCTGAATTGGTAAACGTTCCAAATTTATATCAAAGATTAGCAGTTTATGATATTGTATATTTTTTAGAACAATTAGTAAAACATCCAGAATTAGAAGAATTAAAGAATGATGTTATATTTGGTGCTAAAATAGTAGCATTAAAAGATGAAATGCCTTTTGATGATGTAAAAACACCAAATGATTTGATGGATTTTATGAATATTAATATTGAATATGGTTGGGTTGATAAACAAGGAAATAAGCATATTAATAATCTTAAAGGATTTAGAGAAAATTATAGAATTAGTCCTATTGATGAAATGTTAGAAACTGGACTTGGAACATGTATAGAACAAGCTAAAATGATTAAACATTTTTTTGATAAAATGGGAATTGAAAATAAGTTATACTGCCATAGAAGTTATGAAAATGAAGAAAATTTTGATAAAGATGTCAGAATGCATTGTTTTGTATTATTTAAATATAATGATAATTGGTATCATTTTGAACATTCTAACAGACATAAAAGAGGAATTCATAAATATGAATCGATTGAAAGTGCAATTCAAGAAATTACTGGTGATTTTGAAGAACATGGTGATATTAGAAAATTAACTGAAATAAATTCTATACCTAGTGGATTGACATTCAAAGGATTTAATGATTTTGTTAATGAGTTTGATAATATAAAAAGAAAAACATTTTAGAATTGACGGTGGTAATATGGATACAAATAGATTTTTAAATAAGATGATTATAGAATTAAAACTAGGTAATTTAATTGAGCCTATATCTCAAGTATCTGGTGGATTAACACATAGAATGTTTAAGATATTTACTGATAAAGGAAGATATATTGTTAAATTGCTTAATCCAAATATTATGAAAAGACCAACTGCAATGAATAATTTTAAGAGTGCAGATAAGTTTGAGGAAATATTAAAAGAGAATAATATTGATGCAGTATATTCATTAAAGATTAATGATAAAAAAATGCAAGAGATAGATGGACAATATTTCTATGTATATGAATGGTTTGATGGCAAGTCTTTAAAAGATGATGAAATTACTATTGAACATTGTAAAAAGATAGGTGAATTACTTGCAAAGATTCATAATATCGATTTAAAAAAAGATGAAATAAAAGCGAAAACTAGAAACATAGATTTTAAATATTACATTGATTTAGCAAAAGAAAAAGATTCAGTAATTTATGATATGATTTACGATAAATTAGATATATTAAATGAAAGTATGAATAAGGGTAACACATCAGGTTATAAATTACCAGGATTTAGTGCTATATGCCATAATGATATGGATAGTAAAAATGTAATGTGGTTAAATGATAATTATAAATTAATTGATTTAGAATGCTTAGGTTATTCTAATCCTTATTTAGAATTATATGAACTAGCACTATGTTGGTCAGGATATGAAAAATGTAATATAGATTTTAAGAAATTTAATGCATTCTTTGAATCTTATATTGAAAATACTAGTTTAGATATGAATATAGATTGGGAATCAGTTTATTATGCTAATAACGGAAGAATTGAATGGTTAGAATTTAATATTAAAAGATCATTGATGATAGAATGTGATAAAGAAGAACAACAAATTGGAATTAATGAAGTGAAAGAAACAATTGAACATGTTGTTTATTATGATAAGGTAAAAGATGAAATTTTAAAAAATATAGATAGTTTAGTATTGAATTAATGACACAATGACACCTTAAAATTGGGGAGGGTACACTCAATCAAAGTGTCACTGTGTCAGGAAATAGATTGTAGGTGGTAAGGATGATAACAAAAATTAAAATTAAAAATTTTGGTTCAATAAAGGATGAACAAATAATTAAATTTAACAAAGATGTAACCGCTTTTATTGGAAAAAATGAATCTGGTAAGTCAACAATTTTAAAGGCTATAGATAAGTTGAATGGTAATAAAATACTTGAAAGCGAAAAAAATGTTTTATTGCGTAATAGTGATTCGTACATTGAAGGGACTTTTACAATTAAAAAAGATGAAATAATAAAAATCAATAAACTACAAAATGAAAGCACAGAATATGGATTTTATTGTTTTCCAGAAGAATATGATTCTATTCATTATACTAAAAAAGTTGATGATTCATCATCAACGTATTATGGATTATACGCTAATGTAAAGGATAAAAGTACAAATAAAATAAAAGAAAAATATTTAAACACTTACTTCATTGATAAAATTAAAACTACGATTAAATCGTTATTATCTGATATAAACAATGACTCGGTAAAAACATTTTTAAAAGAATTAGATAAATTAAATGAAGAAGAAATTAAAGATAAAATTAGTAGTCTTACAATAGAAGATGAAGAAATAGCAGAAAATATAGAAACAATTAAAAATGAAATTAATAAAAATCATTGGATAGATTTATTACCTAAATATAAATTTATAAGTTTTAGTTCATTTAAAGATGTTCTAAGTGATAATGTATTATTTTCTGAATTAGATAAAAATAAGCAAGCGGAAAATATTTTGAAAGTAGCTAACATTGATATAGAAAAATTATCGAAAGCTTTTTCTGAAGATGATGAAGTTGCATTGGATGATATGCAAACAGAGTATCAAGAAATTGTATCAGAAAAATTTAAAGAAATATTTCAACAAACTGATGAGAATTTTAAACTTAAGATTAGATTTGGAACAAGTAAAAAAGATATAATATTTTTAACACAAGATAAGACAAGTAATACCAAATCAATAAATCTAAGTCAAAGAAGTGATGGTTTTAAATGGTATTTGTCATTGTATCTAACCTTATATGAATATTTAGAAGAAATAGATGTAGACTCAAAAAATATACTATTATTAGATGAACCTAATTTATATTTACATCCAGGTGCTCAAAAAAATTTATTATATAATGTTTTTTATAAAGAGTTTTCTAATGTGCAGGTAATTTATACAACTCATAGTCCATATATGATTGATATTGATAATAGTTTTTCAATAAGAATAGTTGAAAAAAAAGAACAAACTAAAGTATATAATAGCACAAGAGAATACGCATTATGTAATGATAAAATGAAAGATGTTGATACGATAACACCGTTACTTTCAGCACTTGATTTAAGTATATCAAATGATTTGTTGATAGACATTAAAGATAAATTATTTGTAGTTGAGGGAATACAAGATGTATATACATTGAAAGCATTAATAAAAAAACTTGATTATGAAAAGAAAATGAAAAATATTAAATTTATTTCCGGAACAAGTTCAGAAAAAGTGCCATATATGTATTCATATTTATATGGAATGGGATATAATGTGTTTACCCTTGTAGATAACGATAAATCTGGAAATAAAGCAAATACAACCTTAGCTGATGGATTTGAAGAGGAAGAATTATATGCAAATTTATTAACATATGATATTATAAACGAATCAAAAAGTGAAAAATTTTTATTAGAAAATTTATTTTCTGAACAAGATTTGGAAAATTTTATCCCTGAAAAAAATACAATTTATTATAAAAGATTGTATGATAATTACAATACTTATGATTTTTCAAAAGAAACTTTAAATAAATTTAAATCTTTATTTGATAAATTAATAAAGATAAAGTAGTGAAATTATAAATAGAATCCTAGATACCAAAACCAGATACTAAACGTTAAAAATAAAGTTATTTTTATAAACTTTAGTAAATTATGCTAAAAGAAAAAGCCTTATTTTGTAAGACTTTAACAAATTATTAAATTGTTACGAACTGATAATAATATTTCCCCCTGAAGGACCTCGAAAGAGGTCCATTTTGTTTGTTTGAATTTAAGAAATTTAAATTAGGAATATATATATTTAAATATATTTGTATAAGTTTAATAAAGTTTATTAATTTTGGTATCTGAATTTCGTTTTTTACTAAAATACCACAATAGATTGACTTTTGTGGCAAAATACTTTAAAATTGTATCAAGAGGTGAGTAAAATGATATTACTACATAAAGAACTTATTGAAAAATATAAAAGTGATTATGAAATAAAAAAATTAATTCAAGAAGGAAAAATATTTAAAATTGAAAAGGGAATTTATAGTGATAAAAAAGATGTAAATTATTTAGAAATAATATCAAAAAAATATCCTAATGCAATATTTACTATGGATAGTGCATTTTATTACCATAATTTAACAGATGTCATTCCTGAAAAAGAACATCTTGCATTAAAAAGAGATAGCACTAAAATTAGTGATAGTAGGATTAAAGTTGTATATTATCAAGATAAATTTTTTGATATTGGTAAATCAACTTTAAATATAAATGGTGTTGAAGTTAAAGTGTATGACAAAGAAAGAATGCTAATAGAACTAATAAGAAATAGAAAATCAATAGGTTTTGATTATTATAAAGAGATAATTGCAAATTATAGAGAAATTAAAGAAACACTTAATACAAAAAAAATAGCTGAATATATAAGTAATTTTGCAATAGAAAATCACTTGTATGATGTTATTATGAAAGAGGTGTTTTAATGAATATAAATACAATATTTAATAATTATTTAGCAAATGGATATTCAAATTTAAATGCTATTTCGAAAACTTGCCAAGATATTATTTTAGCTCAAATAAGCAATTCTAGCTTAAATAAAAATGTAACAATTAAGGGTGGAGTTGTAATGATGGCTATTTCTAAAGACATAAGAAGAGCAACACAAGATTTAGATATAGATTTTATAAGATATTCTTTAGATGATTCAACAATAGAAACATTTATAGAAAAATTAAATGATAAAGATATTAAAATAAAAATTACTTCACCAATAAAAAGACTTCATCATCAAGATTATGATGGTAAAAGAGTTTTTATAGATATATCTGATAATTTTGGTAATGTATTTTCTACTAAATTAGATGTTGGTGTGCATAAAGATATTGATATAGATCAAGATGAATTATGTTTTGATTTAGGTATAGATTCTAATAGTGTTACTTTACTTGCTAATTCAAAAGAACAAATATGTGTAGAAAAAATAAAGTCATTATTAAAATTTGGTATTACATCAACTAGATACAAAGACATCTTTGATATCTATTATTTGATAAATAAAAGTGATTTTGATAAGCGACGTTTTTTAAATTACTTAGATAAATTAATTTTTAGAAACGAATTAATTGAAGAAAGTAATATAACAGAGTTACAAAATAATTTAAAATATACATTATCAAATAAGAGATTTAAATCCATGGTTAATATGGCAAAAAACAATTGGCTTGAATTGTCTATAGATGATACTGTTAATTCAATTTTAAACTTCATATCTTCGTTGGAATTAGTCGAGGTATAATACTATGAATAATAGTGAAATATTAAAATTAATAAAAGTTAAAGAACTAGAAATAAAAAAATTACAATTAGAAATAGATAAATTGAAGAAACAATTTAACGAAATAACAACAAATTCATCAGAAGATATTTCAAGTCGTGAAGATTCAGTTAAAATATTTATGAATTATTTTAAAGGAAGAAATGATGTATATCCTTATTTATCTATTGATAAAAATAATCCAAATATTAAATATTATATACCTGCATGTGCAAATGAATGGAAAAATGGTATATGTAATAAAACAATGGGAAAAAAATGTAAAAATTGTCAATATAGGGAAAATAAACCAATATCAAAAGAAACTATCTATAAGCATATGTATGGAAATTATCCAATAGGTATTTATCCTCTTTTAGAAAATGATACTTGTTTTTTTCTGTCATTAGATTTTGATGATAAAGATTCGAAAAAAGATATTAAAAGTGATGTATTAGCTTTTGCGAGTGTTTGCGATAAATATGAAGTACCTATTGCTATAGAACGTAGTAGATCAGGTAATGGAATACACATATGGATGTTCTTTGATACAAATATAAAAGCAATAACAGCAAGAAAATTAGGTAGTTTGTTATTATCTAAAACTATGGAAATATCAAATATTTCAATTTCCTCTTTTGATAGAATGTTTCCTAATCAAGATATATTACCAAAAGGTGGATATGGTAATTTAATAGCACTACCATTTCAAAATGAACCATCTAAATATGGAAATACATTGTTTATTGATAGAAATTTTATTTTAATAAAAAATCAAATGCAATATTTAAGTTCTATTCGTAAGTTAACTGAAATAGAAGTTTTTGAAAAAATAAAACAATTATCTAATGAAACTATTGATATCAGTCATGAAATAATTGATATGCAAAATGAAGTAAAAGTAAAGAGTAAAAATAATATAGATTATCCTAAAAGTATTAAAGTAATTTTAAAGGATATGGTATATATTGATAAAGCTAATCTTGACGGAGTAGTAAAAAATAGTTTTAGAAGACTTGCTACCTTTGCTAATCCTGAATTTTATAAAAAACAAAAATTAAGAATGTCCGTTTACAATGTTCCTATGGTAATTGATTGTAGTAAAGAAGATGAAAAGTATTTAAAATTGCCAAGAGGAACATATAATTATTTAGAGAGTCTATGTAATGTTAATAACATTGAAATTATTAGTAAAGATGAGAGATTTGTTGGAAATAAAATAGAAGTTAAATTCAATGGTAGTTTAAGAGAAGAACAACAAATAGCAATAGACCATATGTTAAAATATGATAATGGAATATTATGTGCTCCGACAGGATTCGGAAAAACAGTAATTGGATGTAAACTTATAGCAGAAAGAAAAGTGAATACACTAATATTGGTAAATAAAATTCAATTGCTTAATCAATGGAAAGATAGAATAAAAGAATTTTTAGATGTAAAAGAAGTTGGTGAGATAAGTAGTAAGAAAAAGAATATTACTAATGTTATTGATGTTGTAAGTATAAAATCATTATGGAATAATGGAAATGTTTTAGACATTGCAAAAAACTATGGAATGATTATAATTGATGAATGTCATCATACTGCAGCATATACTTTTGAGCAAGCAATTAATACAGGAAATGCTAGATATGTTTATGGAATATCTGCAACACCAGAAAGAGAAAATGGACATACTCCAATCATAAAAATGCAATGCGGTGATATTAGGTATAAAGTAGATAGTCTAAAATTTAATAAAAAATTGAATATCCCCATGAAAGTAATTGCGAAGAAAAGTCATTTAAATTTTACAAATCAAAATATTGATAATTATGAATTAAATGAAATTAATGATTTGATAGCAAAAGATATTATACGTAGTGAAAATATTATTAAAGATATTAAGAAGGAATATGATAATGAAAAAAATATATTAGTTTTAACAGAAAGATTAGAATTAATGAACTACATTTATGACAAATTATCAAAATATACAAATAATATTTTTAAATATTATGGTGGAATCGGCAAAAAAGTTCTTAAAAGCTATATGGAATTAAATAATCAAATAAATGAAAACGAAGATAATAAAATTATAGTAGCTACTGGGTCGTATATTGGTGAAGGGTTTGATGATTCAAAGCTTGATGTATTATTTTTAACAATGCCTATTTCTGGTCAAACTAGAGTAACACAATATGCTGGAAGATTACATAGGCAAGATAGTAATAAAAAAGAAATATTAATTTATGATTATATAGATGATAATTTTTCAAAAACTCGTAATATGTTTCTGAAAAGAAAAAAAACATACGAAAAATTGGGTTATGAAATAGTTGAAGAAAATTAGTGTTTTAATTTTAATGTGTGATAAATAAAAATTATATTAATATGATTTATTATTATTTTTCTAGATACCAAAATCAGATACTAAATGACAAAAATAAAGTTATTTTAATAAACTTTGATAAATTTTGATAGAAGAAAAAGCCTTGTTTTGTAAGACTTTAATCAATTAATAAATTGTTACGAACTGATAATAATATTTCCAAATGAAGAGGAACTTGTTTTATAGACGGGTTTTTCTTTTTTTGTAATCTGGAGGTGTTTTATGGAAAATTACTTTATTATTCATGGTTCGTATGGAAATCCTTATAAAAATTTTATTCCTTGGTTAAAGAGGCAACTTAGTAAACGAGGTAAGCAGTGTATTGTTCCTCATTTTCCTAGCTTGGAATTTCAAACTTATGAGAATTGGAGTCATATTTTGTCTAGTTATTTAGATATTGGTTGTATTCATTCTGATACTGTGTTTATTACTCATAGTTTAGGTGCTATCTTTATTATTAAGTTTTTGTTGGAGAAAAATGTTAAAATAAAGAAGCTTATTACAGTTTCTGGATTTAATCAGGTTATGTTTTCTGATGATATTTCTTTATATCAGTCTTTTTACTTAGATTGGAGAGAAGTTGCTAAATTTTCTTCTATTTGTAGTGAGAGAATTAGTTTTCTTTCTGATAATGATTCTTATGTTTCCTATGATAATTTAAAAAGTTTTTGTGATAGTATTTGTGCTAGAGAAATCTTTATTGCAGGTGCAGGTCATTTTAATGAGAAAAGTGGATATTTAGAGTTTAGAGAGTTATTATCTTATATTTGATATTTGTTTATTGTTTGGCGTTAAATTAAGTGTCAAGTGATTATAAATGTAGTATTGTTTATTTTTTTGGATAAGCTTGTGTGTTAGAATTAAATAAAAGGAGTAAGATGAAATGAAATTAGGTAATTATCATGGTTTGTCTAAAAGAACTATTAATGAACCGTTAAGGACTTTGTTACGTTTTGGTGGAGGTATTCTTTGTGTTGTTGTTGGAGTAATTGTTTTGTTTTTTGCAATTCAATCTATTCAGACGTTTATTAAGGAACATTCT
Source organism: uncultured Bacilli bacterium (assembly GCA_944332295.1). GTDB lineage: Bacteria > Bacillota_I > Bacilli_A > RF39 > UBA660 > Faecimonas. The sequence continues at coordinate 14,020 of CALVJR010000020.1, read as the reverse complement.
TATCTTTCTACTACTGCTTTAGTGGAGACTCATGAAGTAGTAAAGGGAGTGGATGAGTATATTATTTCTTATTCTATTCATGGAGAATATTATTATCATGATCATGTTGTAGACTTACCAGAAGGACTTACGGAGGGTTCAGAATTTAAAATTCGATATAACCCTGAAAAACCTGATGAGTATACTCTAAATTCTGGAGATTTTCCTTGGTTATTTTTACTTATCGGGTTGTTATTTTTCTTATTTGGTATAGTTATTGTTGTTCGTAATATTTCGGGATTGAAAGAAAAATTAGGATCTTTACTGAAGAAACCTTTCTCGACTAGGATTGCTTCTGAAACTGAAAGTGAAGAAAAATCTAAAGATGATGAATATCCTTTATAGCTCTTTTTTAGAGCTTTTTTCTTTTTGTTAATGTTAGTTGACAAAATTCCATGTTATTTTGGTGGTATGCAACTGAAATATTTACTATAATGATTATGAGGTGAAGAAAATGAGTTTAGGTGAGAAATTACTAAGTTTGCGAAAAAAGAAAGGTTTATCTCAAGAGGAAGTAGCAGATATATTACATGTCACTCGTCAAACTGTATCGAAATGGGAAACAGATCAAAGTATGCCGGATTTTGATAAAGTTGTTCCTATTTGTAATTTATATGAAATATCAACTGATGAGTTATTTAAAGAAGGAGAGAAGTCTGTTGCTGTAGAGGTGGAACCTGTTGCGGATTGCAAAAATTATTCTATGGAATATGCACATAAAAAAGCTTTATTTACTACGATTGCTGTTATGCTATATATTTTGTCTATTGTTGTAATTATTTTCTTTTCTACGGTTTTGCGTAGTCCCATTGTTGGTGTTTGCGTTTTCTTTATTGTAATTGCTATTGCGACAGGGTTATTAGTTTATTTGGAGATGATGAAGCCTCCAGTAGAATTGAAGGAAAAAGAAAAGAGAGTATTATCTAAAGAGGAAAAATTGTATAAACAGATTACAAGTGTACTTGCTTTATTTGTTTTAGTAATTTATCTTATCGTTAGTATTTTGACTATGGCCTGGTTTATTACTTGGATTTTATGGATTGTTTATGCACTTCTTACGGAGATTATTAAATTATGTTTTTCTTTGAAAGGAGTGGATGTTTGTGATGAGGACGAATAAAACAAAAACTATAGTTGTTATTATATTATTATCTATTCTTTGTATTTTGTTACTTGGATTTATGATAGCTGTTTTATGTGGTGTTTTTCCTGTTTTGAACTTTAATTTCGGTACTTCTAAAGTAAGTGATACTTTAGTTTTCGAAAAGGTATATGATACTAAATTTCAAACAATTTCTATAGATGTTAGTTTTGGTAATATTGAAGTATTACCATCTAATGATAGTAATGTTCATGTAGCTATTTATAGTGATTATGAACTGTTTGATGTTCGTAGTGCTAAGAGTTCTTTATCTATTATCTTTTCTGAAGAAGAGGGCTTTCATTTTTCTTTTCCTAAGTCCCGGGATTTGGTTCGAATCTATCTTCCTGATACTAGTAATATAAAGGTTTCTCTTGTGACTGATTATGGTGATGTTGAGGTTGGCAGTTTTCCTAATACTAGTTTTGATGTTACTGCTAACATGGGAGATATTTCTATTGATCAGGCAGATATTTTATCTGTTCATAGTGACATGGGTGATGTTAGTGTTGGTGAAGTTTGTGATTTGACTGTTAAAAGTGATTTGGGTGATATTGAAGTTACTAATATCACAGAAAAAGTGTCAATTGACATTGATATGGGAAATGTTTTTATAGAAGAGTTAAATTTGATTCAAGATGCTAAGATAATTCTTTCTTTAGGAGATTTAGAAATTAGTAATGTTACTAACGGATATGTTGATGCTACAACGGATTTGGGTGATGTTGATATCAAAAATAACAATCGAGAAGCAACGTATGTGTTGACTGTTGAATGTGATATGGGAGATGTTAATATTGGTTAAGATGTAATCTTTTGATTTACTTTTTTCCATATTTAGGGTATACAGATTATTTGTTTTATGATATACTATCTTTACTAAAAGCGCTAGTATAGGCTTTTTATAGTCTTATCTGGCGTTTTTATTGTCGATAGGTGGTAAACAATATGAAAAAAAGATGTAGTTTTTGTAAAAAAGAAATAGATTTATTTACTAAGGAATGTCCTTATTGTTATGAAGAACAAGGAATACCTAAAATAGTTTGGATAACACTTATTATTTTGTTAGTACTTTCTTTAGCGATAGGTATTTATTTAGGAGTTTCAGGGTAAACTCTTTTTCTTTTTGCATAAAATTATGATATTATAATAATAGGTGATAAAATGATTGATACTATAGAGATAAATATTAATAATGGGATTCTTCCTCAAGTTAGTGCTTTTATTGTTTATAAAGATAAGATATGTTATATGAATGATAGAAAATATTTTGTAGATGATTTGTTTTTAAAACAGTTAAAAGATATCATTTATACATTTAAACATGAATATGGTATATCTCAGCAAATAGATGCAGAAGAGTTTACTATTAAGGTGTATTCTCAAGGAGTACAAGATGTTTATCATGGTAAGGGAAAATTTCCTATAAACTATATGGAATTAAAGAAATTGTTAGGTGATATTAATGGAAGATAGATTATTAAAATTTTTAGATTTTAATCAATATTTACGAGACCATATTGATGTTTTTAAAGAATATTTTATTCGTTTTTATAGCAAGTTTTATGGAGAGAGTATTAGAGAAGAAATAGAAGAAAAATTTAGTAAGTGTCTTTTTATTGGTTATCAGAGTCCTTCTAGTTTGGAAACACTTTTGAGAAACATTGCTAAAGGTAAGTCTAGTGAACTTATAGATTCTTTACTTCAGGATAGTTCTGTTTCTCTTACGAAGGAGGATTTATTTTCTAATTACGCGTTTACTTTTCATGACTTACAACCTATTCATAATTATTTAGAGTTTTATAAGTTGTATCAATTAGGAGAAGAAGGGAGAAAGACTGCTTTTTATCAGGAAAAATATTCTTTATTGCATTCATCTTTACCAGATTTAACAATTGAAGATTTTATGAGTATTGTAGAAAAGGGAGAAATTCCAGAAAGATATTCTTCTCTTCCTTTCTGGTTAAGGGATAATTTCAATTATGTTTCGGATTCTAGTAATATTACAAGAGAGTATTTAGATGCTTTTCAAAGGTCTCTTTCTTTACTTAGTAAAGTAGATTCTTCTATTAATCAGGATAATTTTCATGAAAAGTTACAGAGTTCTAAGTTTACAGATTTAAATCAATTCGTGGAGAAGTATGCAGGAGCAGTAGAGGAATTTACTTTGTATATGAAGCAGTTTCAATCTTATACGGATTATGTTAGTAATGCTAAAAATTTGAAACGTATATTAGATAATAAATATTATGCCAAGTTTGTGCAGGAAAATCTTGATTTGATACCTGATGATAAAAGAGATGGTTTAGCAGATTTTTTTGAAAATCCAAGTAATACGTATCAATTAAATTCGTATGTAAAACAGATATTTGGTTCATCTTTATCTGGGGATATTTCCATATTTGCCTTTTCTAAGGAGCATGAAGAAGAGTTTCATGATGAACAGGCTAATGCTTGGAGAGTGCGAGAGACTATGAACAAAAGAATAGCTTATTTTAAAGCTAATGGCTTAGATTTTGGTGATGATTATGAAGATTATTTGGATAAAGATGAAGTAAAAGCCATTTGGCCATCCTATGAAAGAATAGAGCAGTTAGAGCGTTCTCATGATAAATTTTTAAATCAATATAATAATGAATATTTTGATAGTTTGCCAGAAAATAAAAAGATAAGGCAAGAAATAGAAGAGAGAGGATTCTTAGATAAAAATGATAGTTTTGATGCTGCTATTTATAAGAAATATGGGACGTTTCTTAATCCTAATGTTGTATTAAAGTCCAATGGATATGAAACATCTTCTTTATTAGTGGTTGGATGTGATTTTACTGGCAATTTTAATGATTATGATGTTGTTCATGAATTAAATCATTTATTTGAACTTTATTTAGATAATGTTAATGATGATCATTATAGTGTTATTGTAGGATGGGATAGACTTAATGAAGCGATGGCAAAGTCTAAGAATGTTGCAGAAACTGTTCATATCAGTGATGAAAAAAGACCTTATGAGTTATTTAATGAGATTATGAATGAATTGATTAGTCAAGAGATATGTCAGATGATGCATGATGATGGTGTTTTTGTTTTTGATAATCCCGAAGATTCTCGGTATAAAAATATTACTAGTTATGAACATTCTTTGTTTTTGGTAAGAGAATTTTATGAACAGAATCAAGAAGCTATTGTTAAAAGTAGGAGGAATGGCAATATAGGACTTATTTTTGATACTGTTGGACAGGAAAACTTTGATGAGTTAAACTCTTTATTTGATATTTATTATGAAAATTTTAGTGGTTTTCGAATTTATGGTTTAATTGATTCATTAAAGAATCATGAAGATACGGATGCAACTAGAGTATATTATGATTTAGTCGATAGAAAAAATCAGATTATGGCGAATATGGATATTTATGAAAATAGTCATGTTATGGAAAATCAGATGACGAATGTTAATACTATGTAAGTAAATGGAAGTAGGTGGAATATGAAAAAAGTTGCAATTATAGGAGCCGGAGCAGCTGGTGTTATGTGTAGTATTCATGCAGCTAGTAATGATACACAAATTGTTTTGTTTGATAAGAATATTATGGCTTTAAAAAAGCTTTTAGCAACCGGTAATGGTCGTTGTAATTATTGGAATAGTAATCAGGATTTATCACATTATCATAGTAGTGAAGAAGAGTTGCTTCCTTCTATTATTACACCTGAAATACAAGAAGAAGTATTGAATTTTTTTGATTCTTTAGGTGTTGTTCCTAATATTCGTAATGGTTATTATTATCCTTATTCTAATCAAGCTAGTAGTATTCGTGATTTGCTGGAGGCGGCATCTCGTAAGAAGGGAGTTATTTTTTCTCTTGGTAGTGAGGTTGTAGATATTTATCAAGACGATGATAAGTTTGTTGTTGTGAGTGGTGATACTAAAGAGTATTTTGATGAATTGGTTATTGCGACCGGGTCTCTTGCTAGTCTTAAGAAGAGCGGTTATGGAGAATCCGGGTATTTGTTTGCTGAAAAATTAGGGTTAGAGGTTAGTATTGTTCATCCAGCTTTAGTACCGTTAGAGACATCTGGAAATTTCTTGAAAGATTGGTCTGGTGTACGTGCTTCTTGTGTTGTATCTTTATATCAAAATGGAGAGTTTATTAGAAAAGAAGAGGGAGAGATACAACTTACTGATTATGGTGTTAGTGGTATTTGTATTTTTAATTTAAGTAGATATGCTAGTTTAGAATATCGATATAGTAAAATAGAATTAAAGATTTCATTTTTACCATTTTTAAAAGATAAAAGTAAAGATTATATTATTACTTGGTTTTCTAAACGTGGTGAACAACTAAAAGATTATTCTATGGTTTCGTTTTTAGAAGGCTTACTTCCTTATAAATTACTTATGGTTATTCTTTCTCAGGCTAATATTTCTAAATCTTCTACTTGGTCTAGTTTAACAAGTGCTGAAAAAGAAAGATTAATATCTTATATTTTAGAGTTTCCTCTTTTGATTACAGGGTCAAAAAGTTTTACTCATGCACAGGTATGTTCTGGAGGAGTGAAGTTATCAGAAGTTAGTTCTTGTTTAGAGTCCAAAAAGATTCCTCATTTATATTTTGTAGGTGAAGTATTGGATGTTGACGGAGATTGTGGTGGTTATAATTTGGGATTTGCTTGGATGTCAGGAATGATTGTTGGCAAGCATATTAGAGGTGATAAGTCGTGATTCGTATTCGACAAGTAAAAGTAGCTTTAGGATGTGAAGATAAGTTATGTGATATTGTTGCGAAAAAATTAAAGCTTAGTGCTTCTGATATTTTAGAGTTCTATATTCAAAAGAAGTCTTTGGATGCTAGGAAGAAGAATGATATTCATTATGTATATGAAGTAGATGTTAAAGTAAAAGAGGAAGGACGAATTTTAAGAAAGGCCTCTTCTAAAGATATTTTTTTGGCACCGAAAGAAGAGTATCAATATCCTCATCCTGGAAGTGTTAGCCTATCTAGTCGTCCGGTTGTTGTAGGTACTGGACCTGCGGGATTATTTTGTGCTTATATGTTAGCAAAAGCTGGTTATCATCCATTGATTATCGAACGAGGAGAGAAAGTTGAGGAGAGAGTAGAGAGTGTTACTAAGTTTTGGGAAGAAGGAGTTTTAAATCCTAATTCTAATGTTCAGTTTGGAGAAGGTGGTGCAGGTACTTTTTCTGATGGTAAACTAAATACTCTTGTTAAAGATAAGTATTTTCGTGGTAAGAAAGTTTTTTCTATTTTTGTAGAGCATGGTGCACCTTCCGAGATTATGTATTTACAAAAACCGCATATCGGAACGAATTTGCTTCGGGATGTTGTTAAAAATATTAGAAATAGTATTCTCAGGTTAGGTGGAGAGTTTTTATATTCTACTTGTCTTACGGATTTAGTGATTTCTGATCAGAAGTTAGTGGGAATCGAAGTTAATCATCAAGAGATTATTCCTTGTTCTGTTTTGGTCTTAGCGATAGGACATAGTGCAAGAGATACTTTTTCGATGTTATATGATAGAGGTGTTATGATGCAAGCCAAACCGTTTGCGGTTGGTGTTAGAGTACAACATCCACAAGAGATGATTCAGCTTAGTCAATATGGTAGTCTTGATTCTAGACTTCCGGTTGCAGATTATAAATTAACTTATACTACAAAGAAAGGTCGAGGGGTTTATTCTTTTTGTATGTGCCCTGGAGGATATGTTGTTAATGCATCTAGTGAAGAGGGTGGTCTTGCGGTTAATGGTATGAGTTATCATGATAGAGGAAGTGAAAATGCTAATAGTGCTTTGGTTGTTACGGTAGGTCCTGATGATTTTGGTTATCATCCATTAGATGGAGTTTCTTTCCAACGAGATTTAGAAAGACGTGCTTACTTATATGGGACTGGTCATATTCCTGTACAGTTATATGGAGATTTTAAGGATGGTATTTTTTCTACTTCTTTTGGTGAAGTTTCTCCAGTTATGAAAGGAAGTTATCAATTCTCGGATTTACGAGAAGTTTTACCAGAGTTTGTTTCTTCTGCTATTTGTGAAGCTATGCCTGTGTTTGGGAAAAAAATTACAGGCTTTGATAGAGAAGATGCTATTTTTGCTGGCGTTGAAAGTCGAACGTCTTCTCCAGTTAAAATTATGAGAGATGATAAGGGGGAAGCAAATATTTCGGGTATTTATCCATGTGGTGAAGGAAGTGGTTATGCTGGTGGTATTACTACGGCTGCGATGGATGGTATTAAAGTTAGTGAATGGATTATTCAAAAATACAAGCCTTTTTCTAAGAAATAATTTACGAATTTTAGTTTCTTAGGTATAATTAAATTATGATGGGAGGGACTATTATGTATGTACCAGATGAAGAAAATTATATTATTGATAAAAAAAATGATGATTTAGAGGATGAGAATTCTAAGTTTGATGATTTTGATTCGTCTAGTTCTGATAGTTCTTCTAAACCAAGGAAGTCTAAAGGTAGTAATCTTTTACTTCTTAAAATACTTGTAATTGTTGGAGCAATTATTATTGGATTTATCGTTTACTTTATTAGTAGTCTTATTTTTTAAGATAGAAGATATTTCTATCTTTTCTTTTAGAATTTTGTTATAATAAGTTCATTGGAGGCAAGTTTATGAAACAAGAAAATATAAGAAATTTTTGTATTATTGCACATATAGATCATGGTAAAAGTACGCTTGCCGATCGTATTTTGGAAAAAACTGGTGCTATTGAAAAGCGTGAATTAAAGAGTCAGATGTTAGATTCTATGGATATTGAACGTGAGCGTGGTATTACTATTAAATTAAATGCTGTACAACTTACGTATCATCATGAGGGAGAAGACTATTATTTTCATTTGATTGATACTCCGGGACATGTTGATTTTTCTTATGAAGTATCTCGTAGTCTTGCTGCTTGTGAAGGTGCGTTGTTAGTTGTTGATGCTGCTCAGGGAGTGGAGGCACAGACATTAGCTAATTTGTATTTAGCACTTGATAATAATTTGACAGTAATTCCTGTTGTCAATAAGATTGATTTACCTAGTGCTGATATTCCTAAGGTTACGGAAGAACTTGAAACTATTGGATTTTCTAAAGATGAAATTATTTTTACTAGTGCAAAAACTGGTGTAGGTATTGATGAGTTGTTAGAAGCAATTATTCATAAGGTTCCTGCGCCAACCGGAGATTATTCTAAACCTTTAAAAGCATTAATTTTTGATAGTTTGTTTGATGCTTATCGTGGTGTTATTATTAGTATTCGTGTTGTAGAGGGGAAAGTAAAAGTAGGGGATATCATTCGTATGATGGATACGGGTGCTGTTTATGATGTTGTAGGACTTTCGATTAATACGCCAAAAGAAGTCAAAGTTTCTTCTTTAAGAGCTGGTGAAGTTGGTTATTTATATGCCTCTATTAAAAGTATTAGTGATGTTTCCGTGGGGGATACGATTACTTTGGATAGTAATCCAGCGGATGTTGCATTACCTGGATATCAGCCAATGAAACCTATGGTTTATTCTGGACTTTATCCAATTGATGCAAGTAAGTTTGAAGATTTAAGAGAAGCATTAGAAAAGTTAAAATTAAATGATGCCTCTTTATCATTTGAACCAGAGACTTCTAAGGCTTTAGGTTTTGGCTTTCGATGTGGTTTCTTGGGCCTTTTACATATGGAGATTATTGAAGAGAGAATTGAAAGAGAGTTTGGTATTGATTTAATTGCGACTTCTCCTTCTGTTGTCTATGAAGTAATACTTAGTGATGGTTCTAAGATGATGGTAGACTCTCCTACGAAAATGCCAAAGAGAGAAGTTATCTCTAAGACTATGGAACCTTATGTTAAAACTAGTATTTTTACACCGACTGATTATATTGGTCCAATTATGGAACTTTGTCAGGATAAACGCGGAACATTTCTTAATATGGAATATTTAGATCAAAGTAGGGTGACAATTCATTATGAACTTCCTTTATCAGAGATTGTTTATGACTTTTTTGATAAGTTAAAGTCTTATACTAAGGGATATGCTTCTTTTGATTATGAGTTTATTGGATATAAAGAAAGTAATTTAGTTAAGATGGATATCTTATTAAATGGTGATGTTGTTGATGCATTATCGGTTATTGTTCATAAAGATTTTGCCTATAACCGGGGCAAGATTGTTGTTGAAAAGCTAAAGGAGATTATTCCAAGACAAATGTTTGAAGTACCGATTCAAGCAGCGATAGGTAATCACGTGATTGCTAGAACTGATATTAAGGCACTTCGTAAAAATGTTTTAGCAAAATGTTATGGTGGAGATGTTACTCGTAAGAAGAAGCTTTTAGAAAAACAAAAAGAAGGTAAGAAGAGAATGAAAAGAATTGGTAGTGTTGAAGTTCCACAAGAAGCATTTTTGTCAATTTTATCTACTAGTGATAAATAATGGAAAGTGAGGGGAAAATATGAAATATTTTATGAGTGATGAGAAGATTTTAGCTAATGCTATGATTGACATTAGTAAGAGGGATGAGCGCTATATTATTGATAGTCAAGATATTATGGATTATACCAGTGCAGTTTTGGATGCTTTTTCGTATTATAATGTGGATGTTGAGGTAAATGAGTATTGTAGGAAAAACAATTCTATTAATCAATTGCAAAATATTAATATGGATTATTTTATGCCTACTGGTTTTAATGGTAAGTTGTTGCTTAATAAAGGTAGGCAGCATATTCACAGTTATATTTTGTTGCCCTGGGTCAGTCTGGAAGATTTAATGCGCAAGTATCGAAGTAATTATCCACTTGATTCTATGTTTTATTTATTTGAACGTGATAATATGGATTATATGGAAGATGTTCCTAAACGTTCCATTCCAGCATTTGCTTCTTTAGAAGGAAATTATCAATTAGCGTTACAGTCTTTGTTAAATAAGACGAATTCTCAGAAGCAAAAAGCAGAAGAGGCTGTTAAAGTGTATCAAAAACAAATTGAGCATATCAAAAATCATATGAATAAATAGATTGGAAAAAATGTATGGAAAAGTATGTTAGTAGTGAAGTAAAAAGTCTGTTACATTTTATTGGTAATGATAAGAAAGCTATGATGGATGACTTTTATCATACTTGTCTGCATAGAAAGTATCAAGAGTATTCGGATTCTTCTTTGATGTTGTTGGAGGATAAAAATCATTTTTCTTTGGAAGATAGTGATATTTTGCGAAGATATTCTGGTTTTCGATTTCGGGATATTAATAATGCATTGCGTGGTACATGGAATTATGAAGAAAATGGTCATATTAGTCAACAAGAGAAGTTTTTGCATGATGCTGATAGGATAAGAGATTCTATCAAAAATAATGCTTTTTCTATTGGAAATGCTAAAGTGTTTCGTGGTGTAAGTTTATCTTATTTTAAAAATTATCAGGTTAAACAATTACAGGATTTAGCAGGATTAAAGGGATGTTTTTTATATGATTCTGCGTTTGTTAGTACTTCTTTTTCTGAGCAAGAGTGTTTTTATCAGAAGGACAATGAGTTAGGAATTGATTATAATGTTGAAATTGTATATTTAATTCCAGAAGAGTTTTGTGACGGGATACCTTTATTTGGTGTTTCTTATTCTCCTAATCAAAAAGAATATTTAATTAATAGTGGAAATTTGGCTCGTGTTGTTGATGTTCAATTAGAAAATGATAGTGCCAAAGTTAGTGCTTTGATGATTCCTAAACAGGTATATGACGATTATTATGTTGCTAATCATCATAGGAAAAATAAACAGAAAGAGGGCTGAAGTTATGTCTGTGCTAATTAGATTTAGTGATATTGTTCTTAATACAATGGCTATTGTTTATCATCAAGAGGGTAGAAGAATTATTGATACTGTTGATATTGAACATTATTGGGATATTGTTCGTGAGGAGTTAGATTCTAAGAATTATTACTATATTGATGTTATGAATTCTCATGATGTTAAACAAAAATATTTTGGAAAAATTAGAAGTATTTCTGATGGAAGTGATACTTATTATGCTATGTATCCGTGGATAGATGAAGAGGAGTTAGCTAAGAATTATAAAGGCTATTTATTTTCTTATCTTTCTAGTGATTCTTCTTCTCGATATGTATTAAAGAGATCTCAGGAAGATTTAGAACATTTATCTAGTTTATATTCTTCTATGTTAGATCAGTTATATGAAGATGGTCTTTTATATTCTTTACAAGATAAAACTCTTGGTGAAAAGTTATCTGCAATAAGGAAATTACGCCGTTATGAATAGTGTAAGAAATTGTTATATTCATATTCCATTTTGTAAAAAGATTTGTAGTTATTGTGACTTTTGTAAATTGTTTTATGATAGGGAATATATTTCTAAATATTTAGATGCTTTACAGTTAGAAATTGATACATATTATCAAGGTGAGGAGTTAGATACGATTTATATTGGAGGAGGAACTCCTAGTTGTTTATCTGATAGTGAGTTAGAAAGGCTATTTTTGATACTTTCTTCTTTTAAACGGTCTAGTCATTGCGAAGTTACAATTGAAGCTAATTTTGATAGTATTACGGAGTCTAAGTTAAATATTTGTAAAAAGTATGGTGTAAATCGTATTAGTTTTGGTCTAGAATCTATTCATTCCTGGATTTTAGAGAAAATGGGACGTACTTTAGATTTAGATTATGTTCATCATATTATTTCTTATTGTAAGAAAATTGGTATTTATAATATTAATGTTGATTTAATGTATGCTTTTTTAGGAGAGCGTTTAGAAGAGGTGGAAGAAGATATCGATTTTATTCAAAGTTTAGATGTTACTCATATTTCTACTTATTCTTTGATTTTAGAAGAACATACCAAATTATATTTGGAGAAAGAAAAATCTATTTCTGAAGAGTTGGATGCAAAGATGTATGAGATGATTTGTTCTAAATTGTCTAATTATCAGCATTATGAGATTAGTAATTTTTGTAAAGATGGATATTCTTCAAGACATAATTTGTGTTATTGGCGAAATAGGGAATATTATGGTTTTGGGCTTGGTGCTAGTGGATATTTAGGAGATATTCGTTATAGTAATACTCGTAGTATTACACATTTTTTACAAAATAAATTTCGATACGAGGAAGAAAAACTTAATAATTATGATAAAATGGAATATGAAGTGATTTTAAATCTTAGAACTAAGGAAGGTATTTCTAAGAAGAGTTTTATTGATAAATATTCTATGAAGTTAGAAGAAGTTTATCATTATCATGAATTGGTTAAAGAAGGGTATCTTGTAGAGGATGAGGATTATTTAGCGATTCCAGAGAAATATTTTTATCTTAGTAATGAAATCCTTGTTAGATTATTGGAGGTATGTTGTTATGAATAAAATAGATCAGTTTGAAGTGGAGTTGGGATATATTAAAGATGAGACTATTCAAGAAGATTGTCGTACCATGATAGAGTTATTGCCAGATTACTTTTTTGAAGTTGCGGCATCTTCTACTGGTAAGTATCATCCTAGTTATTCTCTTGGAGAAGGTGGTCTTCTTCGTCATACGAAAGCTGCGGTTAGAATAGGGTATGAGTTATTACAAGATCCTTCTATTGGCGATAAATATACAGGTATTGAGAAAGATATTATGTTGATGGGAATTTTACTTCATGATGGCTTAAAACTAGGTATTCCAAAAGAAAAATATACTCGTTTTGATCATCCTATTTTAATGTCTAACTATATTATGGATCATAAGGCAGATTTGCTTATGAGTGATGAAGAGATTGAGTTACTTTGTTCTGTTATTCGTACACACATGGGACCATGGACTCAAGATTATAACGGAGAAGAAGTATTAGAAGCTCCTAAGACAAAGTATCAGAATTTTGTTCATATGTGTGATTATTTAGCAAGTCGTAAATGTTTACTAGTTCCTTTTGATGATAATAATAGAATAAGTGTTTAATGGTACACTTATTTTTTTGTTAGATAAATGAAGCAGTTAATATCTTGAATTCTTTTATTCTTGATATAATATTTATTTTTTGATATGATAGTCTAGGATGTGATTATATGCGAGGTAAAATTATTGTTATTGAAGGAACGGATTGTTCTGGTAAAGAAACTCAATCTATTTTGTTAGAACAGAAGTTGAAAGAGCGTGGAAAAAAGTGTGTGCATTTTGGTTTTCCTATGTATGATACACCAACTGGTAAAATTGTTGGTGGACCTTATCTAGGTAATCCAGAAATTTGTTTAGGTTATTTTCCAGAAGGAGCAGATTGTGTCGATCCTCACATTGCATCTTTATATTATGCTGCTGATAGAAAATATAATATGGAAAAAATTCTTCCTTATTTGGATGATGGTTATTATGTTATTTTAGATCGTTATACTACGTCTAATCTTGCTCATCAAGGCAGCAAGATTCAAGATAAGGATGAAAGATTTTTGATGTATCAATGGATTGATAAATTAGAATATTGGTTATTGCAACTTCCTAAACCTGATCAGACTATATTTTTACATATGCCATATCAATATTCTTTAGAATTAAAGAAAAATAGGAATTTCTTAGATGAACATGAACGTTCTCCTGAACATTTGAAAAATGCAGAGGATGCTTATATAGAACTTTCAGAGATGTATAATTGGAAGAGGATTGAATGTGTTAAAGATGGAAAGATTCGAAGTGTTTCAGACATTAATGAGGAAATATTAGATTTTTTGGAAAACTAATTTTGTTACAATAAAAAACCCTAGTTGCTATTTGCAATTAGGGTTTTATTATGTTCCGGGATAGGAACAGGACAAAACCACCCGCTATGCGGGTGAGAGCTGAAGAAGCGGTGGCGTTAA
>CALVJR010000019.1 GCA_944332295.1 uncultured Bacilli bacterium | reverse complement strand
GAAGAAAAACAAGAGGAGAAAACAATTCCTAAAAAAGAAAAAATATCTTTAAAAGAAATTGATGATAGACTAATGACCATTGATGACTTTTTGAAGTAGTTAATACAAAGAAGAGGCTCACCCTCTTTTTTTATTGTTTTTTTTCTTGAAATATGATATAATATGTCTACTTTTGAAAAGGAGGTATTCAAATGCCAGGACCGATTGATATAATAAAGTATTATGTTGAAATATCTAGACTAAAAAAAGCATTTCCTAACTTAGATGGTATAACATATTTAAAATATTTAGTTCGTGGAGTAGATTGTTGTTCTCCTGAAAAGCCAATTGCTTATCAATATGATAATCACTGTAAAATAATTTTTGAGGAACACGATGTATCAGGAACAATTTCTACAGATATTATTCCTATTACTTATCACAGTTCTTATGCTAATGCGATTGCGTTACAATTAAAGGAGACAATGAAAAAATATCCCGACTTTTTTAGAACATTTTTAGAAGATTATGATGAAATTATCATTGATAAAGATCAAGAAGGTTGTGAAGGAGCTTTGGTATTTAAAAATTATCTTAGATGTTCACCAAGGTTTGGACTTACTTTAGAAGACACTATTAAAGGAATCTTATCTGATAAGTATACATTGGATGAGAGGAAATATTCTAGGTTAACTTCACATTTTTCTTTAGAAAAAGTTAAAAAAGATTTAAATTATCGGTATTTATTACAAAGTCCAGATTTTGATGATTTATTTTCTTCACTTTTAGATAGCAAGCAATACCAGGAATTAAAATTATTGTTAGATCAACAGGAGTCTGTTGATACCTATTTGGAAGAATTTAAAAAGCGTCATGTTTTCGACATAATGAATCAGGAAGTAGATAATTTTTATAATCGTTTTGGCATTACTGATTTTAAACTTATTAATGATGCTTTAGAATATGCTCGTAATAATTATAAGTTCTATGAGAGGGATTTATCGGGATTTCAACAAGTAAGTCGTGATTTGATAATTGATTTAACTCTTAAATTTTTTGATACAATCGATGATACTCATGCTCTTAGTAAAGAGTTTCAAGAGACACTAGATGAAAAGAAAACAGTGTTATGGTATCCAAGTGAGAAGGAACAGGTAGAGGAGTTTTATAAGCAACAAAATTATAATTATAATAATGATATTGATGAAGCATATTATTCTCCATATTATGATAGAATAAATATTCCACTTACTGGAACGATACATGACGTTATTTGTACTGTGCATGAATTTATGCATCACCATAGTTTACATAAATGTTCTACTTTGAATAACGGGCTTTTAAAAGAAGTTATTTGTATTTATTTTGAGATGAAAGCAGCTCATTGGCTAGTAGAACAAGGCTTTAAGGAAGAAGAATGCTTTGAAGACTTGGTACATCGTCAGGCAGTTGATTTTTGGAATAATGCTTTTAGTGGTACTGCGCTTGTTTTAGATTTAATCAAAAGAAAACAACAATATGGAACTCTTACAGTAGATAATTTCGCTGATGAAAAATCACTTGGAGTCCAATTACTTATGTATTTGGTGCTTAACCATCCTGAGAAAATAGGAAATATTGAACAGACGGGATGGCCACTTTCCAATGAAGAACGTGAGGCTGCTATAAATGAACTGGCTATGAATAATGTTAATGGACTTTTAAATACTAATCCAGTGAAAGTTACTAATTATTTATCTTACGCTTTAGGAACTTATCTTGCTGATAAGAGTATTTCTAGTGATATGGATGCTAGAATGATGTTTGTTGCAGATAACTTGAGTAATCCAGAATATAGTGATTTGGATTTATTTAAACATATTCAAGAAGGATATCGTTTAACTTCTATAGAAAAGTTAAAGAAGAAATAGTTCTTCTTTTTTCTTTGGCCTCATATATTATACTGGTGGTAAATATGTCGAAAGAAAATTTTAAATCTTTTGCTAGGAATCATACAGAACTTGCTAATTATGTGATGAATGGTAAGACAAATTGGCAGAAATTATACGAATTATATGAAATATACGGCGAAAATAGTAGTATTTGGAATGATTATTTTTCATCGAATGTTCCAGCTACAGTAGGGGATATTTCAACACTTCCTAATAACATAAGAGAATTAATGCAAAATATTAAAAATATTGACTTAAATTCAGTTCAAAAAGGGATTACAAACATTCAAAAAGCTTTAGGTCTTTTGCAAGATATTGGTCTTGGTAATAGTAGCAATAATTCTAACACCTATGAACCTAGACCAATGTATCAACATTTTGATGATTAAATATGGATTTATATACCATTAATTATATAAAAAGTAATCCCTTAGTTTATCAATATTTAAGAGTGAACTCATCCTGGTATCAAAGACTAAATCGAGATCCTAAGGCAATAAAAGAATTAGAAAAAGAAGCAAAAGCTTATTATAAATTAACAACCTCTGACAGAATAGAAAAATTTAGTCATAGTATAGAAATGATTTCAACATTTATGGATGTTTTAAAATAATTGTGATAAAATAAAAATATGGAAGAGTTAATAGAAAAAATAGAACAATTAAAAAAAGAGATTTCTTCTTCAGATATAGTAGAAGAATTACAAAAAAGAAAAGAAGAAGTAATGAATGATTCTAGTTTGGTAGCAAAGATAGAAGAATATAAAAAATATCCTAGAGAATCATTAAAAAAGGAGATTACATCATCGCCTTCTTTTTTAGCGTATAAAGAAATGGAAACAGAAATAGATTTATTAATTTTACAAATAAATCAAGAATTTAAAAAAATAAGAAAAAATTATGATTGTAGGTAGAGAATATGAAGGTTATTAGTGGTAAATATAAAGGAAGAGTATTAGAGGGATTTGATATTGCTGGTACAAGACCAACGATGGATCGGGTAAAAGAAAGTGTCTTTGCGATGATTCAGTCTTGGTTAGAGGATGCTGTTATTCTAGATTTATTTGCAGGAAGTGGTAATTTAGGAATAGAAGCACTAAGTGAAGGAGCAAAACAAATATATCTAGTAGATAAAAATAAGAAAGCTTGTCAAGTAATGAAAAGAAATTTAGATAAAATTGGAATGGATGAAAACGTTATATTTTATGGAGATTATAAAAAAGCCTTAGACAATTATAAAAATCAATCACTCCAGTTTGATATTATTTTTCTAGATCCTCCATATCAAACAGATTTAGTACAAAAAAGTATTGAAATAATAGAAAAAAATGAATTACTTACTAAGAATGGAATCATTGTGGCTGAAAGTAATAGTTTAGATAAGATAATCTTTTCTAAAAAATTACAAATGATAAAAAGTAAAAAATATGGTGATAAATGGGTAGCTATCTTACAACAATTATGATAAAATAATGGTAAGATAGGTGATAATATGAAAAGATTAAATAATAAGGGTTTTGCGATTACGACATTATTATACGGTCTTATGATAATGTCTTTATTAGTGGTAATTGCTTTAGTTACCAATCTTGGTACGAATCGTTCCAACACGACTACATTTGTAGATAAAATTGAAGATGAATTAAATAGGTTGAGTCTTACAAATACAGGTGGTGATTATACAGGTGGAGATGTAGATAGTGAAGGACGTGAGTATATCGCTCCGACAGCTGGTTGGTATAAAATTGAACTCTGGGGAGCTGCTGGAGGAGGAACCAAAGGAGGACGTGGTGCCTATACTTCAGGAATTATTTATTTAGAAGAAAATGACCGTCTATATTTTTATGTTGGTGAGAAAGGTAATACTGCAGCTAGCTTTAATGGAGGAGGTGCAGGAGCTTCAAGTAACTATTTTGCTGGAGGGGGAGCAACAGATGTTAGATTAGTCTCAAGTACTTGGAATGATGAAGAATCACTAGACAGTCGTTTGATGGTAGCAGCCGGAGGCGGTGGTACTGGCGGAAGTAATCAAGGAGGTGCCGGTGGATATCTAACCGGTGGTAATGGAAAAGGTACTGCCAGTGCTAGAGGCTTAGGAGGTACGCAAGCAGCTGGTGGTAGCGGAGCTGGTACAGCTGGTAGCTTTGGTATTGGTGGTGCTGGTGGAAGTAATTCTGCTGGAGGCGGTGGTGGCCAGTTCGGTGGAGCCGCAAGTGGTGCTAATGCAGCTGGTGGAGGAGGATCATCCTTCATTATTGGATATGCTGGAAGTAGAGCAGTAACGGATGGTACTGTTGGAAATCAGCCAACAAAAACTTATAATGTACACCGCGGTGAATACGATGCAGAAGGAAATGAAATTATAGAAGCATACGCTCCTGTAATATATAATGGATTAATGGTTGCAGGCGTAAATGATGGCGCTGGTAAGTTTAGAGTTACTAAGGTTTCAGAAAATGATAGCGCAAATCCACCAAAAAGAGGAAGTAATCCTAAATTAAATCAAGTAAGATATATTCGCGATTGCGTAGATGGCAACACGGTAGATAGTAATGGTTACTGGCTTGAAATTCAAGCAATTAGTAATGGAACAAACTTAGCATTAGGAAAAGCACCAGCAGGAAGTGGAGGTACAGCCTCAGACTTAAATTATATAACAGATGGTAGTGTAGATAATACCGCTTCTATAGGAAAAATAACAGGTTCTGGTAACAAGTGTGTACAAATCGATCTAGGATCAGCAGTGAACTTAGATGAAATTGCTGTTTGGCATCAATATCAATTAAACGATTCAGCAGTCAGTTTTAAAAATCATACACTATCTGTTAGTACAAACGGAAGTACTTGGCAAATAATTAGAGGAAATAGCTCAGATAGCAATGATACTGGTAGAACAAATGAAGCTGAAACTTCAAATGGTATACATTATAATACATTTCATGCTGATACATTAGGAGAACTTCCAGATGGTAATTATCATATCTTCTCAGCAAATGATGACAGTATGGCATTAACAGCTGCTGATGAAGGATCTAATTCTTTTGTAAAAATGGACTATTTTACAGGAGATGCAAGTCAAGTTTGGTACGTTTATAAGCAAACATCAGCAAGTGGAGCAGTAAACTACCATATGGTAAGTACATCAAATCAATTAGCATGTACCGTGGTAGGTGCAGGAACAGGTTCTATAATAAGATTAACAGCAAACGGAAATGGTGATGAACAAGGATTTAATATTACACCTTTAGGAAACGGTTATTATACAATCACTAATAATGCAGGTAATCGATTAGGATATAATACTAGTAATAGTTCACTAGAAACGCAATCAGTGACTCAAAATAAAACACAACGTTGGAAATTTGTATTAGCAGAGTATTAAAAGCAGGAAACTGCTTTTATTTTTTTAAAAAATTAGCACATTCTATTGACAAGTGCTAACATATTGTCATATAATACAATTAGCACTCGTATAATAGTAGTGCTAGCAGTAGGAGGATGATAATATGTTGACGGATAGACAATGTAAAGTCTTAAAGTTGATTGTTGAAAAATATATCAAAGATCCAGTTCCAGTTGGCTCTAAGACGATATCTAAAACATTGAAATGTTCCAGTGCAACTGTTAGAAATGAAATGTCTGCCCTAGAAGAGGCAGGACTGTTAGAAAAAACGCATACTTCTTCTGGTAGAGTTCCAAGTGAGGAAGGATATCGTTATTATGTCGATCATCTAATGGAACCTAAAAAAATGACCGGAGAAGATATGCTAAAATTGCAAACAGTATTTCATAATCAACAGTTATCATTATCAGATGTTATAGTAAAAAGTTTACAGGTAATTTCTGATATGACTAATTATACTACTGTAGTACTTGGTAGTACATCTCATGAGAACCTTCTAAAACAAATAGAAGTAGTTCCGATTGATGAAGGTAGTTTAATTGTAATTGTAATTACAGACCGTGGTCACGTAGAACATAAAAATATTCGCTTACAAGACGTATCATTAGAAGAAGTAAAGAAAACAGTAAACCTAATTAACAACTTAATTATTGGTACTCCTATTGATGAAGTTAGTGCAAAACTAGAATATGAAGTGAAACCTATTATTGGTAAATATGTAAAGCAACATGAACAACTATATAATGCCTTCTATCATGTATTTAGTGATTTTACAAACCAAGAAGTGAATGTCGTTGGAAAAAATAAGTTTTTACAGCAACCTGAATTTAGTAATATCGAAAAAATTAGGTCTGTATTTAATAAACTTGATAATCCAGAACTTCTTCATAAAATTGAGAAAGATGATGATAATAATATTAAAGTCTATATTGGCAGTGAAAGTAAAATCGATGATGATGTTACCGTAATTAAAACTAGATTTAAAAGTGGTAATCAAGAAGGAACACTTGCGATTATTGGTCCTAAGAGAATGGAGTATGATCGTGTTGTTGCAATGCTTGAATACATGAGAGAAAATATAGAAAGGTAGGTAGTTATGGAAAAAGAAAAAGAGATTAAAGAAGAAAAAAAAGAAGAACAACAAGAAGAACAAGTAGAAAAGCTTGAAGAAGAAATACCTGTCCCTGCCGGGACTAGTGATGATAAAAAAGCAAAAAAAGAAAAAAAAGAGAAACATGGTAATTCCAAGTTAAAAGAAGAAAATAAAAAATTATTAGAACAAATTAGTAAACTACAAGAAGAAAATAAAGCATTACTTGAAAAAGTAAAGTTAGCACAAGCAGAAGTAGTTAATTATCGTAAAAGAAAAGATGAAGAAACGAAAAATATGTTAAAGTTTGCTAATCAAGATTTAATTACTGAGTTAATTAATGTAGCTGATAATTTTGAAAGAGCAATTAAATTAGATGATAATGATTTAACAGATGAATTATCTAAGTTCTTGGATGGATTTAAAATGATGTATGCCAATTTAATGGAAATTCTAAAGAAATTTGGAGTAGAAGAAATTAATCGTGTTGGTGAAGCATTTGATCCTAATGAGGAACAAGCATTAATGACAGATTCTATCGAAGAGATGGAAGATGATGTTGTTATTGAAGTATTATTAAAAGGATATAAATTAAATGGTAGGGTAATACGTCCTGCCTCAGTAAAAGTAAATAGTAAATAAAGGAGAGATGATATATGGGTAAAATTATTGGTATCGATTTAGGTACAACAAATTCATGTGCTGCAGTATTGGAAGCTGGTGCTCCAAAGGTAATTCCAAACCCTGAAGGAAGTAGAACAACTCCATCTGTAGTTGCATTTAAAAAAGGTGAAAGAATCGTTGGTGAAGCTGCTAAAAGACAAGCTTTAACAAATAAAAATACAGTAATTTCTATTAAGAGAAAGATGGGAACTAGTGACAAAGTTGAACTAGAAGGAAAAGATTATACACCAGAAGAAATTTCTGCTATGATTTTAAGTTATATTAAAGATTATGCAGAAAGTTATTTAGGTGAAAAAGTAGATAAAGCAGTTATTACTGTTCCTGCTTACTTTAATGATAGTCAACGTCAAGCAACAAAAAATGCTGGTAAAATTGCTGGTTTGGAAGTTGAACGCATTATCAATGAACCAACAGCAGCAGCCCTAGCTTATGGACTTGAAAAAGATGAAAACCAAAAAATATTAGTTTATGACTTAGGTGGTGGTACTTTCGATGTATCTATCCTTGAATTAGGTGATGGTGTCTTTGAAGTTAAATCTACTAATGGTAATAACCATCTAGGTGGAGATGACTTTGATGAAGCTATTATGGATTATTTAGTAAGTGAATTTAAGAAAGAAAATGGTGTTGACCTATCTAAAGATAAGATGGCAATGCAACGTTTGAAAGAGACAGCTGAAAAAGCTAAGAAAGATTTATCTGGTATGGTATCTACACAAGTATCTGCACCATTTATTGCTAAAGGTGACGATGGAGAACCTCTACACTTAGATATGACATTAACTCGTGCTAAATTTGAAGATTTAATCTCAGACTTAGTAGAATCTACTTTGGAACCAGTTCGTAAAGCATTAAAAGATGCTAACATGACAAAGAAAGATATTGATAAAGTTATTTTAGTAGGTGGTTCTACTCGTGTACCTATGGTATATGATTTAATTACAAAAGAATTAGGTAAAGAACCATCTCGTGAAGTTAACCCTGATGAAGTTGTTGCCATGGGAGCTGCTATTCAAGGTGGTGTATTAACAGGAGATGTTAATGATATCGTATTACTTGATGTTACACCATTATCACTTGGTATTGAAACATTAGGTGGCGTTATGACTACATTAATTTCAAGAAACACAACAATCCCTACATCTAAATCAGAAATATTCTCAACAGCAGCTGATAATCAACCAGCAGTTGATGTACACGTATTACAAGGTGAACGTCCAATGGCAGCTGATAATAAAACATTAGGAAGATTCCAATTAGGAAATATTCCACCAGCACCTCGTGGTGTTCCTCAAATCGAAGTTAAATTTGATATTGATGCTAATGGTATTGTTAATGTTACAGCAAAAGACCTTGGTACAAATAAAGAACAATCTATCACTATCACTTCTTCTACAAACTTAACTGATGAAGAGATTGAAAAGATGCGTAAAGAAGCAGAAGAGAATAAAGAAGCTGATGAAAAACGTAAGGAACAAGCAGAAGCTAAAAATGAAGCTGAGCAATTAGTATTCCAAACTGAAAAAGCAATTAAAGATCTTGGAGATAAAGCTGATAAGAAAGAAGTAGAAGAAGCAGAAGACTTAATTAAAGACTTAAAGAAAGCACTTGAAAAAGATGATATGGATGACATCAAGAAATATAAAGAAAAATTACAAGAAAAAGCTATGAGTCTTGCTTCTAAAGTATATGAACAAGCAGCAAAAGAAAGACAACAAGAAGAAAGTAATGATGACGAAGATAAAAAAGATAAAAAGAAAGATAAGAAAAAAGATAAAAAATCTGATGATGATGTTCAAGAAGCAGATATCGAAGAAGAATAGTACAAGTAGTCCTTCGGGACTACTTACTTTTCTGAATATATAAAAAAGGAGAAAATAATGGAAAAAGTCTTAGAACGAAGTGAAGTAAAAAAAGAAAATACCTGGGATGTAGAAAGTATTTATCAAAATGTAGAGGATTGGCAAAAAGATTATACAGAATGTAGAAAAGAAATAACTTATCTAGAAGGACAAAAAGAAGAATTCTTAAAAAATGCTAAAAACTTTAAAGAATTTATTTTACTATCAGATAAAGTAGAAAGACAACTAGAAAAAATCTATGTGTATGCTAATCTGAAAAATAATGAAGATATGGCAAATACAAAATATCAAGAATTACTTGGAAAAGGATCAAATCTATATCAAGAATATAGTGAAAAAACAAACTTCGTAGTACCATTAATTTTAAAAGAAGATAAAAAGAAAATAGAAAGTTATATAGAAAGTGAAAAAGAATTAATTCCATTTCGTCATACAATAGAAGATATATTAAGATATCAAGGACACAACTTATCAGAAGTAGAAGAAAAAGTAGTTGCTGCATATAATACAGTGTTATCTTCTGCTAGTAAAACTGCTGATATGTTAATGGATGCTGATATGCGTTTTGGTAATATTTTAGATGAAGAAGAAAATGAGGTAGAACTAACACAAAGTAACTATGGTATTTACATTCGTAGTAATGATAGAAGAGTAAGAAAAGATGCTTTCGAAAAAATACATCAAGTATTTGGAAGCTTTCAAAATACGCTAACTACTACTTTAGAAAGCACAGTAAAATGTAATAGTACTACAGCCAGATTAAAGAACTTTAAGAGTTCACTAGAGCTTTCATTGTTTGAAAATAATATACCTGAATCTCTTTATCATAATTTAATTAGTGTAGTACATAATAATCTAGACCCTTTATATAAATATTTTAATATTAAAAAGAAAAAACTAGGTTTAAAAGAATTTCATCTATATGATGGCTATGTATCAACTGTTACTGATATTACAAAAAAATATTCTTTTGAAGATGGAAAAAAACTAGTACTAGACGCCTTATCAGTATTAGGAGAAGACTATATAGAAACATTAAAGAAAGCATTTAGTGAAAGATGGATTGATGTCTATCCTAATAGAGGTAAAACCTCAGGTGCATATTCCTCAGGTACATATGACACGAAACCATTTGTATTGTTAAACTATACAGGGGATTACAATGATGTATCTACACTAGCTCATGAATTAGGACATTCTATGCATAGTTATCTATCAAATACTCATAATGAACATACTAATGCAAGTTATCCGATCTTTCTAGCAGAGATTGCATCCACTGTAAATGAATTATTATTATCTTATTATATGGAGCATCATGCAAATACAAAAGAGGAAAAATTAGCTATATTAAATGAACGACTAGATACTTTTAAAGCAACCATCTATCGTCAAACAATGTTTGCTGAGTTTGAGTTATATATGCATGAGGCAGTAGATAAGGGTGAAGTATTAACTGCTGAGAAACTATGTGATAAGTATTATGAGTTAAATAAATTATATTTTGGAAAGAATGTAGTAGTAGATAGTGACATTCGTCATGAATGGTTAAGAATTCCTCATTTTTATAGACCATTTTATGTATATCAATACGCAACAGGACTATCTATTGCAAGTTATATAGCAAAAAATATTTTAGAGGAAAAAGAGGGATTCCGAGATAAATATTTAGAATTTTTATCTTCTGGTGGTAAAGATAATCCATTAGAAATCTTAAAAATAATCGATGTTGATCTAACAGATACAAAAGTATTAGAAGAATCTTTAACAATGTTTAAAGAGACAGTAGACGCATTCGAACAACTACAAAGTTAAGTAAGGAAGTGATAAAATGGCAAATACTGATAAACGTGATTATTACGAGGTCTTAGGTGTAAGTAAGAGTGCAACACAAGATGAAATAAAAAGTGCCTTTCGTAAGAAAGCAAAACAGTATCATCCAGATTTAAATAAGGATAATCCTGACGCCGCTGAAAAGTTTAAAGAGGCTCAGGAAGCATATTCTGTTCTATCTGATGAACAAAAAAGAAAAATGTATGATCAATATGGTCACGCCGGAGTAGGTAATGGTCCACGTGGAGCAGGAGGATATTCATACCAAGGATTCGATGCTTCTGACTTTGATTTTGGAGATATCTTTGATTCTATTTTTGGTGGTTCCGGAGGATTCTCTGGATTCGGATTTGGAGGAGGTTCCTCTACCGGACGTGGTAGTAAAGCTCGTCGTGGAAGCGACGTTTTAATGAGAATGAACTTAGACTTTGAAGAAGCTGTATTTGGATGTGAGAAAAAGTTCGATTTAGATGTTGTAGAAGATTGTGAAGAGTGTGATGGTAAAGGTGGATTTGAGGAAGAAAAATGTTCTACTTGCCATGGAAGTGGTACCATCACCTCAGAACAACATACAATTCTAGGTTCTTTCTTATCTAAGACAACTTGTCCAGATTGTGGCGGAACAGGTCATACTTTTAAGAGAAAATGTACACATTGTAAAGGCAAAGGTAAGATTAAGAAGAATAAAACACTTACAATCAACATTCCAGCCGGTATCGCAACAGGAGATCGTCTACGTGTTTCCGGAAAAGGAAATCCTGGCTCTAACGGTGGAGAAAATGGAGATTTATATTTAGAGTTTGTGGTAGATGAACATGATGTGTTTATAAGACAAGAAGATGATATTTATGTGGAAGTACCACTTACTTTAACAGAAGCTATTCAGGGATGCAAAAAAGAAATTCCTACACTTTATGGTAATGTTAAAATTAACATTTTAGCAGGAACCAATAGTGGTGATAAACAACGTATCCGTGGTAAGGGAGTAGATAATAAATATCGTAAGAGAAAAGGAGATATGTATGTAATATTTAAAGTATATACTCCAAAGAAACTTTCACGTGAACAAAAGAGTTTAATTGAAAAATTAGCAAAAACAGAAATGGATACTCCAGAAATAAAAGAGTTTAATAGATTTGTAAAAAATAATGACTAAAAGCTAAACTGTGAACCAGATTCACAGTTTTTCTTTGCTAAAAAAGTATGGTATAATGATATTACAAAATGTTCTTACATATATTAGGAGGAAGTCTATGAATGACCAAAACACGATTATTGAACTTTCAAAAATGTCTTTAGGAGAATTTATAAAGAAGTTAAATTCTATGACAGAAGAAGAACAGAAAGAATTATTAAATAATCCATATTTAGATGAACTAAATCCAGTAATATTTTCTTCTTTCTTTTTACAACTACCGCCAGAGGAAGCTAAACAAATACTTAATAATCCCAAAATTTATCATAAAGTATTAACATCTCCAAAAAAACAAAAAGAAAAGAAATATTCTAAATATTGTAGGAGAGAATAACTTTGACTTATTAAAACACATTTTTGAAAGTGACTATTTTTCATCATATAAAGAACAATTCTATGATTATATAGATTCTATTTCTTATGAGAGTTTCCAAAAAATATTAGAAAGTGTGAATCTTACCAAAATAACTGACGCCATATTTAAAGAAAAAAGTGTTGAAGAATTAGAAAATTTAACTGGTATAGGTAATTTAAACCCTGAAATCACAACTTCATTTCTTCAAAAAGTAAAGACGCATCAATTAAATCCCTTAGGTATCTTAAAGATAAAAAATGAAAAAGAATTATTGATTTATACAAAATTTTCTCAATTAGTTCCAGTAGCAAGTGATTTAGAAGAAATCACGCTAAAAAATGGTACTGTCTTACCATATCAAAATATTTTAGAATTAAAAGAAGGTAAAGTAAACAAATTAATTCAATTATTAAAAGCAAAAGGAAATTCTACACCTGAAGAATTATTAGAAGTAGGATTAAAACTATATTATATTTTTGGTTATGATGATGCTAGAAAAATTATTATGGATAAATTTACGAATATGACTCCTAGCGCCATAATAAGAATTACAGATTTTAATTTTAAAGATCATCGAAGAGAATATCGTACTAAACATCAAGAACGATTTTATCATCATGGAATAGAAGAAGAGCTTCTACTAGCCCTAGAAAGAGAAGATCATCAATTCTTTTCTAATCTTTTGTATGAAGCAACTGCATTAGAGATTGGCGAGTTAGAAAAATATTTTTTAAATATTGTTTCGACATATAAAAACTCTCCTGAATTAAAAGAGGTAATACAAGGAAAAATATTAGAGTTAATTAATCAAAGAGAAGCTAAAGCAAAAGAGAACTATACGAAAGACAAAGCAGAAAAGCTATCAACTCGTATACCTCATGAGTTATCGGTAAAAGAGTTAAAAGAACTATTCCATGACGTATCTTTAGTATATTTATTAAAAAATTATGACCAGAAAACAATTTCTAACTTACAACAATTTTTATTAGGTAATAGAAAAGAAAATAATGATTGTATCCTACGTTTAATTATTAATCAGGAAGCACTAGGACTAAATCGAATGTTAGGAACATTAATAAACAAATATGACGTAATAGAATCTGTTGCTAGAAAAAATAAATTATCTTTAAACTCAATATTAGATGTAATAGATATAGTAAAAACTAGTTTCTTTTCATTAAAGCCAAATGAGCAAGATATATTTTTATCAACGATTGCTAAAATAATATCATCAAAAGAGTATTGTAATGGCAAAAGTGAAGAAGAAATTCTAAAAGAAACGTTAAAATTACATGTAGAAAGAAAGAATAAAGTTTATGCATCAATTCCTACGGTTACTGGAGAAGATAGTGGTTTTTCCTATCAAGTTGCACCTTTTGATGCAGAATATTTATTAGCAGCAGGAGTAGACTCTAAAAACTGTTTTCGTATATCTGGTAAAGGGGAAGATTTTTTTAGGTATTGCCTAACTAGTAATCAAGCAGTAATTATGTATTTTAATAATGCCAAGACTGAACATACTTATGTTTGCCCTATAGTAAGAAGTGGAAATGGAATTCATTGTAATGGAATAGATCCTGAACTTCCTAAAGAAGAGCAAGATGACTTTTTCAAAGCTTTTTCTAAGGCAATGGAACAAATAATTAATATAAGTAGCGAAAATAGTATTCCTGGCCAACAAATAGAAGTAGCAACAACAACAGATTTACATCTAACAGAATATTTTGCAAATGGACCATACACAAAATATGAACTAGGAACCTATATACCAATCGATAAATATTGCTATACAGACTATAATAAAAAAGAAAAAACACATTATATTATATCTAAAAGTTGTACTTATCAAGAAAATAAATATTATTTGTCAGATGACAAATTTTATCAGGCAAGAAGAGCAGATTATGAATTTAATATTGATAAAGAATATGATAAGGAGCGCCTATCATTAATAGTAAATTCTATTGTATATTCTGCAATTGATTATAAAAATATATCTACTACCAAGAAAAATAAAGAAAAACGAAATTTTAAACCAATCGATGTTAATACATTTCAATATATTGTTGGAAACAAAGATTGGTATGTTGCAATTGATAATCAGTTTAATATTTTAGCAAATCTACTACCTTATGATGAGAGAGCAAAAAAAGATTATATTAGGCATTTAGCACAAGCACCATTATTAATTGAAAATATGGAAAAAGAGGAGAAAAGTAATGGAATTAATCGGGAAAATTTATCAAAAAATAAATAATAGTAGTGGTTATATTTTAGGAGAAGATGGAAATTTATATTTATATTTTTGTTATGACTTTTTAGAAGAAATGGAAAACGAAATAGGACAAATGGTCTTCTTTAAAAAGGAGAATGGTAAAATATTAAGAGCTACTTATATTTCTAAATTTAGTACAGAAGATTAGAAACTAAAGCATGATAATGACAAGAAAGATAAAAAACAAGAGTACTACAAACGAAGTCATAAGAATGCTTTTTTGTTAAAAAAACTTCTACTTTAACTTATTCCTGGAAAGGACTTTATCATTGTGATAATATGAATTTGCTAATTATGTAGCATATTTTGATTGATCTTATATTCTTATCTCTATCTGATGATTAGGAAGATGCCTTAAGCGGTATATGAAACTATGTAAAAGAAACTACGACAAGACAAGCAGATAAAATAAAAAGAAATCTTTTTCTATGGAGAAAATAGCAACTAAATAGATTTTTTTAGTGAGATTAGTATATAATGATAATGGTGATGATATGAAAAAAGTAGTAAATGAATATGTATATGATTTAAAGATGTTAAAGAAGTTTTATAAAGTAAATCTACAAACCAATTTTTTTCTAGTATTATTAATATTAGTACTATTATCTACTATTTCTTCTTTCTTAGAAAAAGACATTTCTTTTGGTATATTTAGTTTAGTAGTATTTTTACTAGGTTGTATTTATTATTTTTTCTTTCCTAACTTTTTAGCAACCATGTCTTATCGTAGATTATTAACAAAAAATAATAACCAAGAGATGCATATTAAAGTAACAGTAAATGAAAAAGAAATTATTATTGAAAATAACTTATCAAAAGAAAAGGATAAATACTCTATAGAAGATGTAAAAAAATAAGAGAAAAAAAAGATGCCATTTGTTTATTGATGAAAGAAAAAGAGGGAATACTTCTTGCTAAAGAAGGATTTAAAACAGGAGACAAGGAAACATTATATACTGTTTTAAGTAGGGTAAAAATCGATGAAAAATAAGAAATGCAACCGATATTTTACAAAAAACAACTAAAAATCGATAGTACGCAACCGGTTAACATAGTATGATTTTAGCGAGGTGATGAAAAAGTGAAGTTTGGTGAAAACTTACAAAAATTAAGAAAAGAAAAAGGCATTTCTCAAGAGCAATTAGCAGAACAATTAGGAGTAACTAGACAATCTGTTTCCAAATGGGAGTCCGGTGCCAGCTATCCAGAAATGGATAAAATTGTAGCTCTTTGTAATATTTTTCATTGTGATATGAATGTATTAATTAATAAAGATATTACAGAAGAGCGAGAAAGAAAAGATGCAACTGGTATTGTAAAAAATCTATTCCAAAGTGCAGCAAACTATGTAAAGAAGACAATTTACTTATTTGAACACAAAAGTTTTAAAGATATTGTAAAACTGCTTGCTCAAGTAATTATCATTATCTGTGTCATATTATGTTTTTCTATTCCCTTTATGCTATTAAAGGAAATTGTTATTAGTTTATTCTATACAGGTAATAACTGGTTTAGTATGTTTTTCTCTAAATTCTGGGAGTTTATCTTTAACGCCGGCTATGCTGTTTTAGCAATCGCTACTTTCCTTTATATTTTTAAAATAAAATTCTTAGATGGAGAAGACGTAGTAGAAATAATAGAAGAGGAAGAAGTACCATCCAAGGAAGAAAAAGATACTGGAAAACAACCAGAACAAAAACAAAAAGTAAAAGTTGTAAAAGTAAAATCAAATGATTTTAGCTTACTAGACTTATTATCAAAAGCAATTACTATTTGCTTAAAAGGAATATTCTTATTATTTTTAATTCCAATTGTGATAGGAACTATTTTTGCGATTGTTGTCTTTGTACTATTGATTGCTGTAATGTTTCAAGGAGTATTTCTATTTGGGCCTATCTTATTGTTAATAGGAATTATTGTATTTTCGATTGTCATAATAGAAGTTATTTTGAATTTTATCTTTAATTTGAAGTTTAGTAAGAGAAGAATTATTATTACTATTATTAGTTCTGTTGTTGTTAGTTCTATTGGAATTGGTTTATCTATTTGGTATTTTTTAAATCTTAATGTTATTGATGATGTTCCTAAAGGATTTAAGTTAGAAACAGAAGAGAAAGTTTATACTATGAGTGATGATTTTTCGATTCACTATTATGATTATTATTATACTGATTTTGTTGAAGATGATAGTTTACAAGATCAAGTACGTGTAAAGATTGAATTTTATCCAAATATTAATCATGTTCAATTGGAAGAAGTAAATGATGCGGTTTTCTTGGATTTTTATGAAGTAAATAGTATTTCTCTTAAAAAGATTACAAATTGTATTATAAATGATTTAAAGAATGGAGAAGTTCATAATTATAATGAACTTGGAAGGGTAAAGATGACAGTTACTTCTAGTAAAGAGAATTTAGAAAAAATTAATCAAGAATGGGATTATTAAAAAGCTTTGATGAAAGCTTTTTTCTTTTGTGTTGCAATCGCAACACTTTACTTTTTCTATTTCATGGTATAGTAAATTAGGAGGATATGATATGACAAATTTAGATATTGATTACATTAATACAAAATTATTAGAAAAGGGTGATAGACCATTTAAATTGGTTGATTTAGAATATCCAGAAGTTAGAACGGATGGTCATCATTTATTGGATAAAGAGAATAATCCTGTTGGAACAAAAGGTGATATGTATGCGAAAGTAATGATGGATAAATTGCTTAGAGAAGGTTGCTATGATGAAAATCCCCGTCCTAAATATGAAACAGATGGAAAACCAGCGAATACATTATCTTTAAATAATCCTGGTTTATTTACCTATGATATTTCTAAAGGAGAGTCTCCAATGATAACACTGCGACCTATTGCAGTAAAAAAGAGTATTGGTGAAGTTCTTTGGATTTATCAAGATGCTACTACAGATTTAGAGGTTTTAAAAAATAAATATGGTGTTACCTGGTGGGATGCCTGGGATTTAAAAGATGATAATGGCATCTATTTACGTAATATTGGTTCTACGTATGGATCTATTATTTCTCATTATGAGCAGATGAAAAAACTGATCCAAGATTTAAAAGAAAATCCTGATGGTAGACGACATATTATTGATATGTGGCAGCTAGAAGATTTTAAGAAACCACATGGATTGAAACCTTGTGCTTATTCTACGGTTTGGAATGTTAGACATGGTAGAGATGGTGTGGATTATTTGGATATGAAATTGATACAAAGATCTAGTGATTTCTTAGTTGCGGGATGTATCAATCAAATGCAATATTTATCTTTAATGCAAATGGTAGCGCAAGCAACAGGATATCAACCAGGTACTTTTAGCTGGGACATTCAAAACGTACAGATATATGATAGGCATATTGCTCAGGCAGTAGAACAGCTTAGAAGAGAACCTATTACTTGTTTTGATGGTGTCCATCCAGAACCTTATTTAGAATTAAATCCTGATATTCATGATTTTTATGATTTTACTTTGAATGATATTTCTGTTAAGAACTATCCTCGTCAATTAATTAAGACTAAAAATCCTCAACAAAAATTTGATAAAGGAATTTAGTTATGAAAAATGTTACGATGATTGCAGCAGTTGGTAAGAATTTAGAATTAGGAAAAGATAATGATTTGATTTGGCGCTTTAAGGAGGATATGTCTTTCTTTAGAAAACACACGATTCATAAACCTATTATTCTAGGAAGAAAAACATTAGATTCTTTACCAAGGTTATTACCAGAAAGACAACACATTGTTTTGACACGCAGTTTAGAACAATTTCCTGATTCTGTATTAGTGATGCATTCTATAGAAGAACTACTTCCTTATATTGAGCAACATGAAGAAGA
The DNA here is from genome assembly GCA_944332295.1 of uncultured Bacilli bacterium. GTDB lineage: Bacteria > Bacillota_I > Bacilli_A > RF39 > UBA660 > Faecimonas. The sequence continues at coordinate 8,589 of CALVJR010000019.1, read as the reverse complement.
GTTTATGGTCATCGGTGGAGCTAGTGTTTATCGGCAAATGTTGCCTTATGCTGATACGATGTTACTTACGGAAGTAGATGCAGAAAGTGATGCTGATGTTTATTTTCCTTCTTTTAAAGAAAAAGATTGGGATAGTACCATTCTTAGTAAACAAGAAGAAAAGGGAATTTCTTATAAGCATTTAGTTTATACAAGAAAAAAATAAAGAGACTTTAGTCTCTTTTTAGTATATCAACGTATGTAAGATTCTAGCTGTGTTCTTAAAATTAACTTTGGCAATTTCTTTTAGTTTTTCTTCGCCATATTTTTCTACTACTTCTTCTCCAATTTCATCTACATCACGTCCAGCACCTTTTGGTAGTGGAATATGAATAGAGTCACATAATTTATCAAACTCTTTTAAGAAGATATATCTACTTATGATGGATGCACTAGCAACTGCCAAGTTTTTATCCTCAGCTTTTGTCATAAAGGTAATGCCTCGTTGAATATTAGGAACACCATTTAAATATTCGTAATATCTATTTTCTCTAGCAAACTCATCTACAACAATATAGTCAACCTCTGGTTTTTCTTCCGTCATCAACTGATATAATACTTTATTATGAAGAATTGCTTTTATTTTATTCATATTAATATCTTTAGTATATTTTTCATTATATTCTTGATTTGTCAAAATCATACTACGATACTTTACAATCTTAATTAACTCTGGAGTAATCTTCTTTATTTTTTCATCAGTAATCTTTTTAGAGTCTCCAACACCTAATTTTTCAAGACGTTCCACATCTTCTTTCTTTACATAAGCAGCAGTAACTACAATAGGACCAAAATAATCCCCGGTACCAACTTCATCAGATCCAACTGAAGAACAGTTATGATATTTTTCATCTTTCTTTTTTTGTTCTTCTTTTTTCTCTTTAGTATTATCTAAAACCGTTCCCCATAAAGCCGCATCTACATCAGCACTAGTCCCTTGAAACATTGCTTTTCCAGACTCATATAAGGTAATTACCGTATCTTCTTCTTGTGCTTGGAAAATAGCATAAGGTATTTTTTTATCTCTTACTTTATCTTTATAATATTCAATCATTTTTTGCTTTGTCTCTTCATTTACTTTAATAACGATATTCATGTTTCCACCTCTAATTTATTGTATCAAATTACCTTAGGAAAGTCTATTTTTCTTTGGAGAAAACGCATCTGTCTAACACTTCTTTTTTTGCAATACTTTTTCTTCTTGTAAAATAACAGTATCTAAAAACTCTCCTGTATCAAATCTTTTCTTTATAGGATCTTCCTCATCTTTATACACTGTTCCAACTCTTACTAAAGAAAAAGAATGTATCTTTTCTTCCTGCTTTAAAAAATTAGTTAATGAGATAAAATTATCTATATAAAGCTTCTTTATTTCATCCTTCATTTTTCCATCAAGAATATGAATAGGCCAGGTATAATAATAAGGAAAATAGTTACTATTAAGTTTATCTTCTTCTATGATTTGTTCGAGCAACTGACTTTGTTTTTGTTCTTCTAAATCATATAGTTTTTTTGTATCTATCGCAACAACTTCATCTTTGGTATAACTAATCATCCCAAACGTTGTTTGAGCATATACAGTGTTTAAAATCTCATCATAAGTATGTTCAAAGTATTTTCTTTTTTCTTTAGGAATTTCTTGATAACGATTCAGTCTATTTATAACTTCCTGTTTTTCTTCTTCTGTAAACTTATCACTAGAAAGTATCGCCAGAGCAAAGCGACTAGCTGGATTTTTTTCCAAGAAATATTCTTTGGCTTTCGGATGAAATTTATAGTTTGGTGTCTTCATAATGTATTCTGCTAAAAAATCTTTCCTTCCCCAGTTGATGTTTAAGGGATAGGCAATAAAATATTCATAACTATCCTGTTTGGAATAGTTAAATACTTGATTCATAATTTTATTATAAATAGGTACTAATTCTGGAATTTCATCTTTTGCTAAAGAAAGAGATTCTAGATGATTTGGCATTTCTCCATACTTAGAATAAATATAGAATGGAAATTTATTTTCATAAAAGTATAGAGTAGAGATAAACTCTATAAAACTATTGTTTTTAGCATGTCTTTTCCAAAAATCAGCCGAAAATACGACTCCTTGATTGAAAAGACTCCTCATATATTTTTCGTGCAAAGGTATGATAATTTTTTCCATAACCTTTGTTATAAACACCTCTTTTTCTTCTTCTGCTAAATCGATATTAACTTTCTCTAAGAGATAGTGAAGAAATTTTTCCTCTGTTGGACTAGCAAGAACTTCTTGCTTTCGAAACTCCTTTAAAAATTTGGTAACTACTTCTTTCTTCTCTACCTCCATAAGATTAATTGTATGAAAAAAGGAATCTAAATCCGTCTTATTCAAATATTCAGATAACTGGAAAACTATTCTTGAAATCATGATAGTACTAAGGTCATTAAGACGACTCTGTAGATATTTTAATTTTCTTGTAATACTTATATTTTCCATTTGACGCTCCTTAGACAATTTTTTTAAATATTTTATCACTTTTTAATTAATTATAGAATTTTTTTCTTAATTTTTCTATAATATAATATAAGGAGTTGAAGTTATGACTATTAATATTTTAGATGTTGCAATCATTTTGATTTTAATTATGTTTGCAATTATAGGATTTAAAAGAGGTGCCATTAAAGAAATCGTTTCCTTGGTTGGTATTATTGCTGTATTTGTTATTTCTTTTCTATTAAAAGGAGTAATAGGTAATCTGCTTTGTAAGTTTTTACCATTCTTTAACTTTGCAGGAAGCTTGGAAGGAGTAACAGTATTAAATATTTTACTATATCAATTAATTGCATTTATTATTATATATAGTTTACTATTTAGTATATATTTACTAATTGTAAAAATTTCTAGTGGAATTCAAAAGCTGGTACATATGACGATTATCTTATGGCTTCCATCAAAATTTATTGGTGCCCTTGTGGCATTACTAACAGGATATGTAATTACATTTGTAGTATTGCTTGCATTACTGATTCCTTTAAAAGATTCTAATTTCTTTAAAGAAAGTAGAATAGCTAATTTCATTGTTTATAATAGCCCTATACTATCTTCTAGTTCCGAAGGAATTAGTAAATCTATAAATGAAATTTATGAATTAGGAGAAGATTTATCAAAAGGAGAAATTAATAAAAATGAAGCTAATCTAGAGACAATGGATGTACTATTAAAATATAATATTGTTAGTCCTAAAACAGCAAAACAATTAATTGCGTTAGATAAATTACAAGATATAGAAGGACTAGAAGAAGTAATAGAAAAATATGAATAAGTAACAAGAGATATGATATGATAAATAATAAATAAAGAAAAGGAGAGAAAATAATATGAATTATATAAAAAATGAAGAAGAATTTAATGAAGTAATAAAAAAGGATAAAGTAGTAGTTGACTTTTATGCAGAATGGTGTGGACCATGTAAAATGTTAAGTCCTATTTTAGATAAGGTTAGTAAAGAAATGAACTTAGATACTTATAAAGTAAATGTAGATGAAGTAGAAGATGTCGCAAGACAATATGGAATTATGTCTATACCTACAGTTATGATTTTTGAAAAAGGAAAAATGACTAAGAAGAATGTAGGATTTATGGATGATGCAGAGTTAAGAGAGTTTGTAAAATAACTCTTTTTTCTTTTGCTAGAATGAAAAAAAGTATTTGCTTTTAATTGATATGTGTTATACTTAAAGTAAATAGAGAATAGGAGGCAATAAATGAAATACGTCTATTTATTTACTGAAGGCAGTAAAGATATGAGAAATCTATTAGGAGGAAAAGGTGCAAACCTAGCAGAAATGACTAATATAGGATTACCTGTTCCTAGAGGATTTACAGTAACTACAGAAGCTTGTACAAGTTATTATGAGAATAATAGAGAGCTTTCTGATGAAATTATGCAGCAAATCGATGAAAAAATCGAAGAGCTAGAAAAAATAACTGGGAAGACACTAGGAGATAGAAAAAATCCGTTATTAGTATCTGTTCGAAGTGGAGCACGTGCTAGTATGCCTGGTATGATGGATACCATATTAAACCTTGGAATGAATGATGATGTGGCAGTTGGATTTAGTGAAGTTACGAATAATAAACGTTTTGTTTATGATTCATACCGTCGTTTTATCCAAATGTTTGCTGATGTTGTTATGGAATTTCCGAAATCATCTTTTGAAAGAAAGTTTGATGAAATAAAGAAGGAAAAGGGAGTAGAACTAGATACTGAACTTACAGCAGAAGACTTAGAAGAAGTAGTCAAGATTTATAAAGAGGAATATGAACGCCTTGCAGGTAGTGAGTTCCCGCAAGACCCTAAAGAACAATTAATGGCTGCAGTAAAAGCTGTGTTTAGAAGTTGGATGAACGATAGAGCGATTACTTATCGTAGACTTAATGATATTCCAAGTAGTTGGGGAACTGCTGTTAATGTACAAGAAATGGTATATGGTAACAGAGGAGAAACTTCTGGTACAGGAGTTGCCTTCACTAGAAACCCTGCTACAGGAGAAAATCACTTATTTGGTGAATATTTAATGAATGCACAAGGAGAAGATGTTGTTGCTGGTATTAGAACGCCTCAATCTATTGATACATTAAAAGAAGTAATGCCAGAGTGTTATGAAGAGTTCCAAAAGATTTGTAAAACACTAGAAAATCATTATAAAGATATGCAAGATATGGAGTTTACTATTGAAGATGGAAAACTATTTATGTTACAAACTAGAAATGGTAAACGTACTGCAACGGCAGCTTTAAAGATTGCTGTTGATATGGTAGAAGAAGGAATGATTACAAAGGAAGAAGCATTACTAAAAGTAGATCCTAAACAATTAGATCAATTACTTCATCCAATGTTTGATGATGAAAGTTTAAAGAAAGCTGAATGTGTTGCAGAAGGTCTTGCTGCATCTCCTGGTGCTGCAACTGGTAAGATTGCCTTTACTGCAGAAGATGTAATTCGTATGCATAATGATGGTGAAAAAGATATTATTTTAGTTAGATTAGAAACATCGCCTGAAGATATTGAAGGAATGAATCTAGCACATGGAGTTTTAACACTTCGTGGTGGTATGACATCTCATGCAGCAGTTGTTGCTCGTGGTATGGGAACTTGTTGTGTATCTGGTTGCGGAGAATTAGTAATTGATGAAGAGGCAAAGACTCTAACATTAAAAGATGGACGTATTTTAAAAGAAGGAGACTATATCAGTCTAGATGGTAGCACAGGTAGAGTTTACGCAGAACAAATTAAAACAGTAGATGCTAGTATTACTGGAAACTTTGAAACATTTATGAACTGGGCAGATGAATATAGAGTGCTAGAAGTTCGTGCTAATGCAGATACACCAAGAGATGCTACACAAGCTAGAAAATTTGGTGCAGAAGGAATCGGACTTTGCCGTACAGAACACATGTTCTTTGAGGAAGAGAGAATCTTTAATTTCCGTAAAATGATCACAGCCTTAGATGTAGAATCTAGAGAAGCTGCACTAGAAAAAATATTACCTTATCAAAGAGAAGACTTTGAAGGATTATTTAAAGCAATGGATGGAAAATGTGTTATTATTCGTTTCTTAGATCCACCATTACATGAGTTCTTACCAAAAACAGAAGAAGAAATGAGACCTCTTGCTGAAAGTTTAGGTATTACTTATGAAACTTTGAAAAATAAAGTGGATTCTTTAAAAGAGTTTAATCCTATGATGGGACATCGTGGATGTCGTTTAGCAGTAACTTATCCAGAGATTGCTAGAATGCAAACAAGAGCGGTAATTGAAGCTGCGATTAATGTTCAAAAAGAAGGTATTACAAGTCATCCCGAAATTATGATTCCACTTATTGGAACAGTAAAAGAATTACAATTTGTGAAAAAGATTGTAGTAGATACAGCAAAAGAAGTAATGGAAGAAGCAGGAGTTACAGTAGATTACAAAGTAGGTACAATGATTGAAATACCACGTGCTGCACTTCTTGCTGACAAAATTGCAGAAGAGGCAGAATTCTTTAGTTTTGGTACAAATGATTTAACACAAATGACTTTTGGTTATTCTAGAGATGATGCTTCTAAATTCTTAGCAGACTACTATCAAAAAGGAATACTAGACCAAGACCCTTTTGCATCTATTGATCAAGATGGTGTTGGAAAATTAATAGAGATTGCCGCAACTCTTGGAAGAGAAGCAAGACCAGATTTAGAACTTGGTATTTGTGGTGAACATGGAGGAGATCCAAAGAGTATTGATTTCTGTCATAGAGTGGGATTAAACTATGTATCATGCTCTCCATTTAGAGTACCAGTAGCACGTCTTGCCGCTGCACAAGCTGCAATTAATAATAAATAAAAATAAGGTAAAAATTGACTAGGAGACTAGTCAATTTTTTTAAGATATACTTAATATTATTATACTATCTTAGTTTTTTGGTATAGAGATTGACAAACAAGAAGTAGAAGAGTACAATCATATTATAATAGGAAATGGTGGTAAGTTATGAGAGTAGGAAAGAAATTAAGAAATAAAAACGGTTTTACGTTAATTGAATTAATCGCAGTCATTTTTATCATGGGTATTATGTTGATTTTATCCTTACCTCAAGTGTCGAAAATTCAACAGGCAAACAAAAATAAAAAATATGAAACATATGAGAAGTCTATCGAGCGAGGAGCAAAACTATATACAGACTCTAACGCTAGAGATATGTTTGGAAATAACAATTCAGGTTGTGTGACGATTCCATATTCTGCCTTGAAGTCAAATAATGTTATCAAGGACTTTGGAGATAGTGAAGTTACTTGTTCTGTCGACTCTGAAAGTTATGTTCAAATCAGAAAGATTAATGATGATTATCGTTATGATGTAGCTTTAACTTGTAGACAGGATGGAGAAGTAGTCTATCAAGAGACAGTAGATAACACTTTTACTTGTACCAATTCTCCAGATACAGAAGTACCTGAGATTGAAGCAAATCCTTCTTCTAAAGATTGGGTAAGACCACAAGATTTAGAGATAACGATTAAAATATCAGATGAAAGTGGATTGAATAGAAACACAAGTATTAAATATTACTGGGTAAAGACTTCTGGAGAAAAAGTAGGAAAAGAATATACTCATAACTATAATAATAAAAAAGGTGTAACAAAAGTAAGCTATAAAATCCCTAAAAAGAATATTATAGATACCACTGGACAATATTATTTAGTAGTAGAACCTTATCGAACAACAACGGCAAATGGAGTACAAGACGCCTTAGGAAATGACAGAATAACAGAAGAGCGATTTGGAATATATAAGATTGATAATACGAAACCAAGTTGTGGTGTAGCCGATGGAGAAAAAACAAAATGGACAAATACAGATTTTACCATTACGCAACATTGTGGTGATGGAGAAAGTGGCTGTGTAAAAGAAAGTTATAGTAAGAAGTTCACGGAATCGACTACTACCCATACTTTTACTATAAAAGATAAAGCAGGAAATACCAATAAATGTAAAGTAAATGTATATTTGGATAAAGATAAACCAACATGTGGAAAAACAAAAGGAGAAAGTACAGAGTGGACTAACAAAGATAGAACCATCAGTGTGGAATGTGAAGAAAAAGAGTTTAGTAAATGTAAGAAAGATGTATTTGAAGTAACGTTCTCAACAGAGGGAAAGAAAGACAATATAGAAATACAAGATAATGCAGGAAATAAGACACAATGTTCTGTAAACAAATATATTGATAAGACACCACCAAAATGTCCAACCATTAGTTCAACAACTCCAGCTGGAAAATGGACTAATAAAGATATTACTTATACATTTAAATTTACAAATGATACGTTTAAGTATATATGGTATACCAAAGTAGGAGATAATGACTGGAAAGAATGGAGTACTAATAAACCAAGTGTTACTCAAAAATCTATCACAGCAGAAGGATACCGAAAAGTAGGAGTACGAGTATATGACGCTGTAGGAAATCATCAATTATGTGGAACAGATGCGACATATAATATAGATAAAACACAACCAACATGTGGAACAGCATCAGGATCAAGTACAACATGGATAAATAAAGATAGATATATTAGTCAAGGATGTAACGATAGTTTAAGTGGATGTAGCGCACCAACATTCAATAAGACATTCACAACAGAAGGAACAACTGACAAAATATCAATAGCAGATAAAGCAGGAAATTCCAATACCTGTACAGTAAATAAATATATAGATAAAACTAGGCCGACATTAGGGTATAAATTGACACAAGATACAACGGGTCAACCTTATAAACCAGGAACATGGACTAGAAATGGAGTGTTCCGTGATTTGTATCCAGCAGATAAAGGTGGAAGCGGAGTGCTAGAAACCCAATATAATCTTGGAGGTGGATGGGATCACGAACCAAATTTAAGCAATTTTTATATAGGTGAAGGTAATCAAACGGGAAGGTATCGAGTAAAAGATAATGCCGGAAATTACAGTGATGAAGTAGTTTTACATTTTATGATTGACTGGACCGCTCCGAACTGTGTAAGTAGTGGAGGAAGT
>CALVJR010000018.1 GCA_944332295.1 uncultured Bacilli bacterium | reverse complement strand
GAACTAATTTCTAGTCCTCTTACGTAGTTCATTTATCATAAGTTTTGGTTTCACCAACACTATTTGACATTGAACCTTTAGCTTCTTCATAAGAACAACTACTACATTTAATCTTCCCATTTTTTTCAACCAAATAATTTCCACACTCAGGACATTTACCAGGTACTGGTCTATCCCAAGATGCAAATTTACATTTTGGATAATGATTACATCCATAAAAGATTTTTCCTTTACGCGTTTTTTTCTCAACAATTTTCCCATCACATAAAGGACAATCCATCACAACAACCTCTTCTGGCTGCTCTTTCTTAATATATTTACAAGTAGGATAATTAGAACAAGCAACAAATTCTCCATACCGTCCATTTCTAACAACTAATGGACTACCACACTCAGGACAAATCTCTCCTGTCTCCTCTGGTGCCTTCTTTTCCATATCAGAAAAAGCATTCTTAACTCTTGGTTCAAATAGCTGATAAAATTTTTCTAGAAGCTCATTCCAAACTTCTTTTCCTTCTGCGACTTTATCTAAGTCTTCTTCCATATCACGAGTATACTCTACATTAATCAAATCACTAAAAAACTCTTGCAATTTATCAGTAGTCTCAATTCCCATTTCAGTTGGCTTAAATTTTTTATCTTCCATTTCTACATAATTACGTTCTTTAATTGTATCAATAATCTTAGCATAAGTAGATGGACGACCAATACCTAACTCTTCTAATTCTTTAATAAGTTTTGCTTCCGTATACCTTGCTGGAGGTTTTGTAAAATGTTGCTCACTAGAAACATTCGTAGTAACACATTCTTGTTTTTCATTAATTTTTGGTAAAATCTTATCCTCACTAGATTCATAATCTTTATATATTTTTAAATAACCTTCAAAAAGTAATACTTGCCCTGTAGTTTTAAATTTATAATCATTATTATCAAATACAATAGTAGTCTGATTTACTTTAGCATCAGCCATTAAAGATGCCAAAGTACGTTTATATATTAAAGCGTATAATTTAAACTCATCTGGTTTTAAATAAGGCTTAACTTTATCAGGACTACGTAAAACACTAGTAGGACGAATCGCTTCATGAGCATCTTGAACATTTTCTTTTTTCTTACTTTGTTTTACATATCCAACATATTCTTTACCATAAACTTCTTCAATATATTTTCTAGCAGGAGTGACAAAATCATCAGATAAACGAGTAGAATCCGTTCTCATATAAGTAATTAATCCGACTGTCTCATTCTCTAAGTCAATACCTTCATATAACTTTTGAGCAATACTCATTGTCTTTTTAGCAGGAAATCCTAATTTTGTGGAAGCTTCCTGTTGCAAAGTAGAAGTAATAAATGGAAACTTACTTTTTTTAGCTTTTTCTTTAGTTTCAATAGACTCTACAATATAAGTATCACTAAGGTGATTTAGTACTTGATTAGCCTCTTCTTCACTCTTTAATTCAATATCTTCCGTTTTGTATTTAAATAATACTGCCTCATAATCAGGAAATATAGCAGTAATAGTCCAATATTCTTCTGGATTGAATGCATTAATTTCCCTTTCGCGGTCAACAATTAATTTTAAAGCAACACTTTGAACACGCCCTGCACTCTTAGCACCAATCTTACTTTGTAACAATTTAGAAAGACGAAATCCAATAATACGATCTAAAATTCTACGAGTCTCTTGACTCTTAACTAAATTATCATCAATTACCGTAGGATGTTTAATAGCATCTAATATTTTATCATGAGTAATTTCATGAAATAAAATTCTCTTATATTGGTCATCTTTAATACCTAAAGCATCTTTTAAATGCCAAGCAATCGCTTCTCCTTCACGGTCAGGGTCGCTTGCAAGATAAACCATATCACTATTCTTAACATCTTTTTTCAATTCTTTAATAATATTACCTTTGCCTTTAATTGCAACATAATTAGGTTTAAATCCATGTTCAATATCCACACCAAGACCTAAAGGCCCTGAAGTTGCTAAATCACGAATATGACCTTTAGATGAAACTACTTTATAGTCTTTTCCCAAATACTTTTCAATAGTTTTACTTTTACTAGGACTCTCCACAATAACTAAATTTTGTGACATGTTACGCCTCCTTAACTCTTATACTTATACTAATATTTTATATTTTTGTCAATGAAATATTTATTTTTTTATTGAACCAGTATATCCATGACTAAAAGACTGCTCACTAAATCTTTGCATCATTTCTCCACTAGAAATAAAGTCTGCAATATCTTCACTAGAGTAATCTTTAATATCATTCATTAATAACGCACTAGTAATAACAATTTTACCGATATCTTGGCAAACAGGATTAGAATATAATGTAGTATCTGGTTGCACAACAAACATCTTTTTAACAAGTTCATGATATTCTTCATTAGAAACAGAGTATTTACTTTGAACATAATCTAAAATATTTTCTTCATACGTATCTAAAAAATTTTTAGTCCATCTACTATCTACATTCATACCAGCAATCTCTTGCTTTGTTTGATTAGATAATGTCTGATATCCATAAATATTATAAACTCCAAAAAAAGAACCTAAAGCTAAACTAAAGTCATAAAAATCACTCATATCATTAGAATATAAAGCTATACATGCTTTTCTTTGAAACTGTTGTTTTGTCTGCGACTGAATAATCATAGAATCAACCTGTAAAAGGCCTTTTGAATGTTTATAATATAAAAACATAGGAGAAACTCCAAAAGAATATGCTTTGTCTTGATATTTTTTCATACGAGATTCTCCTACCATGTCTGAAATAATTCCCATATTATCACCTCATATATATTATTATCATTTTCTAAAAAATATCTGAAAAAGAAAGTTGTTTTTCTAAATAATTCTTTACTGGACCGTAACTTTTACGGTGCTCTTTAATAATACCATATTTTTCTATTGCATCTAAATGTTTTTTTGTAGGATAACCTTTATTATCCTTAAAATCATACATTGGATATTTCTGATCTAACTCATCTAACATTCTATCCCTTGTTACTTTAGCAATGACACTAGCAGCACTAATAGTAATACTTTTAAAATCTCCTTTAATAATTGATGTTGTTGGAATATCAATAGATAATGGCATTGCATCAATTAAAACATGTTCCGGTCTAACAGTACAGTTAGAAATCGCCTCTTTCATAGCAAGTTTTGTAGCTTCATAAATATTTACTTTATCAATAACCTCTTCAGAAATAATACCAACACCAACACTAACAGCTTGCTTCATAATCTCATCATAATAAAACTCACGCTTTTTCTCACTTAATTTTTTAGAATCTGTAAGTCCGTCCAAAGAAAACTCTTCCGGTAAAATAACACAAGCTGCTACAACTGGACCTACTAAAGGACCACGACCTACTTCATCAACTCCAGCAATCAAAGTAATACCTTTCTCTCTCAACTTGCGTTCAAAATAATAATTATCAAGACTACATACCATAAGTTCTAACTTTTGAATTAATTTTTTATCTTTTGGTTTGTTCATCCTTTTCTTTAATTCATAAGTAGTAACCAAATCACTACATTGATATCCATCAATAATATCTATATGTTCCAAATTATATAAATCACAGTTAATATTAAAACAATCTTTATACTTTATCTCTAATCCATATTCCACTCTAACAGGCCAATCCAAAAAGTCAAACACTTCCTTAGTACAGCCAAGATCAATATCTTCGATCTCATCAATAACATCATGACAAACTAAACTACCGTCAGTAGCAATAATATAATCATGTTTATCTAAACCTAAATCTTCTATCTTTTTATATATTTTCTCTTTTGTCATATCCATACCTCAAATCTAATTTCATTCTAACATACACAGAAAAAAAAGAATAAAAAAGTTTATTCTTTTTACAAAAGTTTACTTTAATCTATCAAAAGTAACAGGTCCGAAGTAACCATTTTTAAAATCTTGCAAAATGATACGAGAAACTCTCTCATAATCAGCTACTCCCCCTCTAGTAAGTGCTCCTCTACGACTAGCAATCATATCATAAGCTTCAATCAAATCTTCATCTAAATCAACAATACCATAACGCTCTTCTAAAGCTTTAGGATAAAGTTCATACAATTTTCTCAAAATAAAACCAGCAATTTGATCTTCATTTAAAATTTCTTCTTTAATGGAAGAAAAACTAGCCAATATATGAGCAGCTTCTTGATCTTCTAATTTAGGCCATAAAATGCCAGGAGTATCTAATAAATCAATATTTTTATGAATTCTTATCCAACTTAAACTCTTCGTAAAACCAGGTTTATTTCCAACACCTGCACTTTTTTTCCCAACCAGACGATTAATTAAAGTACTCTTACCTGCATTAGGAATTCCTAAAATCAATGCCCTAATATTTCTTGGCTTCAATCCCTTAGATTTTCGTCTTTCATTTTCTTCTTTCAAAACCACTTCACTAGCATCAATAATCTTACTTACATTAGTACCAGCCATCAAATCAACAGGAATAACCTGATAACCAAGTTCTTCATAATACTTAATAAATTTATTAGTCTCATTCTTATCACATAAATCATACTTAGTCATAATCAAGAGTCTAGGTTTATTTTTTATTAAATCATCAATATCCACAATCTTAGAGGATCTAGGCATTCTAGCATCAATTACTTCATAAACAATATCTATTAAATTTAATTTTTCACTTATTTCTCGTCTAGTCTTAGCCATATGACCTGGATACCAGTTGATACCAATTTTATTAACCCCCCTATTATCTTCTTTATTCATAAAAATCTACCTCCTTTTTTTAATAAATACGAAAATATTTCTACCTAATTATACCATATTATTTTTACTTTTAAGATATTTAAGTGCATCCTCATATTGATCTTTATACAAAAAAGAAATTTCAACTTCATCTTTATCGCCAACATAAATGTTATCGATAAATTCATTAATAATACTTCTGTTTATATCAGTAAACTTTTTTTGATGTTTAAATTTTTTTATCCAATCCAGATTATTTTGCGTAAATTTGCTTGATTCAATTTTTTCTTTTTCTTGTTTTAATTTGTTCGTTTCATATAAATAATCATTTTTAAATTCTTCAAAATCTTCTTGTGAAATTATATCATTTTGATAATCCTTAATTAAATCACTTAACAAATTTTCATACTGAGATATTTGTTTATTGATTTCTATTATCTTTATTTTTTTTACTTCCTCATTATAATCAATTCTTGAATACGAAACGATTTCATCAATGTGTTTATCAATATCACATATAAGTTCAATATATTGATTTATAGCATTTAATACAATGTTATCTAATTTTCTTTCTGTTATATGATGTTTGCTACACTGTTTTGTTTTTAAATATGTACTGCAATAATAAAATGCTTGCAATTTTCCTCTTTTTGTTCTAGTTATCCTGTAAAGACTTTTACCACAATCAGAACATTTTAAGAAACCTGAATATGTATGATAAGAACCATTTTTATTTGCTTTAACATTTCTATTATATAAAATGTTTTGAACTTGATAAAAAATATCTTCACGAATTATAGCATCATGATGATTTTTAAATACTACCCACTCTCCTTCAGCGACTCTGACGAAATTATGTGCCTTATGATTAAGTCTTGTTCGCTTTCCCTGTACTAAAGTTCCAATATATGTTTCATTTGTCAAAATAGCATCCAACATATAGACTGTCCATTTTGTACGAGGATTGCATACTTCTGCTCCAATTCTATCTCTCATATAAATACTTGGTGTTAATATATGATTATTGTTTAATTCCTCTTTTATTTCTTGCTTACTTTTACCCCTTAATACTAATTCAAAAATTCTCTTAACAACAGCAGCAGCATCAGGATCGACTATTATCTTATGACAATCTTTTTCATCTTTAATATATCCATACGGTGCATACTTACCAATAAAATTACCAGCTTTCTTACTTGCTGACAATGCTGTTCTAAGTTTTATAGATGAATCCTTAGAGTAATTTTCATTGATTAAATTCTTAAAAGGAATTTCAAGCGAATCCATAAGACGAGGATTATTTAAGGAATCAACATTATCATTAACGGAAATAAATCTTAATTTATAAGAAGGAACTATCTTATCAATGAAATTACCTACTTGTATATAATTTCTTCCTAATCTCGATAAATCCTTAACAATGACTCCATTAATTTTTTTTGTTTCTATATCATTTAACATTTCTTTATATCCAGGTCTATTAAAATCTGTTCCAGTATAACCATCATCCACATAACACTTAAAAATTGTAATGTCCTTTTTATCGTTTAAATAATATTCAATAATTTTTCTTTGGTTAACTACACTGTTGGACTGTTCATTATCTTTACCTTTTTCATCAGCTGACAGTCTCAGATACACTCCAAACTTCCATTTTTTCACGATTATCTGCCATCTCCTTTTCTAAAAACGCTAATAATTGTTCATACTCGTCATGATATTTAAATATAACTTCGACTTTTCCGTCATTAAAAACTATTATTTTTTCAATTAAATCTACAACAACACTTCTAGTCAATGTCTTTATTTTTTTATTTCTTTTATAATGATCAATCCAATAATCATCTTTCTTTAACATCTTAACTGTTTCTTTATAAGTAGAAGTATAAAGTTCTATATTACTATTTAAAAGTTCAATATTTTGATTACACTCTTCATAAAGTTTTGAAAACTCAGATTTATCAATTCTATTGAATTTCCAATCTTTATATATTTCTTTTTTCTTTTCTTTTAAAGCATTTATCTTGATTTCTGCTATCTGTATATTTTCTTTATATTCTTTTTCTAACTTATTTTTATCATTTTTAAAATATAATTTTGATATACTCTTATCTAATTCTATAACAAGTTTTATCTGAAGTTTTATTGCCTCTAAAACTGAATTCTCTAATAAGTCAGTTTTTATCTTATGCGGGCTACAGTTATTATGCCGTGATAAATAGCTCAAACAAAAATAATTTGAACAGTTTCTGTTTCCTCTAAAATCATCTTGTTTAACCATTGCACCACCACAATCAGAACATTTGATAATTCCCCTAAACAAAGACATATTTAACGGTTTAGAATGTGCTTTTTCGTTTAATTTAATTTGTTCTTGAACTTTATCAAAATCTTCCTTTGATATTATTGCTTCATGCGTATTTTCACATCTAATCCAATCTTCTTTTTTTACATTAGTAGCTTTTTTACTTCCAAATTCTTTTCTTTTGGTCTTTAATTGGACTAAATTACCGATATATGTTTCATTAGTTAAAATCCTGCCTATTGTGGTAGTACACCAATAATATCTAGACTCAAGTGCAAATGGTTCCAAACTCAAATTCGCCTTTTTTCTTCTACTTATTTCTTTTCTACATAATATTCCTTGTGAATTTAAATACTTGCAAATTTTAATTCGACCGTTTCCTTCTAATGCCATTTTAAAAATTTCTCTAATTATTTCTGCTTCTTTTTCATCAATTACTAAATGGTGTTTATCATTTGGATCCAAAGCATATCCATACGGTGTTGTACCAGCTACAAATTGCCTATTTCTAGCCATTGAAACATAAGCACTGGCAACCTTTTTTGAAAGGTCTCTTGAAACGCCTTCATTAACTAGATTTTTTATTGGTACGTTTAGACTCCTGATAGACTCTGGATTGTTAAAAGAATCCACATCATCATTTACTGCAATTATTCTAATACTATGCAAAGGAAATATTTCTTCTATATATTTTCCTACTTCTAAATGGTTTCTTCCTAACCTTGATAAGTCTTTAACAATAATTCCATTAATCTTTCCAGATAAAACATCATTCATAAGTCGTTTAAAATTAGGTCTATTAAAATTTGTTCCAGTATAACCATCATCCACATAATAATCTACTATTTCAATATTTTCAGACAATTTTTCTAAGTGTGCTTCAATTAAATGTTTTTGGTTGATTATAGTATTAGATTCTGCATCATCACCATCATCGAATGATCTTCTGGTATAGACACCGAATAGCCATTTGCGATTTTTTAATTCTTCTCTACTGAGCTTTTTCTTGCCTCTACCAGCCATTCTAAATCACCTCCAAAAAAATAATAGTATTTTTGTCGATTATTTACGATGATGCGAATATTTAAATCCCAGCATTGATTTTATCTATATAATCTTTTTAAAACATTAGTCAGACAATCATCGGCAGTCATATTTGAGTTATCAGAAAAACTGATTTTAACAATGACTCCATCACATTTAAATATATATGGATTTTTAGCCTTACATAAAAAATCAAGTATCCTTTCGTTACTCGATTTCCTTTTATCAATCTTTATTGTTGATATTTCATCTACATCTTTATCTTGTATTGCATTTACATCTACTTCTTTACATTTTGTTAATTTTTTTCTTAATTTTTCATAATCATACTTCATTGTTTTTGCCCTTTCCTAAAAGTTTTAACATTATTTTAATAAACTCTTCTCTAGTTACATTCATCTTCGTTTTCATCTTTAATCTCCTTTGCACTAACTGAATCATGTTCAATATTCTTTCCTACAGAAACAAAAAAAGTAATTACATTTGCAATTACTTCTTTCTCACTATAACCATATAGTATAATTTCTTGCTTTTGATTATCAGTTACATACGTAATCTGATACCTCTTTAAATTTTCCAATTTCATTTTTATCCTCCTCCATTTTCTAATCTATTGAAAAACTTGATTGATAATTTTATCAAAACCCAAATATAACGAAAACTTAATTACAGCACTTTTCCTTATTTTATTTAAGTCCTTACTACATAAGTTAAATTCTGAAATAATTATTTCATCTTTAGTTTTATCTATAAATGTACTATAAAAAATCTTTTTCTCATTATCATTTAATCTATTAAAAGCAATCGTAAATTTTTTTATACATATTTTAGCTTTACATTCCGTGTTGTAATCTTTGATTATAAATGATTCTATTTTAGAATTAGAGAGTTTATTTGAATACCCACTATAATTTAACTCATAATTAGGGGTGATACTAATACCAGTTTCATAATCACCAATTGTAATTTGTAATGTTTCAATTAAATTTATAAAAATTTCTACAAGTTTCTTATATTCCAAATAATCAAATTGATCAACAATGTATTTTTTTAAATAATCATTATGTTTCAATTTAATCCCTCCTTCCAAATAAAAAAAGAGCAAAAAACCCATAAGGTAATTCGCTCTTTTTTAGATAAATATTTTTAAGAGAAAAAGATAAATTATTAAAACAGACTCTAAAATATAATTCGATAAGCTCGCTCCTCATTCTACCACATCTCCACAAATCAAATATATTGCTGTCTATGATAGCATTTAGAAATTCTAATTTCAATTACACATTTATGTAATAAAATGTTGTATATCTTTTCCCCTCTCCTTTCTGCATAGCCATTGCTATTATAATAATTATACCGCCTATCAATTTTATTTCAATATCCAAAATTATCTCTTATTTTTTTCCAAATTTTTTCCTCTTTTTTCTTCAAAATCTCACAATGAATGCTTATTTTAAAAGACTTTATTAAATTTTAGCCTCAAATAAAAAAGCCAACTTTATCGTGTTTTTTGATAAAATTGGCTATATTGACAAGTATATTTTAATTATAAATTCTAACATTTTGTAGTGTTTTTGTTGGTTCATATATCAATAATTCATTAATTTTGCATTCTAATACATAGCAAAATTTTGCAAGTATCTCTGCATCATACCAATAACAATCATTGTTATAATACTTTCTAACTGTTTCATATCTTACATTAGCATACCTGCTCATTTCATTAATAGATATATTATTATCATCCATAAGTTTCTTCAAATTAATTCTAAAACTACCATATTCATCCTTTTTTATTCTTTTCGTGCTAGTACCTCCTTCTATATTGGTACTAACAAAAAAATGATAGTACCAATCTTCAAATAGACTAATACTACCATCTATTTATATAAAATTATGCTTGTCAATTTCCTTCTACACTACATTACAAGTATATCACAATTTAATTTTAAAAAAAAGGACCTTTAATTGGTCAATCTTTCAATTAATATTTTTGATAAGGAGTTAAGATCATTATTTTTTATAATATCTGATAACTCATCAAAATAATCAAGTGCTACTTCTTTATCATCGAAATTCTTTCTCAAAACATTAGAATATAGTTTCCCTTTATTCATAATATTAATGAAAACATTATACCTTTTATCGTATAAACAACAATACACTATAAATCTATAATTTTCTTTAGTATTCTCATACTTATTTAAAACTTCATTGCTAAGTTCATCATCTGGTACTAATAAATTTAGTAGTGTCTCTACATCAATATCACTAAATTCAGAACAAATCAATCTAGAATCTTTTTTATTAATTGCTTTTTTTTCTAAAATTTTTATTACTTCGTCCATACACTTCTCCTCAGAATTACCTACTTCAACTATTATATACTGCTGACTATTATAAAGCAATCCTTACATCATTGTGCAAATTTTATCAGCTAAGCTTTGTACAATCTTTATTTTTTTTAGCTTATTTATTATCCAATAAATTAAAGCAAATTCTATAACTGTTAAAATAATTGCAACTTCAAGAGCCATACCAGGACTTGTTACAGTTAAAGAAAAATCATAAGGAACACCAATCATATCACAATATTCACACCCAATATTATAAAATAAATAAGTTATAAATCCTTGAATTACTATTAAAGTAGTACAAGTGATAGCCTTAAACATACACACAATAATATCCCAAAAACTTAAATACATTGTCTTCCCTCTTTCTATGTAAAAAAATGTCCAATATTTATTCTCATCATCATTATAGCATAATTTTACCAAATAACCCAGCATTTTATTAATACAAGCGAATTAAATGGGAAAATTAATATTGGTGATAAGTATGCTAATTAATAATAATTTAAAGAATTGTAGAGAGGAATTGGAAATTACTCAAGAAGAATTAGGTAAGGTATTAGGGGTATCAAGAAAAACAGTTACAGGCTGGGAAAATAATTACGATACAATGCCTCTTAGAAAAATGGTTCAGTTTTCGAACCTATATAAATATTCTCTTGATTATATTACTGGATTAAGTTCTAAAAATGAATATGTAAAAATTGATAAACTAGACAAAAAGAAAATAGGTAATAATTTAAAAGAGCTAAGAGTCAATCTTAAAATGACTCAAAAACAAATTGCTGATGAATGTATGATATCTCAAACAACATATAGCAATTATGAAACTGGGCAATACTTAATTACTACGCTTACATTATATACCATTTGCTATAATCACAAACTATCAATTTATAACATAATAAGATAATAATAAAAAAAGGCTATGCTAAGCCTTTTTTTAATCGCGATAATATGTAATTATACTCTTTTTCTGTTATTTTTAATAGCTTGATTAATTGTTCATCAATATTATTATCAAAATTAATTATTGAGTTAGAAGAATAATCTAAAATATCAGGAACTGCTTTCCCCAATGATGAAAGGTTTTCATCAGTTAGTAACAAAGAAAACCTTATTATATTGCTATTCATATAATTATAAAAATTTTGTGCTTCCTTTTCATCCATAAAGGATTTTAAAGCTACTCTAGCTCTTCCAAATACACTGTAATTATCAATTATAGAAAGCTGGTTATCTCTACCATCTTGACCACCAGGATGTGCACTAGAAACAACTACTTGATATTGAGAAATATATTCGACATTTTGCTTTACAACATTTCTATCTACAATAAACCATCTGCTACGACCTGCTGGTCCAGACTTATCGTTTGTTAATATTTTAATTTTTTTAGTAAAATCATATGTTCTGTTTCCATCATAAATTTCAATTTTTTCTTTATTTTTATCTACAAAATCACTTTCTATACCAAACAAAGAACGAGGCAATATACTTTCATGCAAATATTTAAGATTATTTTCCTTAACAAATAAACTTATTTTCTTATTTATTACATTATCGGAAGGATTTACAACTAGTAAATTTTCTCCAGGGTTCTCTTGATAAATTTCTATGTTAACCTTGTCATTAATATACCTATAATTAAATCCAGGTTCATGTTTATTAATATCCATATTTACTATTGATATTCCATCTGGCAAATCAGTATTAGGAAATACTTGCTTTCCATCTGGATAGAAAATTAAGGTTTTAAGACGTTTATCGTTAATTAGATCATGTCCAAATTGTTTCAATCCTTTTCCAGATTGATGAATCCATCTTATTCCTGGATAAATTAATACTGTTTTATTATTAGTTAATTTCAAAGATTGCAATTGAAAATAATGAAAAATATTTTTTCTAGGATTTTGACCATTAGAGTTGCTCTTTGTAATAGTTTCTTCCTGATATGGTGGATTTCCCACTACAGCATCGAATTTCATTATCTTATCCCCCATTTCTGTAAACAGATTATTTTCTAGTGTAAAGCTATCAAATGTATCAAAATTACTACCAATGATATTTGCAACATTATCATAATCAATATCATCATGCTTATCATGTAAATCAAGTAAATTGTAAGTATCTACATTTCTTGAAATATTTTTTATATTAAGTCCCAAAATTTCATAAATTTTTCTAGTAAATTCATAAGCAACAGATGATGTTGGAATCGAATAAATCGAATTCGCGAAATCACACTTAGATAATCCAAGCTTCATTCCTTTTTTATATATTGAGATAGCAAACTCGCCACTTTTACTAGCGATATCAAGTATATTTCCCTTTTTTAAAATGCTATGTAATTCATCATTAGCAAATAATGAAATCATATAATCACAAACGTTTTGTGGAGTCACAATTTCTGATTCGGATAATTTATAAAATTTATTAATGGCAACAAGAGCTCTGTCAATAATGTCTAAATTATTATCGTTCGATAAATGATTAATATTTTGAATTTTATAATCTAACTGACTTAGAATAAATGGATCAATATTTTGATATATATCCTCAAGTATTTTCACATCCAAGCCTAGATTTTTTAAAATTCTTTTATTATTTAAAGCTTGTGAAGAACTTATTATAGATTCTAATGAATTTAGAAATGAATTTGATAAAAATGAATAAAATAATATTCTTGTATAATAAGTTCTAAACTTATTAACAATTACTTTTTTTAATTTTTTCTCATCTTGAATATTCGTGCTATTTTTTTCTTTATCATCCTGCCGTTCATTGCCAGTTTCTAAATTTTCAAAATCGAAAGAAAGATTTTCTAAATCTAAATCAGTTGGATCATCATCTGTATTATCAAATTTTAGACCACCTTTAACACCCAATTGTGCTTGTTTCATAATTACAACTTTAATTGACTCTATATTCAAAAGTTTAAAATCAATTGGGATATCATTGGTTTCTTCAATAACACTTCTATTATTTGAATAATTGCTTATATATTGCAAAATATCTACCGCCGTTATTTGCTTTATTTTATCCTTATTTAGGGTAATTATTGGAGATACTTTTAATTCACATTCTAATCTGTCTTTTAATTTTAAGTTACCGTTTTTTTCCGTGTTTACATTATATATTAAAGATTTTGTTTCCTGCATAATAAACATTCTATTAGGATCAAAATCAACCAATAAAGTTTGTGGCTTTTTATTAAACTTTATTACATCTCCATTCTCAGATAAGTATTCTTTAACATATTGATTTTGCAATCTAAAAATTGCTTGATCATATTCTTGAGGGGAAGAAGTATCTTTTAAATATATCATCGTATCCCATTCTTCAACCGTTGAACCAGTTAACATTCTGTTTACTGTTAAAGTAATAGTTTTAATGTTATTCTTCTCACATTCTTTAATTTTATTTTTAATGTCACTAACATTTTTATATAAATTATATTGGTCCACACCAGATATGTTAATTATTTCATATTTGTTTAAATTTTTAAAACTTGTGGCATAATTTTTAATAAGACTCTCGAGTGCATCACATGATGCACAGTACGGTAGTACGATCACAATATGTCTACACATATTACCTTTTTTTATTTTTGGATAATCTAAAAAACTAAGCACTTCAGAATCTTCTTTGCTACCATCTATAACCTCTAATAATTCAAGAACTTCTTTCTCATATTTAAATTTTTTATGATTATTATTGGCGGTCTTTTTTATTGACAGAGGTTTTAACAATTCTGAAAAAGCAAAAGATATACCATCATTCTTTAATTCTTCAATTTTTTTTCTTATTTCTTTACTAGGATTAAATGCAAATCTAATCATTTGTGGAAATCCATAATATGGATTATCCCACTCTTTATAGTTATCATCCAATAAATGTTGTTTATCCCATTTTTCTTGTTCTTCAACAATATCAGTAAATTGACAAAAACCAATGATATCGTCTTTTGAAAATTCAGATCCCATTAAAATGCGATATGGAGTTCCAGAAAGATGAATTTTAATTTTTGATTTTAAAATTTTGATTTGCTCATTAGCATCCGCATAATCTATAAAAGTATCATCTCTATCATCTTTAATATCACGTAATACTGCCCCATACTTTTCAGCTCTTGCTCCAAAATGTGTCTCGTCAACAATAATTAAATCAATATTTGATTCAAATAACTCTTTATGTTTTTCTTTTATTTGGCCGCCTTGTAAATCTTGCAAAGTCACAAAGATAACCATTTTTCTGTTTTTTTCTAATTTATGTTGAATCAAATTATAGTCTCTTAATAACTCTTCATTTTCTATAAAATCGTAATCTTTAAAATTTTCTGCACTTTCTATAGTCTTTTTCCATTCTTCTTTAACATCTGCCTTTGCTGAAACAATCAGAACAATCCTAGCATTCATTTCAAGTGCACAACACATTGAAGTAAAACTTTTCCCAAACCTCATTACTGCATACAGTAAAAGATTAGTTCTTCCTTTTTTTAATGCAACTTTAAAATTATCAACAACTTTTTGTTGATTAGGCCTTAACTTCCAAATTCCAGTAGATGCATAATGAGTAATAATTTTTAAATTATCTTTTGCATTATAAAACTGATATTTCATTAAATTTTCATCAAATGCTTTTTGAATATCATTAATAGCTTCCTCTACGTCATAAACATGAGTGTCTTTGAAAAATTCGTTAGAATAGTATAAATTTTTATTTATATCTTTATTTTTCAATCTATCTTTATTTAAATCTTTTTCTAGATATTGATGAATGGAATAATCTCTAAAAAACACATCCGATGAAACCATTGCTTTATGTTCATATTTTTTTTCTAGATCTGGATAATACTTTCTCCATTCATCTAATCTCACATTAATTGGTCTGTATGTATCTCCAACCTTTAAATAATTGGGAATAGTGTTTGTAGTGAAAGCATAAATATAAGGGTCAACTCTTCCAACAATTATTTTATCTAACAAGTTTAAATTTCTCATTAAAATCACCTCTTGCTTTTATTCAATTTAATAAGTGAAATAAATTTTATTTTTCTATTAGTATCCCAATTCATTACTTTCACATATATTCCGTTATGTAAATGACAATTTCCCCTTTTACAACCTTCACATTCAATTTTTTCTTTTTCTTCTCCGAATAAAGTATAGTTTATTATCTCTTCATTTTTACAACTATATGGAATAACATATTTTAATCCATCCATCTGGAATATATTCCAAATAATAATAAAAGCGACTTCTCTCAAGACTTCTTTTGATGGTAATGAATTAAATTTATATTTATAATTATCACAAAAAGTATATAACATATTTTCTCTTGCAATTAACAAACTATCACCTTGCCATTCATAGCCATAAACACTTTTATAACATAACAATGCATACTTTATCCATTCATCAATATCATCAACATTTTCATTAACTATCCTTAATTTCCTATCTAATAAACCTATTCTATCTGTAACTTGAATTACTTTTCCAGTTGTCGTATCATATCTACTAACTAAATATGGAGCTTCTCCGCACGTAATCTCTATCCTTTTATTTTTAATATAGTCCTTCCAATTCCTATCATTTGGAAAAGCAATCTTATTTTTATTAGTCTTCCAGCCACCACATATTTCAGTATTAAAAACATTTTTGCGGTGAAACCACTCAGAATCAATAATATTATTTTGTTTATTACAAATCCACGAAGGTGTGAAAACCTCTCCTTTATCTTTAACCCTTTTTATTTGCTCTGTTTTACTTTTTTTTATTCTTGGTTTAATCACATTACCATTAAACATGACTATTTGCTCCATTTTTATTTCGCAATTATGCGAATAATTCATCCCATGGTTAATATAATTATCTGTTCCCCACAAAATATTTTTTCCAGTTGTCATATCTTTTAAAAGTATAGATAATAACTCATAATCAAGGTAAAAAATATTGTTTTCTTTAATATCAATTAATTCATCAAACAATATAATCACCTCCAAAATGCTTTCTCATAAATTATATCATAAAAGTAGATAATAATATAATATAGTAAATTCTTATATTATTACTTAAAAGTTTTTTCATAACTTTGTTTCAATAAAGTCTTAATATATTCTACATCATCATCTTCATAAATATCTAACCTGTTCATATTAGACCACTTATAATTTTCATCTAATTTAACAACTTTATGTTTAGGATCATCATATTCACCAGACATAATAGTTAAATATAAACTATTGGTATAAAAGTGAAATTCAACAAATGATTTACCATTGGTATATCCTATATAATGTTTTGTTGAGTTCTTTTGAACATCATTTCCTAAAGACAACAAATATTTATCTAATTCATTATAAATTATCAATAACTTAGAATTAGTCTTGGCAGTAAGTCTCTTATAATCTTCTTCTGAATAAGATACTTTTCTTTGATTACTAGAACCATTATCTACATTTTCTGGAACAGTAACATCAGTATTTTCATCATTTTCTTCTATCATAAAATCAAGTCCAAGCATCTTTATTCTATCTGCTTTATTAGGAATAATAAAATCATATCTCTTTTCCATAAATTCTATCATTTCTAATCCACGATTTAATATTGTCTCAGGTGTCCATTCATCATATTTTGCAACTTCCATTTCAGAATGAGAACCATTTATGTATCCTCTTCTACCATCTTTACCAATTTTTTTATCATCAAACGAATAGTTTTGTAATTTAATATTAATACTTAATGACAGTGGTAACAAATTACCCAAAGAACCATTTAAATGCTTTTGCTCTAGCTCTGTATAATTGCCAAATCTGCTTACCCAATAATCATCTGTATCGGTTTGAGGATAAATATGTTCTATTGAGACTTTATCCTTTTCATCTTTTTTAAATAAATTCTCTGGATATATTTTTTGATTAGCTTGATTATTCATTAAATATAATTCATACTCATAAAGAAAATAAGTCCTTGCTGGCCAAGAATAATAACCTTTATAATTCTTAAATAATCTATTTATATTATTTAAAATACCAGTCATATCAGCCACTTTATTATCAGCCAAATAATCTATCTTGTTTAATTCGTTAATTACATCATCAATACTTACTTCATTTACATAAAATTTATGTGATAAATTCCAAAAGAAACTATTTCTATAAGTTGATTGATAATTAACTAATCTAAAATGTAAAAATATGTATCTTTCAATTTTTTGTAAACATTCTACTTTCTTTTCAATACTAATATCATTTTTTGAAAGTAGAACAGTTATTAATGGTTTAAAATATACGAATTGTAATCTATTTAATTTTTGAAGCATTGCCTTGATTGAAGTATTAATATCACTATCATCTGGATTCTGTAAGATATACCAATAAGGGATTAAAGTTTTCATACTATTGATATACTTACTGATACTATTTAAAGTCAATTTTTCTTTTTTATTATCTACAGTTTCAATCTCATCGGAGTTTTCTATTTCTGATATATCTACATTTTCAATTTGATAATCCTCTGTATCATCATCTAATAAATTCATAATTTGTTTATCAGAAATATTATTTTGAGTAAAATAATCATTTAATAAAAACGAAGAATAAGTTACTTTATTAGACCTAGTGTAACCAAAATAAATAATCCAATGATCTTGAAGAAAATCTTCATCATTTAATGGTTTATTTTTATTTTTACCTAAATATCCATAAACATCTTTCCATGTTTCATTAATATTTTTTCTAACAGCATTTTTATTATCTTCATCTTCATCAAAGACTGTAGATAAATAAATTAATCTATTTTTTAACAATTCAAGATTCGACAATCTTTTTCCTCTATTATTCATTGTTTCAAATGCCACAAATACATTAAAATCATTATCAATATAATACATATTAAATTTCATTTTTTGAGTTATTTTTTTAAATATACTCTCTATAGAAGATAAACCGTTAGTTTGATATTCTTCATTAATTTTATTTTCAAAGAATTTCTTTGCGTTTTCCAAATTTAAAGTATAAAACGTTTCATTTAAAAGTCCTGAGTTTGGCTCTCCTAAAATTTTATGTTTAAAGAACTCATAACTCGGATTATCAACTTCGTATCCAAACTTAAACGTTTTAATAATGTCAGCAGCATCAGGCTTTGATATTGCCAAAAAATCTTCTTGAATCTTACTTAATGGAATACTGTTTATAAAGATTTGATTTAATTCCTTATCAGGATTAATTCTTTTATAAAAATTTACTATTTCATTAATTAAAATAATAAATGTAGTAAGTCTTTGTTGTCCATCAACAACATGATATGCTTCATAATTCCAATTATCTAAAAGCCATCGTTCATCATTCCACTTTTCATTATCAGTATAAGTCTTATCGAGTTTTTTCAAGGAAATCATACCAGTATAATGTTCTCTATCTGGCAATAAATTTAAAATATCACTCCAAAATTCTTCTAATTGTAAACTTCCCCATGAATATCCCCTTTGATAATCAGGAATTCTAAATATTTTTCTATTAAATAAATCTGTTAAAGACAATAAATCATTCACTTTAATCCCTCCTACTTTTTACAATCAATTATTATCCAAAAAATATTTTACCTGCTTCATTAATTTTTGATCTTCTGAATCCTCCAATATTTCCCAATTATATTTATTATTCACATCAAGTATTGGAACTAATTCAAGTTCTCCATAATTATTAATTATTTCAAAGTTTTGCTCCACTATTCCTAAACACAAAAAATATTCAAAATCCATAATTCTTTCTAACAAATTTTTATTAGGATTTTTATACATTATTTTATAAAATCTCTTAAACTTATTATCTCTTATCGCTAGTATAACAGCACAAATATGTTTACAATAAAATTCACATGGACAAGAACAATATACTTGTGTTTTTTTCTCTTTTTCATCATATTTAACTATAACAATATATTTTTCTGTTCCTTCAACTATTGCAAAATATCTATTATCTATTTTTTCTAGAAATTTAATTTTATCTTCTTCATAGTATTTTTTGCCTCTTTGAACAATTGGATACCTAAATATTTCATTAATATCACCATTAAATAAATCAAATTCAAATTCTTTTTTATATTCATATTTTTCTGTACTACCAGTTAATTTAGCAAGTAACTCATACATAAAACCCTCATATTTTCTAGGCATATTCTTGAATACAAATATTATTAAATCTGCAAGGATAGATAAATTCTTTGGCAAATATTTTTTAAAAGAAACATTGATGGCATTGGATTTTTTTGTTTTTATATTAGCATTAAATATAACTGTATCTTTATCAGTTAAAAATTCGTCATTATAATCTATAGCAACATCATATTTTGCAAAGTCATTCTTTATAAAATCAATAATATCCGAGCGAATATACTCACAGCAAATATATTTTTCGATATACTTATCTTTAATTTCATCTAAATCAAACCAACTTAATCTATAACTATTATACTTTTTAGACTCTGTCAAAATCATATATAGATTAAATCCCTCATAGTTTATTAATTTTAATTCTAAAAAGATTGCATCTTTTTTATAATATTTTTTAATTAACGAAATCTTTGCCTCATAATTAATATATTCCACTATAAACCACCACTGTAAATATTATAGCATAAAAATGGCATAAAAAAAGATGGCTAGTTAACTTATGTAACTAGCCAAGGGCTTGAAAATATACAAATTGAGAAGTATTATTCCAATTGTATGCATTCCAAACGTCTATATTATCACTACTAGGATCAACCATTTTAATTTCATCACCCAAAACATTCATAATAGCAACCCAATGCTGTCCTGTATCACCTAACACTTCCATAGCTATATAATAACCTTGTTCTTGATAGGTTTTTATCAATTTTAGTTTTTCACTTTTACTTTTTCCAGCCAAAGTTACTCTACCTTTATATTGAAAATTAGGAATTATTTTCGCAATGGCACCATATTGTAAATTACCATTATTATCAAATCCATTATTGCTATTTAAATTTTCAACAAAAATACCAGGATTAAAAGGGACTATTGTATTATTAACACCAGATTTTTGTATTAAAATTGCTACAGATGTAACTAGACAACCAATATCACTAATTGTTTTTCCTGAGTTGCCAATTTGTATATTAGACCAACTTGCATTTTTTTGTCTCCAATAAATATAATCACCTGTTTCAGAACCATACAATAGATGACTCCACATATCATCATATTCTGAACTAGTTAGTTCTTTAACTTGTTCTTTTTGGTCATCACTAAAACTATAATTATTCATAACTTCTTCTAAAGACTTTGATGTGACTTTTACATATAATATAGTTTCTCCCTGTCCATTAACTGGATTATTATTAAATGATGGCGGATTACTTTCATTTACCCTTTCTTCATTTCTAACTTCAGTAGTGATTGTATTAAAATCATAAAAGACTGTCTTTAATCTTCTAACGTTTTTATCGTCTAAATACATTACAATCTCAGCATCTTCCGAATTATCATTAGCATATTTTACAGAATAAACCGCAATTACTTCTTTCCAATTAGAATAGGTTGATTCAAAAACTATTTCATCTGCTTGTGATAAAAGCCTTTGTGATTCTACATTTCTATAAACCTCTTGATTAATCTCACTAATAACACTAGTCATAGTTCTACTATTTGAATCATTGGAAAAAAAGATACCAAAAATTGAACCTAATAAGGCGGCAATTAGACATATAACAATAATTACTATCATCACAATTGCTCCACCGCTTGCCAATAAGCCAATAAGCGAGCTTAAAGCACTTATTAATGCTTTAACTCCTAAAATAACACCTTTGGATATAGCCATTACTGCTCTTCGTGTAGTTCTTGCCATACTTATGGCTAGTCTTTTAGCTTGAATAGCCATTTGTTTACTTCGTTGTGCTGCCTTTTTTGTATTATTCATTATATTTTTAGCATTAGCTACCTTTGTTTTAATTTTACTTGTACCAGCAGTATTCTTTATATTTCGTCTTTTAATTTTATTTATTAAACTAGTTTTTCCTTTGTTTACTAGTTTACCAGCTCCATGGATTGTCTCATCTTTAATTCTGTTACTATAATATTTTATTTTGTCTGATCCATATTCATTTATATTATTATTGTTTGAATTTATTTCGTTTGATTTATCATTTAGATAAACAATAGGATCTTTAATTCTCTCAGTCCACGCACTAGCTTTATTAAGCGTTTTAATTCCCTTACGAGAACTATCTTTTGTTTTTATGTCTTTCACTATTCTTCCCCTGGTTTAGTAGTCATCAATTTATATAATTCTAAATCATGAGGGAAATGATTTTCAAATGGTACTAGATTACGTCCTACTTTTAAAAGTCCTTCACCTGCTCCAACATTAGTTATATAACTTAATTGTAACTCTGAAATATTTAATAATTTCGCTAATTCAAGACGATCAGTTGAGGCTTGATTTAACATAACAATAAATTCAGAGTTTGCAAGCATAGTTTTTGCAGTATGAGACTGTAATAAATCTTCCACATTTTGTGTAATCCCTGTAGCATAAGCTCCATATTTTCTAACACGTTTCCATAAAGTAAATAAGAAATTAGCAGAATATTCATGTTGAAATAATAAATATATTTCATCTATGAAAATATATGTACTTCTTCCTTTATTTCTATTAGCTGTAATTCTATTTAAAATACTATCTAAAACAACAAGCATACCTATAGGAAGTAATTGTTTTCCTAAATCTAAGATATCATAACATATAATACGATTATTTGTATCAACATTAGTATTTTTAGCAAATGTATTTAAAGATCCATCTGTAAACAATTCGATAGCAAGGGCAATTTGCTTTGCCTCTTCCTCTGGTTGTTTTAATAATTCTTCTCTAAAGTCTTGTAAAGTTGGTGGGACACCTTGATAATTTCCCTGTTGGTACACTCTATAAACTTTGGCAGTACATCTATCTATAATTGATTTTTCTTTTGGGCCTAAAGACTTTTCACCCATTAAATGTTCACACAAAGATAAAATAAATTCAGACTTTAATATTACAGGATTCGCACCATCACCATATTCACTATTTAAATCCATTGCATTTATATGATTTTCACTTGTAGCAGATATATGAATTACTTCTCCACCTAATGCTTTTACCAACCTGCTTTCTTCTCGCTCTGGATCAACAATAATGATATCTGCTGTAGGATCACGTAATGCAATAGAAACTATTTCATTTTTTGCAGTAAAAGACTTACCACTTCCACTAACACCTAATATAAAAGAATTACCATTTAGTAGTTGCCTTCTATCTGCAATTATCATATTTTTAGATATAACATTTAAACCATAATATATTCCATTTTCATGATTAATTTCTTGTACTCTAAATGGTGTAAAAACAGCTAATGATTCAGTTGTTAATGTTCTTAATGTATTTATTTTTCTTACTCCATAAGGTAAAACCGTATTTAATCCATCCATTTGTTGATACTTTAATACCGCTAACTGACACAAATGTTTTCTAGCAGTAGATAATAAAGATTCTGTATCTAGATTTAATTGTTCTAAAGTCTTAGCAGTATGAACCATAGTAATAACGCATACAAACATTCTTTGGTCTCTCGTAGTAAGATCATCTAGAAATTCTTTCGATTCTTTTCTTTGTTGCTCCAAATCATAAGGAATAACAGCACTAAAATTGTTATTGTTATTTTGTCTGCGTTGCCAATTAGTAATATTAGTTTCTACACCTAATCTTCTGTTTTCCACCTCACGTATCGCTTCATCCATGGGGATTGGTATTATATCAATAGATAGAAGCATACTTCTATCCATATCTGTCAATTCTGCAACCATATCATCTTTTATATAATTAGCATACTCTTTCAAGTATAATACACGTCCATATCTATTTCCATATTCGAAATAATCTTTTTCAAAAGATAAAGAATCTGAACATATATAATCTTTAAAGGAATGCCCTTTTCTCATATTGTCTATCATATCAAAATTAAAAATAGATTCCTCTCCCACTCTATAAAAATCGTGTATTACTCTTAATCTTTCATTTGCACTTAATGATTCGACTTTTGAACCGAGTTCACGAAAACGATTATTTAATTCAGCAGAAATCCGAGTAAAATATTGTCTAGCCTCATCTAGACTATTTTTATTTATAGATATA
The DNA here is from genome assembly GCA_944332295.1 of uncultured Bacilli bacterium. GTDB lineage: Bacteria > Bacillota_I > Bacilli_A > RF39 > UBA660 > Faecimonas. The sequence continues at coordinate 4,282 of CALVJR010000018.1, read as the reverse complement.
GTAAGAAATTTCTCTTGAACCATTGAATTAGAATTTGTTGCCTGCTCAATTAACATCCTATTATATTCATCACGGTACTTGTCTAAATTATCATTCGCTTTTGGCAATAATATATTCTTCTCAAAATCTACTTTATTTAATCTTCTATTTAGAATTGTTATTTTTGACGTCGCACTAGAATCAAGTGAATTTAATAATTCAGAATAATTTAAAAACATTGCTTCTTTATCATTTCTAGAAGCAACTGCATAATTAATATCAGTAAATCTATAAGTTTTACTATATTTATCTTTACCTAATAAAAAAATACCATCTTTCCATATTCTATTTACTGGTATGGTATCTTGAATACTTTTAGGTATATTAAATTCTTCTTTATCTCTTTTAAATAGATTCCTTATCGTTTTCATCTTTTACTCCTTTCTTCTTTTCTTTTGGCTTATTATAAATTAACTCATAATAAAAATTCTTTGCATTAAATTCTAAATGTCTAGGCACTAAAATTTCTGACTTGATCCACGCTAATACAAACTGTTCTGCTGGCATACCATTATATTTTAAAAATCCAATAGCAGCAAAAGGCACAACTCCAAGCATACAAACCCAAGATAAAGTTTCAATTCCTAAATATGGCTTTAATAGAAAATATAGAACAACAGCTACAACACATCCTAAAATACTAAAAACAAATTGTCTTAAATTAAGTCCAAAATAAATACTTTCAGTATAATTTCTTATTTCCTTATTTATCTTAACTTCCATAAACTTTCACCTCCAACAAAAAAAGATAATTACTCATTATCTTCTTCATATTCATATTCTCTTACAAATTCAACAAATTCAGCATCATCATTTAGATATTTTCCTTTTTTAACAACGCATTGTAAGGTCTCTTGTGTTAATTTATTGATTAGTTCTTCTATTGGTTTCGGATAACATCCACGCTTATCGCCAAAATAAGATTCCATTAAATCATTTAACAAGAAACAATCCCAATCTATCTCTACTGTATTTGTTTTACCATCCTCGGTACATTCAATTTCATAAGTTTTAAAATCTACTAAGTCTCTACTAAGACTAGTTTTTTCTTCCTTATTAATTTCTTCTAAAACAGTCTTATACAAATTTTGTAAAGCTGTTTTAACATTTGGAGAATACCCATTCTTGCCAATTAAATAATAAGCTATAATATCATATAATTCATGATTGGATTCGTTAATAGCATTACGTATTTTCATTTTTTACTCCTTCCTATAATAGGATAATACAAAAAATGATAAAAATAAAATGTGCGATTTATCTTTCCATATCTTTATTACTTTTATTAAGTCCTTCTAATTTATTAGATTCTTTAACAGCATGGCTTTGAATATCAGGATTTTCCTTTGTATCATTATAAAAATCAATAATACTTTGATCCAAAATATGATTATCCTTTTTCAACACTTGTTTTCTTTCATTTAAGAACTCGTTCGTATATTCCAAAGCAATTTGTTCATCAATTCTTAAATCTTTGGGATTCAAGCCTAAATCAATGCAAATTAATGCTTGTTGAAAATATTTCTCATCTTCCTTTTTTAAACCATTAAGTTGATTATACATAATAGTAAGAAATTGTCTTGAAGTTATATCTGCCATATACTTTTCTGTTACTTGATCTAATATTTTTTCATAATGAGCTGGTGGCACTTTAGTTGGTTTATCAGTTTCTGGATTAATATATTTATAAGTCATATCACTAATACTCTTACTCATATCTTTCAACTTCAATTGAGTAAAATCATCATATTGTTTCCTCATTATCTTTCCTCCTCTCTTTGTTTATTAAATAATGTCATAATATTAGGAACATTAGAATCTGTAAATTTATCTATTTTTTCTTTTGTAATATTATTCTTCTTACAGTAATCAATATACTTTTTTAAACCTATTTTGCAGTTTATTTCATTAGGATATAATTCATTAATTGAATTCCACATTCCATTATGAGTATTCCAACTTATATATGTGATTTTTAAATTATTTTCTAAGTGATTCAGAAAATAATAATCAAAATTATAATCATACTCAGGAACGTAAGAATAACCATTTGGCAAAGATTTTGTATATGGGGTAAATTCTATAGCTTCATCACCATCAGCACACAATATATAAACATCTTTATTTTTGGGATTGACAAGAATATATTCAATTTCTTTACCATAATGTTCCTCGGAATTTTTTAAGAAAAATTTTATTTCATTTATCTTTTTATCTAGATCCATTTTACATCCTTTCCTTTTCTTTATTTTTCACTTTAGAATCAAGATAATCGCAAATTTTATTTGCTTCACCAACAGCTTTAAATAATTCATTAGGTTTATCTTCTAATAACTGTATCCAACTTTGGATATAACTCTTATGATTGTTATAATCATCTTCTTTAACTTTGACATTTAATTTTTGCATCAAAAAAGAAGAACTAATTTCTGCAATAAGTTCTTCTCTAGCATAATCTCTTTTATTTTGAATATTTAAATTTCTATTAAGTCTATCAGAATGTCCTGTAGCATGGCTCAATTCATGAAGTTGTGTAGCATAATAGGAATATTTATCAAAAAATTTTGATGAAGGTGGTAATACAATAGTATCCTTTGATGGAATATAATATGCTTTATCACCTTCTTCTATATATTCGATATGTAATTTGGAAATTAATCTTTTGAAATATATATTAGTAGGTATAGTATTCTTGTTATTTTTTTCATTCGGTTTTATTCCCTCAATTAAACTTGCATTAAATACATACGTTGTATTACAAAAGACTTTGAAATCTTTTTGTTTTTCTGGAGTTTTTTCAATTATTTTTTCATAAGCTGGAAAATCTAAACGTATTTTGTTTTTAATATCATAAACACTCCAAAATTCTATTGGAACTCCCTTTCCTTTGGCATTGGTTATTTTATAATTATTTTCTTTTATTTGTTTATATGTAAGCCAGCGATTATCTTTATATTTTTCTTTATATGCTACATAAGATAAAATTAATTGATTAACACCTTTATATTCAGTATTAGTAACACCATTCTTATTTAAATCACTATACCATCTTTCACGCCAAGGAATTTTATTTTCTTTTAAAGCTTCTAAATACATTTTGACCAATTGCTCTCTTGTTTTACTTTGCATTTCTCACCTCCAATAAAAAAAAGATTATCAATGATAATCAATTTAATTTGTTTTCAAACTTTATTGCCAAATCTATTAAATAATCTTTCCTTTGCAATTTATTTAACCAATTTTCAGGAATACTGTCAATACCGTAAATAATACCAGCCATAGATCCAGCAATAGCACCAATAGTATCTGTATCATTTCCAATATTTGTAGTAGCAATTATTGTCTCTTTAAAACTATTAGCATTCAACAATATCCATAATGCACATTCCAAAGTATCAACTACATAACCAGTTGATTTTATTTCAGCAACATTTAATTCCTTGATATTTTCCTTTAAGATCCTTTTATATTGCTCAATTGCATGTTCAGAATATAATGAATAATCAAGTCCTTTTATCTTGTTATATGCTTCTTCTTTAGTATTTTCTTCTAAAAGAAAGCAAACATATTTGATATAAATATAGCAACCTAACTTACTAATATCATTAGCATGAGTTAATGAAGATAATTCATTTGTTAATTTTATTATTTCATATTCTGTGATACCTTTAACATGAGCAAATAACGCTACAGGTAAAATTCTCATAAGAGATCCATTCCCATTGGAATATTCTCCATCTTCACCACACTTTAATGGAATTATCCCAGTAGAATATTTTCTAATAGCTGATAAACAAGTCCTTCCAACATCAAATGTTTCACCTGTTGCTGTATATTTTCCTTCATTTATCCATTCTACCCATTTTTGCATAATATTATCATAATCAAATCTTCCACATTCATTATATGATTCTATAGTACATACTTCCATAGAAGTATCATCAGACCATGTTCCTGCTGGCTGGCCAACTTTAGAAGAACTAACCATTTCAACTACAGGTTTTTTTAATAAATGCTCTCTTATACAAAACTCAGTTGGCACACCCATTGCATCTCCAACAGCATGACCAATAATAGCATCAACAATCTTTGACATATAATCACCCAACAATTTCTATATAATTAATTATATCATAATCACTAAAAAAAGCAGATATAACTCTGCTCTATAAATTGTAATTTTAGTGAATAGTAACTTAATTTTCTTTTTTATTAAACATATGGCGTACTTTATCTATTCGAT
>CALVJR010000017.1 GCA_944332295.1 uncultured Bacilli bacterium | reverse complement strand
AATATTATACACTCAAATAGTTAACGCCTATCTACGATTACACCTACATATCGATGTAATAGTTCAGAAGCCATATCCTATAAAAAGTTCATTTCCTTTTTCACCAACCGGAATCTCTAAACTAAACTATATATTTATAAGACTCTTCCTCATCACATTCAACATGGGTAGAGTATAACACAAAAAAAACTATTCTTCAATATGTTTACCCAAAAATTTAGACACAACATCTGCCATTTTTTCTTCAACTTGACCGATGTCAGAACTATCAGAAACAATCAAAACAAGGCCTATCGCATCACCATTCATAATTACAGGACAAATAACATATGCATAATTTTCAGGAACTGAATCACATAATTCTATTGAATGAAGACTATGTTCAACAATAGTTTTTCTCTCTTTCATAATAAGTTCTAAGGCCTTAGAAATAGGTTTACCCAAATATTTTTTTCTCAACTCTCCACTACCAGCTATAAAATTATCACGATCAGTAATAAAAACGTTTTGATGTATAACAGTATTCACAATATCTACTAACTGTTTTGAAATTTCATCCATATCTGTCATTTTAGAAAACTTCTTTAATGCTATCATTTCCCTATCAACAAAAATTTCTAAAGACTCTCCATCTCTAATTCTAAGAGTACGGCGAATTTCTTTTGGAATAACAATTCTTCCTAAGTCATCTACTCTTCTAACTACACCTGTTGATTTCATACAATTATTCCTCACTTTCCCATACTACTATTGTTTCTAAATTTTTTCAATTTATACCACTTTTCATACTTTATTATAATAAATATCCCCAAAATTTACCTTGGAAAATATTTCCATATATTTTCTACCAAAAAAAAAGCGATTAATATCGCTCCAATATTTATTCCGAAATTTTATCTTCATTTAATAAATAAGAATTCATTTTAGTAAATAAAAAACGTTCACCTTGTTCCCTAACACCATTAATTAATGTAGTATCTTTAACAATTATTTTAAAATCAATACTTTCTAAAAGCTGTTTAATATAATTAGATTGAACATATTTAATCATTTCAGAAGATATATCATTTTTAACTTTTTCATCTACATCAGAAGTAAACAACTGATTTACATATTTTACAATTTTTTTATCAACTATTCTAGCTAAATCATCTTTCATAGTCTTTCTTAACTTACGATTTAGAGGAATAAAATCCTTTTTATTAAATTTGATAACATCAGTCTCTTTTTTTGGTACAAAAGAAGTAACTATTTTACTCAAATCCTCAATTCTAATCTTTTTCCAAGAAGGAATGAAAGAAATAATATTAGCCCTATACTTTTCTAAAATATCATCTAAAACATCAGAACGAATAATAATCTTATGTCGTTTGGCCAAATCTAAAAACTTACACTTAATAAGATCCATAGAATCAAGTGGTGGCTTCTGCAATAAAGAATAAATATCATCCTCAAATAAAACAGTAGTATTATTTTTCAATGTCTCCATAACAGCATTTTTATAATTTTCAAAATGCTTCTTTCTAAATCCTTCTACTGTTTCTTCTTTCATACTACCACATCCTAGCATTGTAAGTGTAACAAAACATACTTCTATAAGTCAAGATTAAGTCAAAAATTTACGATAGATTAAATCTAGTAAAGAAGTTAAATAATAGATAGGATGTTTTTCTAATTTTATAATATCTAAAATAATCACTAAATTAGATCCTCGACTTAAAAATCTAAAAGAAGGACTAATATCATAAGAATCCATAAACAGCTCATCCACTTTAATTTTAGAAATAACTTCCTCAGGAAATACCATTTCAATAGAATTTTTTGTCTGAGCAACTCTTTTAATATGTACCAAATTAGCAAGTTTTTCAAACCATTCTTCATACATATAAACAAGCATATCTTCGTTTATACGACCAAAACGATCTTCTATCTCCTGCTTTACTTCTTCCAATTTTTCTTTAGAATCAATCTCATTTATTTTACGATGAATCTCAATCTTTAAGTCATCCTCAGTAACATAACTATCATCGATATGAGTACTAACACTTAATAAAGGCTTAGTATCTTCTACTTCTTCTTCCTCTGGTAAAGTAAGATTTTTCTTACGAAGAACTTCTTCATTTAATAATCTCAAATATAAATCAATTCCAACAGAATCAATAAATCCTGCTTGTTCACTACCCAAGATATCCCCAGCACCACGAATAGATAAATCACGTGTTGCGATACTAAAGCCACTACCAAGAGCAGTAAATTCTTTAATAACATTAAGTCTCTTAACTGCAGACTCAGTTAAAACTTTAGCAGGATGATACATCAAATAGGCATAAGCAAACTTATCACTACGCCCTACACGACCACGAATCTGATATAACTGACTAAGACCAAACTTATCTGCATCCATAATAATCAATGTATTAACATTAGGAATATCAATACCCGTTTCAATAATCGTAGTACAAACCAAAATATCATATTCATGATTAATAAAATCTAAAATTCTATTTTCCAAGTCATTTTTATTCATCTGTCCATGAGCAGTAATAATTCTCGCATCAGGAATTAAAGTTTGTATACGATATTTTTCTTCTTCAATAGACTCTACTTTATTATAAAGAATAAAAACTTGTCCATCACGAGATAATTCTTTATAAATAGCATCCCTCAAAATTTGATTATTTTCTTCAATTACATAAGTCTGTACAGGGTAACGATTAACAGGAGGAGTCTCAATTAATGATAAACTACGAATACCAACCAAAGACATTTGTAATGTTCTAGGAATTGGAGTAGCAGACAATGTTAAAACATCTACATTAGTTTTATATTTTTTAATCTTCTCTTTATGAGTAACACCAAATCTTTGTTCTTCATCAATAACTAGAAGTCCTAAATTCTTAGGTCTAATATCATCACTTAATAATCGATGTGTTCCAAATACCAAATCAATCGTACCATTAGATAGTCCTTCAATAATACGTCTTGCTTCTTTAGGAGAAGTAAACCTATTTAAAAGTCCAATAGAAACAGGAAAGTTTTTAAATCTCATCATAGCATTCTCATAATGTTGATTAGAAAGAATGGTAGTAGGACATAGAAAAAGTACTTGCTTGGAATCTAAAATAGCTTTAAATGCTGCAACAAAAGCAACTTCTGTCTTACCAAAACCAACATCACCACATAATAATCGATCCATAGGAGCAGATTTTTCCATATCTTCTTTAATTTGTACAATAGCTCTCTTTTGATCTGGAGTTAATTCATATGGAAATTCAGATTCAAAGTCAAGCATCATATCATTATCAGGTGAAAAAGCAAAACCCTTTCTAGCTTCACGTTCAGCATATAACCGCAATAAATCATCAGCCATATCCTGAACTTTTTTCTTAACACGATTTTTAGTCTTCTCCCATTCATTACCACCAAGTTTATTTACTTTAGGAGCATAACCTTCCTTACCAGTATATTTACTAAGCAAATCAATTTTTTCAACAGGAATATATAATTTATCTTCTCCTTGATATAAAACTTCTACATAATCCTTCACAATACCAGAAGTACTAAGTGTTTTTATACCATTATATACACCAATACCATGAACATTGTGAACAACATAATCTCCTATTTCTAATTTATTAACATCTGATATAGTAGAAGAATACTTAAACTTTGTACGATACTTTTTCTGCTTTTCCTTAATTACAAATAATTCATTAGCAGTTAAAAAGACATAATCTTGATAAATAAAACCAGCTCGAAGAGGTTGAGAAACCAAATTAACTTGATTAGAAACTATATGTTCAAAATCACTTTCCACTACTTTCATATTAAGAAATTTCATAACACTAAAAATCTGGTATTTTTGCAAACATAAAACAACCGTTTTCCCATCACCAATAGCTTTACGAATAAATTGATTAATAGTATCAGCATTCTCATTGAAATTATTAATAGTATGAACATCCAAATCCAAAATTCCCTTAGATAGAATACGGTCAATATTCATGTAATAAATAGGAAATTCAACTGAAACTTGAAGAAAATCAAACATATAATTACCATCAAAAGAAATATCTTTAGTACTTTGATAAGTAAATACATCTTCCATAATTTGCTGAAAACTTACCTTTAATTGTTCATAATCCTTAAAAAAAGTAATACAAGAATCTAAATAACCAGAAATAGAAGAGACTTTTTCATATTTAGGTAAATACTTTTGCTTAAAAGCCTCTTCCTCTAAAACTTGTTTATCAGTCAAAAATTCAGTGCAAGGACGAATAAAAACAGAACTAATACTAGATAATGACTTCTGAGTATCAGAATCAAAATAACGAATAGATTCTATTTCATCATCAAAAAACTCAATACGAACAGGATACTCACTTTCCACAGGAAAAACATCAATAATAAACCCGCGAACAGCAAACTCCCCTGTTTTATTAACAATAGTATCTCGAGTATATCCTGCCTGTACTAATTTTTCCACCAAATCTTGTGGATTAAATTGTTTTTCTACAGAAAGTTCCACAAAAAACTGTTGATATTTTTCCTTTGTAGGTAAAAACCTCAAATATCCCATTAAGTTTGTAATAACAATACCCTTTTTCCCCAAAATAGAATGAATAGTCTCTAAACGATTATACTGAAGCTCAGGACTAACAGCCAAAGCCTCACTAGTCAAAAAATCATCCATAGGAAACAAATAAACATCATCCGTATAATTAGATAAAGAAGAATATAATTGATTTGCTTCATATAAAGAATTTACAACAACTAATATATTTTTATCTTGATTCAAAAATGTAGAATATAATAAAACACAAAAAAACTCATCGGTAAGACCAGTAATACCCATGTTCTTTTTTAATTCAATATTTCCTAATTTTTGAAAGATATTCATAAAATCACCTATTTTTTCGATTGTATCGACTCATCAATGATAAGAAATCTACAGAAAAATAATCATTAAGTACATCTACTAAATCAGAAAATAAAGATTCTAATACTCTCTCTTCCTCCTTAGAAAATTTTCCTAACACATAATCTTTTGTTTCACGATTCTTATCATTAGAAATTCCTATCTTTAATCTTTTATATTCTTGAGTATGAATACACGCCTCAATATTTCTAAGCCCATTATGACCTCCACAAGAGCCTTTATCTTTTAATTTGAAATTACCAACTTTTAAATCTAAATCATCAGAAATAACTAATATATCAGACACTTCTATCTTAAAAAAATGAACAAACTGACTAACAACAGTACCTGATAAATTCATATAAGATTGAGGCTTTAAAAATAAAACTTTCTCACCAGCTATAATAGTCTCAAAATAAAGTCCTTGAAACTTACTTTTCCAAGTTGGAACTATATTATTTTTAGACAAATAAAAATCTATAAAAGAAAAACCAATATTATGCCTCGTAGCTTCATATTCCCTTCCTGGATTTCCTAAGCCAACAATTAATTTCATTCTATCACCTCTTTATTTCTTCACCACAATATAATATTAATAATTTCAAATAATTCAATTAACTATTAAACAAAAACTAACATTCAACATACACATCATCATACTAAATTATCTTATCAAAATTAAATATCATATTTTATTAAATTAATTCACAACATGTAAGAATTAAAAAGTTAAAAACAACAAAATTCTTACATAATTATCCTTCTAATTTTATTTCCCGGGAAATAATTTATTTCTTATTCTCATGATAATCCTTATAAATAATGGATTTAGCAACGCCTCGTTCTCTAGCAACAACCTTAATTGCTTCTTTTTCACTCATTCCATCATCCAAATAAAGTTGAACATGCTCTAAAATAGACATACTAGAATAATCAATTTCTTGATGATTTCCATCAACGATTAAAACAAACTCTCCCTTTAATTCAGGAACAATTGAAATTAGCTCTTGTATTGTACCACGACAAATCTCTTCATGCAACTTTGAAATTTCTCTATGAATACTAATATTACGATTACCAAAAACGTCTAACATATACCCTAAAGTCTTTTCAATACGATGTGGCGCTTCATAAAATATCAAAGTATAAGGCAACTTACTTAAACTCATAAGTTCACTCTTTATCTTTGATTCTTTTGTTTGTAAAAATCCATAAAAAAGAAAAGGAGACGGTGCTATACCAGAAGATGTTAAAGCAGGAACAAAAGCAGTAGCTCCAGGAAGTGCAATAACATTAAAATGATGTTCTATAACAGCTTTAGAAACAACATACCCTGGATCACTAACTACAGGAGAACCCTGATCAGTAATTAACCCTATATTTTTACCACTTGCTAACTCAGAAATAACATAGTCTTTAATCTTATCTTCATTATATTCATGACAACTAACTAGTTTTTTCTTAATATCAAAATGATTAAGTAATTTACTACTTTCTCTAGTATCTTCACACAAAATCAAATCAACCATCTCTAATGTTTTTAATCCTCTAACTGTAATATCATCCAAATTACCAATAGGCGTAGGAATTAAATATAAACTAGCACTACCATCATAACTACTCTGTCTCACTAGATTTCACCTCTACTAAAAATCGTTCATACTCCAAAGAATAACTACCATCATCCATTTTCATAATAAAAGGTGCCTCCACTTTCAAACCCTGCTTTCCATGTTTTACACCTTCTATTAAAACCAAAGTAGATGGCTTATGTACAAATTCATAAACAAAGCGAATTCGCTTAGGTTCAATATGATATTTTCTAAATAAATCAAAAATTTCTAACAAGCGTTCTGTTCGATGCACCATCGCAAAAGTACCATTATTTTTCAACACCTTACTAGCAACCATCACAACCTCTTCTAAAGATATTTTAACTTCATGTCTAGCAATAGTTTTTTCAGAACTATCATTAAAATAGTTCTTATCATTCACTTTAAAATACGGAGGATTACAAGTAACTACATCAAATCTTTCTATCGTATTTTTAGAAATATAATCCTTCATATCAGAACAAACAATAGATATTTGATTATCTAAATGATTATACGAAACAGATTTGGAAGCCAAAGAATAAAGTTTCTCTTGAATTTCTACCCCTTCAATTTTTTTATCTGTTCGAAGAGATAATATCAAAGGAATCACACCATTACCAGTACCTAAATCTAAAATTTCCTTATCACGTAAACGAACAGTCACAAAATTAGCAAGCATAACACTATCAAGAGAAAAAGAAAAAAAATCAGTATTTTGATATATTTTCCGATTAGGATAACCTAAAATATCATTCAGCACTTCCATGATAATCTTCCTTTTTTACATCAATAAAACCTTTGTCTTTTAAATCTACTTGAAATGAACCTTTGAAAACATCTATAGAAGAAACTTTACCCGTACCAGAAGAAGTTTCAACCATAGTACCAATTTTAGGATAACCTTGTTTTAATTCTGTATAAAGGTCGTTTTCATATCCTAAACAGCATAATAATCTACCACAAATACCATTAATTTTAGAAGGGTTTAAAGCAAGAAATTGATTTTTTGCCATATTGATAGATACACTATTAAAATCAGTTAAAAAAGTATGACAACATAAAAATAAACCACAAGGACCAAGTCCACCAATTTTCTTGGCCTTATCGCGAACACCAATTTGTCTTAGTTCAATTCTAGTTTTATACTTTTGTGCAAGTTTCTTTGCTAATTCTCTAAAATCAACACGATTATCTGCAACGAAAGAAAAAATTAACTGGCTTTTATCAAAAGTATAAAAAGAATCAACAAAGCTCATATCTAATTCAAGCTCTTTGCTATATTTTTTAGCAATATCTAATGCTTTTACTGCCTTAGTATTATTATCAGCAATTAGTTCAATATCTCCTTTCGTTGCTTTTCTAACAACAGAATATAAATCAGTTGGTAAATTTTCCTCTGATTCTAAATAAGCTGCTTTCTTCACAATTGCAGAATCAATTCCAGATTCACTTTCAACAATAACAATGTCCCCTACTTCACATTCAATATCATTAACAACTGCATACAAGAATGATTTACTTATAGGTAACATAATTCCAATTACTTTTTTCATCTATTTCACCTCCACAAAACGGGAAAAGATGGAATCTAACCATAATTTATAATTAATATTATACATCAATTTAGGAATTTCTTCTTCGATTATTGTAATATAAGATAATAAATGCTCTCTATTACAAGAGTTTAAAAAAGAAAATTGTTTATTTTCATGACCAGATAAGTATTGTATAAATATTTTTTCAATACTATCAAATACTTCTTTAGCCACTGTTTTTTCAGGTAACATACTATCTAAGATTTCCTTATAATGAATAAATAAATCATCTCCAGAAATTAAATAATGAATAAATCGAATAATAGAATCATCAACAGTAGAAACTTCGGTAGAATCTACTAAAGATAAAATCTGACAACGAGATAAAATAGTATCTAATACTTGATATCTATTTTTAGTAAGTAAAATAGCAATAATTCCTTCTTCCGGCTCTTCTAAAAACTTTAAAATTGTATTTGCAGAAGATGGATTTAATTTATCTGCTTCACGAATAATATAAACTCTTCTACGTCCTATCAAAGAAAAATTTTGATACTCTTCTTTTAAACTAAGAAGTTGTTTTTTCTTTATCTGCATACCATCAGCTTCAATAATTTCCAAATCAGGAAAATTACCTTCATCTATCAATTTACAGATATTACATTTATTACAGTTTAAACCATTTATATTACAAATAGAATCAGGACATAAAATCATTTTTACAAACAATAAAACAAAGGGAAAATCTAATGAAGAATCCCCTAATTCAATTAAATAAGAATGAGATAACTTATTAGATTTCATAATAATCTCAATATAATCAATAAACTTTTTTTGTATATAAGTTAAATCATTCATTTTATCACCACTTATAAAAATAAAATTCGAAATAATACTAAAGCAAACAATGCAGGAGTACCAAGAAAAGTAATAGATAATAAAGTAATAACATTAATAGGTAACATCATGTTAAAATTTACAGCAATTAAATTATATCCATATAAAATAAAACCACTGATAATAACTCTTTTGAAACAATCAAATATTTTTTTCATATTGAATCACCTTGGTAAAAAATATGAAAAAATTTTTGATTTATTCTATTTCTTTTCTATCATTTAAAGCTCTCTCTAGAGTTAAGCTATCTACATACTCCATATCAGCTCCCATGGGAACGCCGCTAGCAAGTCTAGTTACAATAACGCCCATACCTTCTAATACTCTCTTTATGTAAAGTGCTGTAGTCTCTCCTTCAATACTAGGTCTAAAAGCAAAAATAACCTCCTTAAAATTTTCATTTTTAATTCGATCAATTAATTTATCTAAACCTATATCTTCAGGATTAATACCATCCAAAGGAGAAATCAAACCTTCAAGAACATGATACATCCCGTGAAACATACCAAGTCTTTCAAATAAAAAAACATTTTTAGTATCTTCAACGACACATAACGTCTCTTTATCTCTAGTTAAATCAGAGCATACAATGCATTTATCAGAATCTGTAAATGTATTACAAATGGGACAAGGATGAATTTTTTCTTTCACAGACAGAATACTATCAGAAAAAAAGGAAACTTGTTCATCTTCAAGACCCAAAACAGAAAAAGCTAAACGCTCAGCTGTTTTTTCTCCAATACCAGGTAAAAACTTAAATGCTTCAATTAAATTTCTAATACTTTCTGGATACATAAAACCTACTAAAACAATCCTGGAATATTACCAAATTTTCCCATTTTTTTATCAGTTTCAGCATCAACTTTTTTAAATGCATCATTAATTGCTACTAAAATCATATCTTCAAGCATTTCTAAATCTTCAGCATCTAAAGAATTAGATTTATCAATTTCTACCTTTACTACCTCTTTGCTACCTTTTACAGTAACCTTAACAAGAGAACTTTCACCAACAAATTCCATAGAATCAATTTCTTCTTTAGCACTCATCATATCCTTTTGTAATTTTTGTGCTTGTTTTAACATAGCTTGCATATTCATAAAACATTCCTCCTAATCAATTTCTACAATATCGCCAAATAACATAGTGGCATCATTAGATATTATATCATCTGTCTCTTCTTTTTTAAACACTTTTTCTGGTTCTTCTAAAACTTCATAATGATTACCATCTCTTAAATGTTGAATATATTCTTTCTTAAGTTTATTCCACTCTTCATCTGAAATAATAGCAAACTTTTTAGATGAATGAGTAATTTTTTCATATACTTCTTCCATTTGTTCTAAATGTAATAAATTTTGCTGCACAATAGAATCATATTCAAAACTAAGTACAATAATATCCTCACTTGCAACACGAAACTTAGAGTTTAACAATTCGCAAACTAGATAACCTATTTTCTGATCAAAAGTATAATCATTTAATAACTTTAAATTATCAATTTCATGATTCAGAACCTGCTTATTTGCTAAAGCAAAAGCATTATTAATACGTACATTTATAATATCCCGTAAATTTAATATATCTCCCGTATCATGAATAACATCTTTTTCTACAATAGTACTCTCTTTCTCAATCTGATAGTCATTTTTTTCTAAATTCTTCACTATATTACTATCACTAATAGAATTATCTATATTTGTGTTAACAACATAAGTATTATTAGCAGTAACAGTAGTACTAGCACTATTATTTTCAACAGTTTTAGAAATATCACTTACTTTATTCACAGATTTTGTTGAAACTTTAACCGAACATTCTGACATAAAATTAAGTAATAAAATTTCAATATAGATTTTAGGATTTCCACTCTTTTTTATATCGAACATTTTTTCGTTTATGTTAGTGATAAGTTTTTCCACAAGCTCAGTTGGATATTCAATACTATTTTTATTAACATAATAATCCACCAACAAATCACGAAGGTAGTACATAAATTGAGACAAAATTTGCACTAAATTTTTACCATTATTATTAAAATTATTAATATGAGTTAACACTCCTTTATAATCACCAATAAAAACTGAATCACATAACATTTTTAAATCTTTCTTCGTAATTAACCCATTTAACTCTGTATAAATATTCATCGTAATTAATTCATCAGTATAAGAACTAAGTTTATCAAGTATTCCTAAAGAATCCCTCATACCACCATCAGAAGATAAAGCTATTTCATGAAGAACTTCATCCTCTATCTGAATATGTTCTTGTTCACAAACATACTTCAATCGTTCAACAATCATATTTGTAGCAATACGTTCAAAAGAAAAGCACTGACAACGAGAAATAATAGTTTCCGGAACCTTCTGAGGATCCGTTGTTGCCAAAATAAAAATTGCATGTTCTGGTGGCTCTTCTAATGTCTTTAATAAAGCATTAAAAGCACCTATAGATAACATATGAACTTCATCAATAATATAAACTTTATACTTCAATTCACCAGGGACAAGATTAATTTTATTACGCAATTCTCGAATTTCATCAACTCCATTATTAGAAGCAGCATCAATTTCTAAAATATCCACACATTCTTTTTCCCCAGAGATTAAACAGTTTTTACATTTTCCACAAGGATTACCATCGACAGGTTCTAAACAGTTAACCGCTTTTGCAAAAATTTTTGATAAAGATGTCTTACCCGTACCACGAGAACCAAAAAACATATATGCATGGCAAAATTTATGTTGAGAAATAGAATTTTTTAACACCTTTACTACTGTACTTTGTCCTACAACATCATCAAACGTTTGAGGTCTATATTTTCTATATAAAGCCTGATACATAAATGCACCTCCAAATAAACAAAAATATTATATCACAAAAAAAAGAGAACTCTCCTACTTATTTCTCTTCTTTTCAAAAAATTTCTTCATTAGATGTGAAACTTTTTCCACAGCTAAATCATTATAAATAAGTACACGTGAATTATTTTTATCTTTTTCTAATATTTGATTAATAATTTTAATATTAGAAGAATCAGAATTCGATAATCCACAATAAATGTTACTAACCCTAGCCTGTTTCAAAAGACTAGCACACATAGGACAAGGTTCCAAAGTAACATAGACATCACAATTATCCAATCTCCAATTATTTAATTTTTTAGAAGCTTTTTCCACAGCTATAACTTCAGCATGTTTACTTGCACAATGAAGTTTTTCCTTTTTATTATAAGCTTTAGCAATTACCAGATTATCTTTTACAATAACACATCCAACAGGAACTTCATCATTCTCAAAAGCTTTTATAGCTTCCTTTATTGCTAAATTCATAAATTTTTCATTCATAAAATCACCTAAAAATAAAAGTGCACATAAAAGTTGACTATTAAGGCTGCTACCTCCCGGTCCTGACCTGGTTCTAGTACTTTTATTGCACTAACGATATTTTAATATAAACAAAGCAATTTGTAAATAGAAAACATTATTTTATATTTGCATAGAGAAAAATATTGATTTCATATTATTCTAATTCAACATTTATGTTTCACGTGGAACATGTAAATCATAATAAACTTACTAATATTTAGCACTATAAGCAAAAATATTCACAAAGATCATATAAAGAAATAATCAAAATTATATATACTATTTTTTTATTAAATAAATGCAAAAAATTAATTAAGTAAAATAATATTTTGATTATTAATAGTAAACCATTATGTTCCACGTGAAACATTTCAATAATAGTAATAACAAATTAAAAAGACATGTTTCACGTGGAACATATAAATAACATAAAAATAGTATTCATACATGACTAATAAAATAGTTATATAGTTCATATAAAATTTCAAAACTTCGCATAAACAAACACTATATATCAAATATAAATCTATCTTTATAATATAACGAACCAACTATCTACATAAAACCTAATCTATTTTTTGTAAAAAAAGAAATGCACAAATGTAATAAAAAAGTTAAAATAAACTAAATTTTATAAAACAGTAAATAATATCTATCTAAAGTAAAAAAATATAAATCCACAGTTTAAACATTAATCATAAAACTTAAATTAAAATTTCATTTCATAATAAAGAATACCCTCGAATCAATAATATTAATTATAAAATATCCACAGGTAATAATAAAAATTGCCATATAAGCACCACACAAATCGATTTATGAGAGTAACGTTAAATTATTTCCCGGGAAATAATTTCCCAAGCAAAAAGAATCATACTTATACAAATAGATTTTCCACAGAAAAAACGAAAAAATTAAAAAGATTAACCATGAAAATCATTATAAATCAACAATTTTATCACGCAAAATAAAAATGAGATATTTATATATCTCATTTTTAATAACAATATACAATTGAAAAAATTATTCTATATTACTGATTTCCACAACTTCAGAATTTTCGATTTGCGTATTTTTTTCTTCTGAATTTTCATTTTCCACAAGTTGAGTATCTTCTATATTCTGACTTTCATCACTAGTTTCCTCTTTTTCAACAACAGCAACAGTTGATACTTTTTGATCATCTTTCAAATTAATTAATCTAACACCTTGTGTCGCTCTCTTCAAAGTAGAAACCTGTTCTAATGGCAATTTAATAATAGTACCACTATTAGTAATAATCATTAAATCATACTCACCATCTACATCAACACAATCTAAAGCAACCATCATTCCATTCTTCTCAGTGATATTTAATGCTTTAACTCCCTTACTTCCACGATGAGTCAATCTATATTCTTCTATTTCTGACTTTTTACCATAACCATTTTCAGTAACTATAAGAATTAATTGTCCAGGTTTAATAACTTCCGCACCAATAACTTTACTATCCTCAAGTTCAATTCCCTTTACACCAGAAGCACTACGTCCCATAACACGAACTTCCTCCTCATTAAAACGAACCATACGACCATTATTAGCACCGATTGCAATCTCATCACCACCTGTTGTAACACCAACATAAATCAATTCATCATCATCTTTTAATCCAATAGCAATCTTACCACTCTTACGTATATTATCAAATTCTGAAAGCTCCGTACGTTTTACTAATCCTTGTCGAGTAACAAATACCAAATATTTATGTATTTCATTATCAGCAGATAAAGAAACAATCGAACTAATGTTCTCATCTTTTTCCAATAGTAATAAATTAATGATTGGTAATCCCTTAGATTGTCTACTAAACTCAGGAACTTCATAACCCTTCATACGATAAATTCTACCTTTATTAGAGAAGAATAAAATATAATCATGTGTTTTCATGGAAACTAATTGTTCTACGAAATCCTCCTCATTAGTAGACATACCTTTAATTCCTACTCCACCACGATTTTGAGTCTTATAAGTATCAGATTTTAATCTCTTAATATAACCTTTATTAGTTAACGTAACAATAATATCTTCTACAGGAATTAAAGATTCATCTTCAATATATTCAATTGCAGTCATATCAATATTTGTACGACGTTCATCACCATATTTATTCTTAATTTCGGTCATTTCATCTTTAATAATTTGTAATACTTTAGCTTCACTTGCTAATATTGACTTCAATTCTTCAATTTCAGCAAGCAATTCTTGTAACTCATTCTCTATTTTATCTCTTTCCAATCCAGTTAAACGTCTTAACTTCATCTCCAAGATAGCTTGAGCTTGAGCTTCAGATAATTTATAGTTATTTCTAAGACCAATCATAGCCTCTTCATCATTTTTAGCCGATTTTATCAATTGAATAATCTCATCTATATGATCTAACGCAATCTTTAAACCTTCTAAAATATGCGCTCTAGCTTCATCTCTAGCCAAATCGAACTTAGTACGGCGAATAATAATTTCCTTTTGATAATCAATATATTTAGAAATAATATCCTTTAATCCTAACGTTTTTGGAACACCTTGATCAAGCATTAAGAAAATAATTCCATAATTCGTCTGAAAAGCCGTATGTTTATATAAATTATTAAGAACTACTTGAGGATTAGCATCCTTCTTAAGAGTAATCGTAATCTTAATACCATCCTTTAAATCAGTATGATAATCAGTAATTCCATCAATTACCTTATTATGAACAAGTTCAGCAACCTTATTCTTTAATTCTAATGTATTAATTCCATAAGGTACTTCATCCACAATAATATAATGTCTACCATTTTTTTCCTCAATTCTAGCTTTACTACGAATAGTAATACTTCCTCTACCCGTCTCATATGCCTTTTTAATACCACTATTACCTAAAATAGTTGCACCAGTTGGAAAATCAGGTCCCTTAATATATTGCATTAATCCATCTACATCAATATCAGGATTATCAATATAAGCGATACATCCATCAATAACCTCTTTTAAGTTATGTGGTGGAATATTAGTTGCCATACCAACAGCAATTCCCATGGTACCATTAACTAAAATATTAGGGAATCTAGAAGGTAAAATTTCAGGTTCTTTTTCAGATTCATCAAAGTTTGGAATAAAATTAACAGTATCCTTATTAATATTTCTTAATAATTCCAACGAAATTTTAGATAATCGAGACTCCGTATAACGCATTGCTGCTGCGCCATATCCTTCAATATTACCAAAGTTACCATGACCATCAACTAACATATAACGATATGAAAAATCTTGTGCCATACGAACCATAGCTTCATAAATACTAGAGTCGCCATGTGGATGATATTTACCCATGACATCTCCGACGATTCTAGCACTCTTTTTATGAGGTTTATCAGGTGTATAACCAGATTCATACATAGAATATAAAATACGTCTATGAACAGGCTTTAAACCATCTCTTAAGTCAGGTAATGCACGAGAAACAATAACACTCATAGAATATTCAAGGAAAGAATCCCTTACTTCATTAACTATATTATTTTTTTCTAACTTATCCATTCTATCCTACCTCCCTAAATATCCAAATTCTGTACATAAACAGCATTTTCTTCAATAAATTCCCTTCTAGGACCTACTTCTTCACCCATTAGTTGAGCAAATGTCTCATCAGCTGCCATAGCATCTTCTACAGTAATCTGACGTAATACACGTTTTTCTATATCCATAGTTGTTTCATTCAACTCTTCAGCATCCATCTCTCCTAGACCTTTCATACGCATAATATCATACTTTGTATTAGGAGAAAGAGTTGCTAAATACTCATCTCTTTCTTGTTCATTAAGCACATATTTAATATTTTTACCATGTTTAATAACAAATAATGGAGGTTGAGCAGCATATACATGCCCAGCCTCAACAATAGGTCTAAAAAAGCGATAAAATAATGTAAGTAACAATACACGAATATGACTACCATCTACATCAGCATCAGTCATAATAATTATTTTGTCATATCTCAACTTACTTAAATCAAAATCATCACCAATTCCAGTACCAAAAGCAGTAATGATAGTACGGATTTCTTCATTAGCAAGAGCTCTATCAAGTCTTGCTTTTTCAACATTTAAAATTTTACCACGTAGAGGCAAAATAGCTTGAGTCATACTATTTCTACCCTTAATTGCAGAACCACCTGCAGAATCTCCTTCGACTAAGAAAATTTCACACTCTGAAGGATCCTTACTCTTACAGTCAGAAAGTTTTCCATAGAAATTTGTAATATCTAAATCACCTTTTCTACGAGTTAACTCTCTAGCTCTTTTTGCAGCAACTCTAGCACGAGATGCTGTCATACTTTTATCAACAATAATTTTTGCTTGATCAGGATTTTCCATTAAAAACCTCTCAAAAGCTTCAGAAAATATACGATCAGCAATTCCTCTACACTCACTATTTCCAAGTTTTGTCTTAGTTTGACCTTCAAATTGAGGATTAGGATGTTTAATAGAAACAATCATAGTAAGACCCTCTTTAACATCATCACCAGTCAAAGAATCATCATTATTCTTCAGCATACCATTAGAAGTAGCATATTTATTTAAAATACGAGTTAAAGCACGCCTTACACCATCTTCATGAGTTCCTCCTTCAGGTGTATTAATATTATTAACAAAAGAATAAATACTAGAATTATAAGTCTCGTTATACTGTAATGCAACTTCTAATGCAATATCATTCTCTACCCCTGTACAATCAATAATAGTCTCATGAATCGGCTTCTTATCCTTATTTAACATAGCCACATACTCACTAATTCCACCTTCATAACAGAAAGTATCAGAAACATTATCCTCTCTTAAATCATAAAGAGAAATTCGAAGCCCTCTATTTAAAAAAGCAAGTTCACGAAGTCGAGTTTTCAAAATATCATAATCAAAAACCGTAGTTTCTTCAAAAATATCTGGATCAGGTTTAAAAGTAACAGTAGTACCAGTTCTATCATCATCACAAGAACCAATAATTTTAAGATCTTCCTCAGGATGTCCACCATTAAAATAACGTTGATAATAAACATTAGAATTTTTATAAACACGTACTTCCATCCATTCAGATAACGCATTAACAACACTAGCACCTACTCCATGAAGTCCACCAGATACTTTATATCCACCTCCACCAAACTTACCACCAGCATGCAATACAGTATATACTGTTTCAACAGTACTTTTACCAGTTTTAGGATGAACTTCAACAGGTACACCACGACCATTATCTTTAACAGTAATAGTATTTTCTTTTCCAACTTCTACTTCAATATGTGTACAATATCCCGCCAATGCTTCATCAATAGCATTATCAACAATCTCCCATACTAAATGATGAAGACCTCTAGAACTAGTAGTACCAATATACATTCCTGGTCTTTTTCGAACTGCTTCCAAACCTTCTAATACCTGAATGGCTGAAGAATCATATTCTCTTTCTACTTTTTCATCATTCATATTTATACCTACTTTCTTTCTACATTTCCATTCTTTACGCTGTATATATAAGCATCCTCTAAATATTTTTTATTAATATTTTTTAAATCAGTAGTTGTAATCACACTCTGAATACCTTTATGAATCAACTTTAAAAGTCGATTTCTTTTTTTTAAGTCCAACTCGCTAAAAATATCATCTAAAAGTAAAACAGGAGAAGTTTTTAAAATATCCTCAAATATAGGAATTTCAGACAATTTATAAGCAAGAACTGCCGTTTTTTGCTGGCCCTGAGAACCAAAAAACTTTAAATCTTTTCCACAGAATAAAAAAGAAAAATCATCTCGATGCGGTCCTACTAAAGTCATTCCATAATTTAACTCTTTTTTATAATTCTTCTTATAATAATATTTTAAAGTTTTCCTAATATCTTCACTTTCGTAAGATTTAAATTCAATATTAGGATGATATTCAACAACTAAACCCTTTTCACCATTAATTTCTTTATAATAAGTATCAATACTAGCATTAATTAAATCAATATATTCTTTTCTTTTTTGATAAATAAAAACAGCTTTTTCTATTAATTTATCCGTAATTATATCCAAATAAGAAGAATCTGCAATAGAATTCTGAAATAAAACTTTCAAATATTCATTGCGTGTTCGCAATAATTTATTATACTCATTATAAACATTTAAATAAACTTTAGAAATTTGTGAAAGCTGTATGTTTAATAGGTTTCTTCTAATATTTGGAGAACCTTTAACGATTTCCAAATCATCTGGAGAAAAAACAATTACATTTAAATTAGAAATATAATCAGCTACTTTTTTAATTTCTGTTTGATTAACAAACAACTTTTTCTCATTTTCCAGCATATTAATCTCTAATTTAGAAATAATACGATCTTTTTTCACAACTCCTTTTATCTTTGCTTTCGTTTTATTGAACATAATAACATTAGGATGAACGCCTAATCTATGTGACTTAGTAAGAGCTAAAAAAGTAATAGCCTCTAAAATATTAGTCTTCCCTTGTGCATTATCTCCAACAAAAATATTCATACCATCTCCAAGCTTAATAGATACAGATGAATAATTTCTAAAATTTACTAAACTTATTTTAGTGATTTTCAATCAGACTTAAAAAAAAGACCCATATAATCACCTATCCCCTATTTCGGTATTCCTATACATACATTAACATTATAGCATATAATGACCAAATAAGATAGTAAAAAGTGATTTTATGAATCATTTTTATAAATTCGTTTTCCTCTTTCTCATCATAAAGTCTAATCTAGAAGCTCTAGATATTTGATTTTCTAAAGTTCTATAAGAAACAGGAACAATAATTTCCTTGTTATTATCAAAAATAACCCTAGTATTACAACCATCTATTCTTTCAAAATCCTTAACCCTTTTCAATGAAATCCAAATACAATCATCTGCTTTCGGAGATGTTGTAGGAAATACAATCAAATTATTAGTATCTTCAACAATAACTGGAACCTTATATTCAGCTCCTAAAATAGATCTTGCACTATCTTTTCTCCCTTCATAAGTACTGCCAAAATATTTACAACTTTCTTCCATTATTTGAAAAGGAGATTGCTCTACTAAAAAGCGATCTTCATCTTCATAAACTAAACTGCTCTCATTTTCATTAGGCATAATAGCCAAAGTTCCTTTATTAATTTCATATTCCATAAATTTCCCCCTCCTAAACATGAAATTTGTTGATAGAATAACAAATTAAAAGGTAGAGATTTGTCACTTTATGTAACATCTCATATGTATTATTATAAAAAAGCAAAAAAAAACTCCAAAAAAATGGAATTTTTTAATTTAAATTTAATATTAATAAGTACGAATTGGTAAAACCAATTGAGTTAGAGTCTCATCTTCACTAGATTTTATTAAAATTGGTTTGATTTCCCCAACAAAGTGAATATCAACAGTTTCTGTGGAAAAACTCTTTAAAGCTTCCATCATATATTTAGCACTAAATGAAATTTTGATATCTTCATCATTATTTTTTGTAATAGGCATTTTCTCTTCTACTCTACCTATTTCTACAGAAGAACTCTTAAGCACTAACATATTCCCTCTAGTTTCCAATGTAACGATGTTTTTCTCTTTGTCACTAGTTAATATACTAACACGATCAATTACGTCGTAGAAAGCATTTAAATTAGTACTAACAACTAGATAAGAACTATCAGGTAATAAATTAGAAGTATTAGGATAAGTTCCATTGATTAAACGAGATTCAAATTTTAAATTACCAGTCTTAAATAAAATCTTATTATTGAAAATATGTAATTCAATATCGCTATCTTCCTCATCAATAATTCTAGAAAACTCTAAAATATTATGACTAGGTATAACAATATTATAATTTTCTTCACTAGCACCACTTAATTTAACAACTTTTCTAGCTAAACGATAAGAATCTGTAGAATTACACTCTAATACATCCCCTACTATATTAAAGTTTATACCAGTAAGTACAGGTTTACTTTCTTCATTAGAAGAAGCAAATGCAGTTTGATTAACAATATCTTTAAATACAGAAGCATTAATACTAACTTTCTTCTTACTTTCTTCTAAACCTATATTAGGGTATTCACTCTCACTGATACCATTTAAATTAAATTCACTATTTTCTGTGTAAATTAATATTTTTAATTCATCAATAACCTCTATATTAATATATTTATCTGGTAACTTACGAACAATATCTAAAATATATTTACCTTGAATAATAATACTTCCTTCTTGTTCTACCTTAAAATCTTCTTCATTAGTAGATTCAATCATTGTTTGAATAGTAATATCATTATCACTAGCAGTTAAAGTTAATTTTTTCTTTTTTAATTCAAATTTAATACCTGCCAAAACAGGAATTAAGTTTTTTGTAGAAATAGCTTTAGATACCTTATTCAATGCATTCAATAATAAATCTTTTTTAATTGTTAATTTCATATATATTCCTTCTTTCTTTTATACTTTTTTTATTATTACTGTGGAAAACAGTGTAAAACTTAATCTAAGCAATCTCATCAATGATTTTATCATATTTTTTCTTGTGGAAAAAGTCAAGTTTTTCCTATTTTTTACACAACCCCTATATCTTTTTTTAATTTTTCTATAATATTTGCTAAATCTTTATTAACTTTAATCTCCTTTTCAATCTTCTCTACAGAATGCATAACAGTAGTATGGTCTTTTCCACCAAATTCTGTTCCTATTTTAGGAAATGATTCATTAGTCATAGTTCTACAGAGGTACATTGCAATCTGTCTTGGAAAAGAAATGTTAGAACTTCTCTTTTTACTACGTATATCTTCAACAGAAATTTGGAAATATTCAGATACAATTTTTTGTATTCGTTGAATATCGTTCTTTTCACCCATTCCCTTACTGATAAAGTCTTTTAAAGCTTCAATTGCCAAATCTAAAGTAATTTCAGCACCGCCCATGATAGTAGAATAAGCAATTAATCGAGTAATAGAACCTTCTAGTTGTCTTACATCAGTACCAATATTAGAAGCTATATACTCTACTACATCATCAGGTATTTCTTTTTCAAAGTTTCCAGCAATTATTTTTTTCTTTAATATTTCAGTGCGAAGTGCAAAATCAGGAGGAAAAATATTAACCGTTAATCCCCAGCAAAACCTTGTTCTTAAACGATCTTCTAATAATTTTAAATCGTCAGGAGAACGATCCGATGAAATAATAATCTGTTTACTATCATTATATAAAGTATTAAAAGTATGAAAAAATTCTTGTTGTGTTTGTGTTGCTCCTCCTAAAAATTGGATGTCATCAATAATTAAAACATCTATATTTCTATATTTATTTTTAAAGAAATCAACATAATTAAAATTAGTTCCCTTATCGTCTTTCTTATTAATACCAATAAAATCCTGAATAAATTGATCCGATGTAACATACAGCACTCTTCGGTTACTATTTTCAGTAATATAGTTACCAATTGCATGCATCAAATGAGTTTTTCCTAATCCGCTGTTTCCATAAATAAATAAAGGGTTATACATATTTCCTGGATTTTCTGCAACAGACAATGCTGCTGCATGAGCAAATTTATTACTATTTCCAACAATGAAATTATCAAACGTATATTTACTCTTTAAATTAGATTGTACTTGATGATTAGGTACTCCAGTAGATTCATTTTTTACTTGAAATTCCTCTACACCCCCTATTTTCTTTTCTTCCTCAATTTCTTCTTTTAATAAGAAAACAAGTTCAAAATTAGTACCAGTAATATCATTTAAATGATTTAAAATTAAATCTGAATAATTATCAGCTAAGTGTTTTTTATGTATTGGCATAGGAACAATAATATAAGCTTTTCCATTATCCAATTTATATAACTCTGTATCTTTAAACCAAGTTTCAAAAGAAAGTGAGGTTAAGTCTTCTTTGACTTCTGTTAGAAATTTTGACCATAAAATATCTACATTCATTCGACCATCTCCCCACAAGCAAAATTGATACCAATAGTTTAGCTCAAAATGTGTAAAAAAGAAATAGAAAACTTAAAAAAATTATAATTCACAAACAATTCACAATAAAATCCACAAATACTTTTCTAATATATGAAAGGAATAATAAGCTTTTCCACATTTTCCACAAATTTAAATACACACCTGAGAGAAAAATAAATCACAGGCCTGTGGATTATGTGGAAAACAAAAAAATAAAAAAAATAACTTATGATTGACAAAAATATGATATTATTATTATAATAATGTAGATTTATGTCTGGAGGTGGAAGAAGATGAAAAGAACATATCAACCAAATAATCGTAAAAAATCAAAGAAATTAGGTTTTTTCGCACGTAAGAAAACAAATATATTAAATCGTCGTCGTCGCAAAGGTCGTAAAAGTCTTTGTAAATAATTTACCGCTGCCTAAAACAGTGGTTTTTTACTTATGAAAAGGTGATTACATGAAAAAAAAGTTTATAGTAAAACATCAATATGATTTTGATAGAATAATAAAAACAGGCTACAGAAACAAAAACGACATATTTATAGTATATTCCATGCAAAATAATCTAAATTATGCAAGATATGGAATTTCAGTAGGCAAAAAATTAGGAAATGCTGTATATAGAAATAGAAAAAAAAGACAAATACGTTCTATCATAGATAATTTCGAAAAAGACTATGTAAACAACAAAGATTATATTATAATATTAAGAGAGAAGGGAAAAAATTTAGACTATCAAACACTAAATCAAAAGTTAAAGTCCCTTATAATGAAAGAAAGGACGAAAAATGAAAAAGCAAAATAAACTGAAAATTGTAGTAATATTATTTTTACTATTAATAACAACAGGATGTACGACAACATTAGTAAATGACGATAAACAACCAGTAAAAAATGAAAAAACAGGTCAAAATTTAACAGCAAATATTATCTGTCAACCAACAAATAAAGAAAATATAAAATTATATAAAGAAAATGGAGTTAAAGTTGATAAACTACCAACTTGTGATGAATTTAAAATAACATCTGGAAAATATGAAGGTCTTTGGACAAGTATTTTTGTAAAACCATTAGCTTTTGTTTTATTATGGTTAGGTAGACTAGTAGGAAACTACGCTATATCATTAATCATTATTAGTATTATTATTAGATTAATTGCATTTCCAATAACAAGAAAAACTGCATTACAATCTGAATTAATGAAAAAAGCACAACCAGAAATTGAAAAGATTACTAATAAATATAAAGATAGACAAGATCAAGAATCTATGATGAGACAAAGTCAAGAAATGATGATGGTATATAAAAAATATAATATAAGCCCAATGTCAGGATGTATATTTGCAATGTTACAATTACCATTAGTTATTGCTTTCTTCGAAGCAGTACAAAGAACACCTGCAATATTTGAAGATAAATTTTTAGGTATGCAATTAGGAACAACTCCTATGATTGGAGTGTCATCATCAACATTTATAGCTTATATTATTTTAATGTTATTAATTGCTGCTACCACATTCTATTCATTTAAAATGAATTTAACAGGAAATACTACAGATCCAAGTATGAAAATGATGCCAATCATGATGAGCGGAATTATTATAATAACAGCATTATTCATGCCATCTGCATTAGGAATTTACTGGGTAACATCCAACTTATTAACAATTATTCAAAATATTGTAGTAAAAAGGAGTAAGGAAGTACATGGAAAAGCATAGATTTGTAGGAAAAACAAAAGAAGAAGCCATAGAAAATGCAAAAATAGGCTTACAAGAATTAGAAGAAAATCTAATTATAAAAGAAACAGAAGTTCAAAAAGGTGGACTATTTAAAAGTAAAAAAGTAGAAATAGAAGTAATAGAAAAAAGAGAAGTAGTAAAAGAAATTAAAAATTACTTATCAAAATTACTTAAAGATTTAGGGTTTACTGCTAATATTGAAGTAAAAACCAAAGATAATATTCCAACTTATACGATTTATTCTGACAATGATGCATTACTAATTGGGAAAAATGGTAAAAATCTTCAAGCCTTATCTACAGTGGTAAGTCAATATATAAAAAAGGAAATAGGGGAGTCTTATAAATTTTTAATAGATATTAACTCATATAAAGAAAAGCATGAAAAACAATTAGTAAGACTTGCTAAAAATGTTGCCAAAGAAGTAGCAACAACCAAAATAGAAGCTAAAATGGATTCTATGAATTCCTATGAAAGAAGAATTATACATAACGCTTTAGCAAACAACAAAAAGGTATATACAGAAAGTGAAGGAGAAGAACCAAATCGTTATGTAGTAATAAAAACAAAAGAAGATGAATAAATCTTCTTTTTTTAATTTAATGAAAAGAATTTAAAATAATGTGCTATAATATACGAAGAAAAAGGGAAGTGAGACCATGAATGATACTATTGTAGCGATTTCAACAGCACTAGGAGTTGGAGCAATTTCTATTGTAAGATTAAGTGGGAATGAGGCAATAGAAATTGTAAATAATTGTTTTAAAGGGAAAGATTTAACAAAAGTAGAAAGTCATACAATTAATTACGGGCACATCATAGACAATAAAGAAGTAATTGATGAAGTATTAGTATCTATTATGAAAGCACCAAAAACATATACAGCAGAAGATGTAGTAGAAATTAACTGTCATGGAGGAATCATATCAACAAAACGTATTCTAGAGACAATGTTAACACATGGAGCAAGATTAGCAGAACCTGGAGAATTTACAAAACGTGCATTTCTAAATGGAAGAATTGATTTAGTAAAAAGTGAAGCAGTAATGGATATCATTGATAGTAAAAGTGAAGAAGCTAATAAGTTAGCACTATCTCAACTTACGGGAACAACATCAAATATGATTAAAAAGTTTAGAGATAAATTAAAACAATTATTAGCAAGTATCGAAGTAAATATTGATTATCCGGAATACTATGATATAGAAGTAGTAACAAAAGAAAAAATAGAAAAAGAATTAAAAGTAATGAAAGAAGATTTAAAGAAAGTAATTAAAGAATCAAAAAACTCGACATTAATTAAAGAAGGAATAAAAACAGTAATTATTGGACGTCCTAATGTAGGAAAAAGTAGTATTTTAAATAAACTATTAGAACAAGAAAAGGCAATTGTTACAGATATTGCTGGAACAACACGTGATATTGTAGAAGGAGAAATATATCTAGATGGTATTCTATTAAATATTATAGATACAGCAGGAATTCGTTCTACAGAAGATGTCGTTGAAAAAATAGGAGTAGAAAAAAGTCTTTCTATGATAGATGAAGCAGACTTAGTAATCGTTGTACTAAATAATAATGAAAGTCTAACCAAAGAAGATGAAGAAATATTAGAAAGGACAAAAGAAAAAGAAAGAATTATAGTCGTAAATAAAAATGATTTAGAAAAACGTCTGAATCTTACTTCCAAAAATTTAAAAAACATAGTATATACAAACACCAATACTCTAGAAGGAATCAAATCATTAAAAGAAAAAATAATTGAATTATTCCAATTAGAAAATATTAAGTCCAAAGACTATACATATCTAACAAATGCAAGACAAATCTCTTTAGCAAAAAAAGCATATCAAAGCTTACATGATGTAGAAGAAGGATTAAAAAATGAATTGCCAATAGATATGATAGAAATTGATTTAAAAGAAACTTTTGATTTATTAGGAGAAATTATAGGAGAAACCTATAGTGAAGAAATACTAGATCATTTATTTGCAAACTTTTGTGTAGGGAAATAAGGTGATAAAATGAAATATGAAATAATTGTCGTAGGAGGAGGTCACGCCGGATGTGAAGCTGCTTTAGCATCTGCAAGACTAGGCCATAAGACACTATTAGTAACATCAAATATAAATAATATAGCAGATATGCCATGTAATCCATCTATTGGAGGACCTGCAAAAGGTATCGTAGTAAGAGAAATTGATGCTCTAGGCGGAGAAATGGGAAAAAATGCCGACAAAGCAGCTCTTCAAACTAAAATGCTAAATACTAAAAAAGGTCCGGCAGTACAAGCCTTACGTTTTCAAGCTGATAAAATTATTTATCCGAAGGAAATGTTAAAAACACTAAATTCTACAGAAAATCTTGAAATAAAAGAAGCAATGGTAGAAAAATTACTAGTAAAAGAAAAAAAAATAGAGGGTGTAGAACTAGAAAATGGCGAGAAAATATTAGCAAATGCTGTTATTTTAACAACAGGAACTTATCTAAAAGCAGTAGTTTTAACAGGTGCAAATCGTAAATCATCCGGTCCACATGGAGAAAAAGAATCTAAATTTTTAAGTGACAGTTTGAAAGAACTAGGTTTTACCATTAAACGTTTAAAGACCGGAACACCACAAAGAATAGATAAAAACTCTATTGATTATAGTAAAACAAAAGAAGAAACAGGAGATGCTATTACTCATACTTTCTCTTTTGATAACATAATTTATCGTCAACCTGAAGACCAAATTTCTTGTCACTTAATTTATACAACAGAAAAAACACATGAGATAATAAAAGAACATTTAAAAGAATCTAGTATGTATGGAGGATATGTAGAAGGAGTAGGTCCAAGATATTGTCCTTCTATCGAAGATAAAGTAGTAAGATTTAGTGATAAAGAACGTCACCAACTATTCTTAGAACCAGAAAGTCTTTATTATGATGATATCTATATTCAAGGTTTTTCAACTAGTATGCCAAATGAAATTCAAGATTTAATGGTACATAGTCTTCCAGGATTAGAAAATGCTAAAATATTAAAATACGGTTATGCAATAGAGTATGATGCCATTGATTCCATGCAATTAAAAAGGTCTCTAGAAACTAAATTAGTAGAGAATCTATATACTGCAGGGCAAATAAATGGAACTAGTGGATATGAAGAAGCAGCAGGCCAAGGCTTAATTGCTGGTATAAATGCATCTTTAAAACTGGAAGGAAAAGAACCTTTAATATTAAAAAGAAATGAATCATATATTGGTGTATTAATTGATGATTTAGTAACAAAAGGAGTAAAAGATCCATATAGACTGTTAACATCTCGTGCAGAATACCGGTTATTACTAAGAAATGATAATGCTGATTTAAGATTAAGAGACTATGGTTATCAAGTAGGATTAATCAGTGAAGAAAAATACCAAGAATTCTGTCAGAAAAAAGAAAGTATAAAAGAATTAGAAGAAATATTAAAATCTACAAGAATAACACCTAAAAAAGAAATAAATGAATATATAGAAACAATTCCATCTACACCTTTAAAAGACGGAATATCATTATATGATTTCTTAAAAAGACCAGAGGTAACCTTAGAAAATATAAAACACTTTATAGAATTAAATTATACGAAGGAAGAATTAGAACAAGTGGAAATTAATGCAAAATATGAAGGTTATATTAAAAAAGCAAACAAAGAAGCAGAAAAAATGTTATCTTTAGAAGAAAAAAAGATTCCAGAAGATATTAATTATGATAATATTCCTAATTTAGCAAGTGAAGCAAGACAAAAACTATCAGAAGTAAGACCAACAACAATAGGGCAAGCATCAAGAATAAGTGGAGTAAATCCAGCAGATATATCAATATTGATGGTATATCTAAGAAGGAATGCATAAATGACAGAACAAGTTTTTATAGAACAAATAAAAAGATTAGGAATAACTCCAACAGAAGAACAATTACAAAAATTAGAAAAATTTTATCAATTATTAATAGAATGGAATCAAAAAATAAACTTAACAAGAATAACAGAAAAAGAAGATGTTTACTTAAAGCATTTTTATGATAGTCTAACGATTGTAAAAGAGGTAGATTTTTCTAAAGTAAATACTCTATGTGACGTTGGAACAGGTGCAGGATTTCCTGGTATTGTATTAAAGATTTTTTATCCAAATCTAAAGATAACCTTAATTGATTCTCTATTAAAAAGAGTAAATTATTTAAATGAAATAATAAAAGAACTAGAGTTAAAAGATATTGAAGCTATTCATACAAGGGCAGAAGACTATCACGAAACTTTTGATGTAGTAACTGCTCGTGCTGTAGCAAACATAGAAAAATTACTAAAATATACGATGCACCTAGTAAATAAAAATGGAAAATTGATTGC
>CALVJR010000016.1 GCA_944332295.1 uncultured Bacilli bacterium | reverse complement strand
GTTTCTGAAATGACTCTTTTTTATAGACTAAAATAGTGTCAGCAATTTTACTCACCAACACTATTTATTATAGAACCCTTTATAGCACCATAAGGTGTTTTTTTCTTGCAAAAGAAAATAATTATAATATAATAAGGAACGAAGAAATAACATTCAACTTAATAAGATAATTAAAAAAAATAATATAAGAAATTTCTGACTTTCAAATTATACAAAAGATTATCTATTATGATATAATAAAAAAAGAAAAGAGGTAGAAAATATGAGTTTAACAGCAGGAATAGTAGGTTTACCTAATGTAGGAAAATCAACACTTTTTAATGCAATTACAAATCAAAAAATATTAGCAGAAAATTATCCATTTGCAACAATAGAACCAAATGTTGGAGTAGTTACTGTACCCGATACTAGAATGGATAAATTAAAAAGTATGTATGAACCAGAAAGATTTATCCCTACAGCATACGAGTTTACAGATATCGCAGGACTAGTAAAAGGAGCATCGCAAGGAGAAGGTCTTGGTAATAAGTTCTTATCCCATATTAGAGAAGTAGATGCAATCGTAGAAGTAGTTCGATGTTTTGATGATGGAAAAATAATTCATGTAGATGGAAATATTGATCCAATAAGAGATATAGAAACAATTAACTTAGAACTAGCAATTGCAGATTTAGACGTTATTAATAATAGATTAGAAAGAGTTTCTAAAAAAGCAAGAACTACAAAAAATAAAGATGATATAACAGAAGTTGAAGCTTTAGAAAAAGCAAAAAAAGCTTTAGAAGAAAATAAAGCATTAAGACAAATAGACTTTACAGAAGACGAAAAAAAATTATTAAAATCATATAGTTTCCTAACATTAAAACCAATTATCTATTTAGCAAACATTAAAGAAAGCGAACTAGGAAATCCTGATAATGAATACGTAAAACAGGTAAAAGAATATGCAACAAAGGAAAATGCAGAAGTAGTAAGTCTATGTGCTAAAGTAGAAGAAGATTTAAGTGAATTAACAAAAGAAGAAAAAGAAGAGATGCTAGAGGCATTAGGATTAGAAGAGTCAGGATTAGATAAATTAATTCAAGCAACATATGACATTCTAGGGCTAGCAACTTATTTTACAGTAGGAAAAGACGAAGTAAGAGCATGGACATTTAAAAAAGGAATGAATGCAAAACAATGTGCAGGTATTATTCATACGGATTTTGAAAAAGGATTTATTCGTGCAGAAGTAATTTCCTATGATGATTTAATGGAATATGGCAGTGAGTTAAAAGTAAAAGAAGCAGGGCGTGCTAGATTAGAAGGAAAAGACTATATCATGCAAGATGGAGATATATGTCACTTTAGATTTAATGTTTAGGGGGAAATACTATGATTTGTATAGTAGAAGAAGAAAAAGATATAGTAAAGTATGAAGTAGAAATTAATAGAGAAGAACTAGAGAAAATCCAAAAAGAAATGATAGACAAATGTAGTAGGATAATTCACTATCAGTATCAAGCAGAAGGGATAATGAGTGCCGATTATTTAAAAAAGAATGATATTAGGAATTATAAAGAAACATTAATAGGAACAAAAGAATATGATGATGGACATGATACTGAAATTTATTTAAGAGACTATGACGAATATTACCATCCACTTTTAGCACACTATGTTGAATGTTTATTAAATGGTGATACTAGTTTTTTGCCAGAAATAATGACATATAAAGGAAATGTTCGAGTAACGGAACAAATATCGAATATAAAACAGGCAATGATAGAGGAACTAAGTAAACCATTAGTAAATATAAATTTAGATATTTTAGTAGAAAGAACAGATGAATTAAGAAATTTACAAGAGATAGAAAAGAGCAACAAAAACCAAAAAAGTGATATGGAATACCATAGTAAAGTAGTTCACAATATAAAATTAAAGAAAATAGAACGTTTAGATAGGAAATCTGTAGAAAGTGTAGAAAATTTTTATGGAAAACGCCTAATTAAAAGCCAAACCAATCATCAGAAAAGCTGAAATAAAGAATAAATTTATTGTAAGGTAAGAGAAAGGGTACATGACAATAAATGAAACATAAAAAATATAAATTAATTATTTTTGAAACAAATAGAAAAGATGGATGTATGTCGCTTGCGAAGAAATTCTATCCCGCTAACTATAATGAAGAGGATAGAAAAAAAGATTTAAAGAAAGTAAAAGAAAAAATCGGAAAAAAATATCACTTTAATGGCAATCACATTCTACAGCCAAAACAAAAAGATGTAGAGTTTAAAGAAGAATATCCTGACGGGAAATATGTAAGAATAACAAAAGATTATCTTACGAAAGAAGAATACTGGGATGAAGAAATACTTTGTGATATTTTATTAATAGATACTAAGTTTCCTAATGTCGTAATAGGACACAGAATGGCAGATTGTCCAGTAATCATTGCAGAAGATACAAAACAACAAGTAGTAGCTATATCCCACTGTGGAGCAAGTCAAATTAATAGAGAAGTACCTAAATGGACAATAAAAGCTTTAAAAAAAGAGTGTAATAGTAACGTAGAAGATATTGCTGTCTATATAGGAAGCTGTATTAAAAAAGAAAGTTATCAATATGATAGATATCCGAGCTGGGCAACAAAAAAAGAAGTTTGGGAAAACTGTATCATAGAGCAGGATAACATATATTATATAAATTTACCACAAGCGATAAAAAGACAATTAAATAATGAAGGAATAACGAATAATCATATAATAATAAGTCCTGTTGATACATACAGTAATAAAGATTATTACTCTCATACAGAAGAAGTAAGAAATCCAAATTGTAAGATAGGTCAAAATTTCGTAGGTTGCTTCTATCAAGAGATACAAAGTGAATAACAATATTGTTACTCACTTTTTTTAAATTTCACATTTTTACCACATAAAATTCACTCTTTTAACACAAAATCTACATAGAATTAAACAAAGGAGGAAGCAATGAAAAGAATAGCCTATTTTGATAATGCAAAAGGAATATTAATTATTATTATAATATTAGCTCATGTATTAAGTCTATGTTCAAAGTATTATAACTATAGTGATGATTTTTTTAAATTTGCAGCACTGTTTATGTTACAATGTTTCTTTTTCATATCTGCATATTTTCAATCGAAAAGTAAAACACCACGAAAAAAAAGAGTATTAAAATTATTAAAAACATATTTACTATGGCAAACCATTATAACTATATACTATGCCTTTGTATTACAGATTATAGACTTTAATGTAAATTATTTTGTACCAAGATATACACTATGGTTTTTAATTACAATGATTTTTTATAATATAGCAGAAATTATTTTAGAAAAAATAAGCTATAAAGTAATGATTCCCTTATCATTTGTAGCAGGATTATTAATAGGATTTATTCCTATAATAGGAGCAACATTATCATTATCAAGGACTTTTGTATTTTTCCCTTTCTATGTTTTAGGTTATTATGCTAAAGATTTAAAGCTATTATCAAAAATTAAAACTAAAAGAGTAAAAACAGTAACCATCATTCTATCAATAATAATTTTAATAATCATTTTAAACTACAATAATATCTTATCAATTAAAATTTTAAAAGGAAAGTACAGTTACTTTGATATAGATAATGTAAATATAATATTAGCATGTGGAGAACGACTACTATTTTATATAGTAAGCATAATTGTTAGTATTGCATTTTTAAACTTAGTACCTAAAAAAGAAAGTATGTTAACAACACTAGGTAGAAATACATTATATATTTATCTAACACAAGGAATGATTTTAAAAACGTTTGTAACAGAGAAAATCTTACTAGACAATAGAGTAGTAGGAACTTTACTTTTATTTTTATGTGCTTTTCTGCTTACTATTATATTTACAAAAATTATCAATAGAATAAATGAATATAAAAATTATAAATTGGAGGTAATAAATGGATAAGAAGTTCGAAGAGTTTAAAATGGAATTAAATAAAGTATATCGAAAAAATAAAATATATAAAGAAAAAATGATAGAAAAAGGTATTATACCAGAAGATATAAAAATCTGGGAAGATATAAAAAAGCTCCCTATAACAACCAAACAAGATTTATTAAAGGACTATCCAAATGGTTGGAATTGCGTTCCAACATCAAAAATTAAAATGTATCATTCCTCAAGTGGAACAACGGGGAAACCATTAATTGTAGGACTAACAGATAAAGATATAGAACTTAGAAAAGAGACAATAAAAGAAAATGCCAAATAAGCAGGTATTACTAAAGAAGATACGATAGAAATATGTTATGGATTTGGAATGTTTACAGGTGGATTTAGTTTTTATGAAGGATTAAAAGATTTAGGATGTAAGATAATACCAACAGGAACGATGTCAACAGAGATGCAATTATTTTATATGCAAAAATTAAAAGCTACTGTATTAATATCAAGCCCTTCTCATGTAATGCATCTATATGAAAAAGCAAAAGAATTGAAAATAGATGTAAAAAAACTTTCCATTAGAATTATTAGAGTAGGTAGCGAGTTATTAACAGAGACAATGCGAAAAAAAATAAAAGTTGCTTGGAGAGAAAATATTAGTGTAACACAGGATTATGGAATGACAGAAACATTAGGACCAGGACTAGGAATGGAGTGTATTTATGAAAACGGAATGCATCTAAATACTAACTATTACTTTGAATTAGTAGATCCAATAAACAAATTACCTACAGAAAATGATATAGGAGAATTAGTAGTAACCACAATTTATAGTGACTGTTTTCCTCTAATAAGATATGCAACAAGTGATTTAGTAAAAATAAGTAAAGAAAAATGTTCTTGTGGTTCAACTAGTCCAAGAATAGTAAAATTTCTAGGAAGAACAGATGATATGTTAAAAGTAAAAGGTGTAAAAATATTTGTAAGCCAAATAGAAGATTTTCTTTTTATACACCCTTATTTTAATCATCAATATGAAATAGTGATATCCAAAGAAAATTATAAAGATATTTTAACAATTAATATTGAGTATAAAGAAGACTTACTAAATGTCTCAAAAGAAAAAATAACAAATTATAAAATAGAGTTAGAACAAGAGTTTAAAAATACATTTGGAATTACTAGTCAAATTAATATTGTAGATAACAAAACAATAAAACCAACTTCTGGAAAAATAATCCGAGTAAAAGATTTAAGAAGACTAAAAATATCAAACTAACCCTAGACAAAACAAAGAATTGTTGCTATAATACTAACGAGTATTTTAAATACTCCTTGCTACATGAGTAGCCATAAGTCCAAAAGGAGGTGTAATAAATGAGAAAGTATGAAATTATGTTTATCGTAAGACCAGATATGGAAGAGGCTGAAATTACTAAGACAGCAGAAAACCTAAAAAAGGTTTTAGAAAACCAAAAAGCTAAAATGGTAGAAGAAAAAGCCATGGGACCAAAAGAATTAGCTTACGAAATTAGAAAGTTTAAAACAGGATATTATTACTTATTCGTAGTAGAGGCAACACCAGAAGCAGTTGCTGAATTCGACCGTGTTGTAAGAATTAATGAAAACTTACTTCGTCACTTAATCGTAAAAGTAGAAGACTAAAAAAGAGGTAGAATATGAATAAAGTATTTTTAATAGGAAGATTAACGAGAGACCCTGAATTAAGATATACAGGAAGTAATACTGCAGTAGCAACTTTTTCATTAGCAGTAAATAGAAATTTTACGAATGCTAACGGGGAAAGAGAAGCAGACTTCATTAACATTGTTGTTTGGAGAAAACAAGCAGAGAATGTAAAAAACTACTTATCTCAAGGTAGTCAAGTAGCAATCGATGGACGTATCCAAACAAGAAGTTACGATGATCAAAATGGTCAAAAACGTTATGTAACTGAAGTTGTGGCAGATAATGTTGAATTCTTAGGTTCCAAAGGGTCATCTAATAATATGAATATGAATGTTAACTCAAATGGAAATGTACCTGATCAATCAAATAATGCAGGACCTACACCTTATGACTTTGGATCTAATACAGAACCAAGGACAACCGATGTAGATAGCAATCCTTTCGCTGATTTCGGCTCTAGTATTGAAATAAGTGATGATGAGTTACCATTCTAAAAAAGGAGGAAGAAAAATGGCAGAATTTGGACGCAGAAAGAAAAAAGTTTGTATGATGTGTACTGGTGCAACAGTTGATTATAAAAATCCTGAAACATTAAAAAGATATGTAAATGAAAAAGGAAAAATTGTTTCAAGAAGAGTAACTGGTAACTGTGCTCGTCATCAAAGATATATATCAACACAAGTTAAAAGAGCAAGAGCAATCGCTTTAATGCCTTATACTAGATAATAAAGGGTTCACATGTGAACTCTTTTTCATTTTACAAACAACAGAAAGTATTATATAATAAGAAATAGGAATACAGGAGGGAAAAATGAGAATAATTGAAGAACGTAGAAAGATAAATAAAAAAGTAAAAAAAGCAAAAGTAATCTTTTTGATGGCTCATAAAGACTTAGATTTAGACGCCCTTGGAAGTTGTGTAGGAGTAAGTTTAATATTAAAACAAAAAAGAAAAGACTGTTATATTATAGTAGATGACAAACAACATGAATTGGGTGTAGAAAAAATTTTAAGAGAATTAGAAGGTTGTATTCCTATAATAAAAGGAGAAGATATTGATAAATATTTATATCCTAATAATAAAAAGAATTTATTAATAATTCTAGACACTAATAAAACAGAATTAGTGCAAAATCAAGCAGTATTAAAGAAAATAGATGAAAAAATAATCATTGACCATCATGATTTAGGAAAAACAACAATCAAAAATGCCTTAATTATTAATGATGATCAAGTATCAAGTACCTGTGAAATGATTACAGAATTAACAGAGTTTTATGACGTGGAATTAGATCCTTATTATGCAACAGTTCTATTATCAGGAATTGTTCTAGATACTAATAATTTCACATTAAAAACTAGTGCAGAAACATATTATGCAGCCTATTATTTAGCCAATCTAGGAGCCAGTGCTAAAAAAGTTCAATACTTATTAAAACAAGATATAGAAGAATACACAGAAAGACAAAAACTATTAAGTGATATTGAGACAATAAATAAAAAAATTGCCTTTACTAAAGCTAGTCCTTATACTATATACCGTAGAGAAGATTTGGCTAAAGTTGCAGATACTTTATTATTTTTTAATAATATAGAAGCATCTTTTGTTATTGGAAAAATAGGAAAAGATACGGTAGGAATCAGTGCTAGAAGTTTAGGTAATTTCAATATAATAAAAATATTGGAAAAATTAGGTGGCGGTGGTGATGACTACAACGGAGCTGCTCGCTTTGAAAATACAACAATCGGTAAAGTAGAACAAGAATTAAAGAAAATAATTGCAGAAGAAGGTGAATAGAATGGAAGTAATTTTTATCAAAGATTTAAAAAATCAAGGTAAAAAAGGAGATATCAAAAACGTAAAAGACGGTTATGCCGAAAACTTTTTAATTAAGAATGGTTATGCAGTAATAAAAAATAAAGAAAATTTATCCAAACTAGAGAAAGAAAAACAAAATAAAGCGAAAGAAGACGAAAAAAATAAAAAAGAAGCTCTAGAATTAAAAAAGAAACTAGATACTCTAGTTTTAGAATTTAAAGTAAAAACTGGAGAAGGAGATAAAGTATTTGGAAGTGTAAGCTTAAAACAAGTAAGAGATGCACTAGAAAAAGAAGGATATAAAATTGATAAAGGTCAAATCGAATTAACTTCTTCTATGTCTACTTTAGGATTCCATCATGTCGATATAAATCTATATCCAGGAATTAAAGCAACAGTTAAAGCACATATCATAAAATAGAGGTGAAGAAATGCCAATTAAATCATTGCCAAATAACATCGAAGCAGAAGAGTCTGTTTTAGGAGCCTGTTTCCTATCAAAATATGCATTACAAAAAGCCTGTGAAAATTTAACACCAGACTCTTTTTATGATGAGAAAAATGGAAAAATCTTTGCAGCAATGAATGCTTTGGTAGAAGAAAAAACGCCAATAGATATTACAACTATAACTAGTTATCTTAAGAAAAATAATCAATTAACAGAAGTAGGTGGAGTTGAATATTTAACAGAAGTATTAAACTTTGTTCCAACGGCAAGTAATATTGATTATTATATTAAAAATGTAGAAGATGCATCTATTTTAAGAAGTTTAATAGAAACAGCTACAGAAATAGCATCAGAAGGATATCGAACAGACGAAACAGTAAATGAAATATTAGATAATTCGGAAAAGAAAATATTAAATATTGTAAAAAATAGAAAATCTAGTGAATTTAGATCGATTAAAGATATCCTCCAAAAGACACAAGCTGATTTAGAACGATTATCTGAACACAAAGGAGAAGTAACAGGTCTAGCAACAGGTTGGTATGATGTTGATAAACTAACAACAGGATTACATCCTAATGAATTGATTATTATTGCTGCTCGACCTGCCATGGGTAAAACTGCCTTTGCTCTAAATTTAGCAACACATGCTGCAATGACACAAGATAAAGCAGTTGCATTATTTAACTTGGAGATGAGTGCAGAACAGTTAGCAATGCGTATTATATCTTCCTTAGGACAATTAGAGGGATTTAAATTGCGTACCGGAAACCTAATGAATAATGATTGGAAAAGAATAAATGAAGCAGTATCGCAATTATCTAATACAAATTTAGTAATGGATGATACACCAGGAATTACGATTGGAGAAATTAGAGCAAAATGTAGAAGATTAGCATCTAGCGAAAAAGGATTAGGATTAGTAGTAATCGATTACTTACAATTAATTTCAGGTGGAAAAAATTATGGAGCTAACAGACAACAAGAAGTATCTGATATTTCAAGAAGCTTAAAAACACTAGCTATGGAATTACAAGTTCCAGTAATTGCATTATCTCAATTATCTCGTAGTGTAGAAGCTCGTGAAGATAAAAGACCAATTATGAGTGACTTGCGTGAATCTGGATCAATTGAACAAGATGCAGATATTGTTGCATTCTTATATCGTGATGATTACTATAAAAAAGAAGCTAGAAATGAAGATAACACTAGCATTGTAGAACTAATTATAGGAAAACATCGTAATGGTCCAACAGCAACCGTAGAACTATTGTTTAAGAAAAATACATCTACATTTTTAAATCTAAGTAAAGGAAATAGAGGTGAAGAGGAATAGAATGAAAAAGAACTGGATATCAATTTTATTAATTCTTATTCTAGCAGGAACATTACCAATCTTAACAGCATTCTCAAATAAAGAACCACAAACTTTATATAGGGTATACTTAAAAGGAGAATCAATTGGATTAATAAAGTCAAAGTCAGCCTTAGAAGAATATATTGATAAAAAACAAAACCAAATAAAAGAAAAATTTGGAGTAAATAAAGTATATTTACCAGAAGACTTAGACATAGAAAAAGAAATCACATTTGATGATAATGTTTCCTCTATCAAAGAAATCTATAAAAAAATAGAAAATATCTCTCCATTTACTATTAGAGGATATGAAATTACGATAGGTGGAGTAGACTCACAAGCAGTAGATGGTACAGAAGTAAAAGGTAAAAAACAAAAAATATATGTTCTTGATAAAAAAATATTTGAAGAAGCAGTAGATAATATTGTTCGTTCCTTTGTAACAGAAGAAGACTATGAAAACTACGCAAATGGCACACAAAAAGAAATTAAAGATGTTGGGAAAATTATTGAAAGTATTTCTATTGAAAATAAAATAACAATAAAAAGAGCAAATATTCCTGTGGATGAAACAATCTATCAAGATACTAGTACACTAAGTAAATATTTAATGTTTGGTACTACAGAAGATCAACAAAAATATACAGTTCAAGAAGGAGATACAATAGAAGCAATCGCTTTTAATAATAAAATATCTACAGAAGAGTTTATGATTGCCAATCCAAGTTTTACTAGCACTAACAGCCTATTATATCCAGGACAAGAAGTAACATTAGGAATATTAAAACCTCAGTTTAGAGTAGTTGAAATAGATCACGTTGTTTTTGATGAAGAAACAAATTACCAGACAGAAACACAATATGACAATACAAAAGAAGTAGGGTATAGTGAGATAAAACAACAAGGTGTAAAAGGCGTTACCAGAATTACTCAAAAAATTCAGAAAGTAAATGGTGCTACTGTCGACGTAGCAGCAGTAGGAACAGGAGAAGTATTAAAAGAACCTATAAATGAAATTATTGTCAGAGGTGGAAAAAAATCAAGTTATGTAGGTTATGGTAATGTTGTTGCAACAGCAGGAGATTGGGGATGGCCTGCAACTTGCTCATCTGTGTCAAGTCCGTTTGGTTATCGTTGGGGAACATTACATGATGCAATTGATATTGCAGGATGTGGATATGGTTCAAATATTTTTGCAGCAAAAGATGGTATTGTAGTACAATCAGGATACAAATACGATAATGGAGAATTTGTAACTATTGACCATGGTAATGGTTATTACTCTCTATATGCGCATATGGTATCAGGTTCACGTAGAGTAAGAGTAGGAGACTATGTAGTAAAAGGACAAATAATAGGAAGTATGGGAAGAACAGGAGCTGCTACAGGAGTACACTTGCATTTCGCAATCTGGAGAGGATATCCATATCGTGGAGGAAGCCCTCTAAACCCTTTAGCATTCTATTAAAATGAAAGTCAAAACAATTGCTAGTGGTTCAAAAGGAAATTGCACAATAATATTATGCAATAATACAAATATAATAATAGACATGGGAATTTCCTACTTAACTCTAAAAAGGAGTTTAGAAGAAAATTCCCTTTCTTTTGAACAATTTAATGGAATTTTAATTACACATAGTCATAAAGATCACATTAATGGTTTAAAATCATTAGTAAATCACACTAACTTAACTGTCTATATACCTGAGAAAATGTATGATGACTTAGAAGAAATTGTACCACGATACCGTTGCGAATTTATTGAAGATAAATTTAATATTCAAGATGTAGAAATAGAATTAATTCATACATCCCATGATGCGCCATGTTCCGTAGGATATATTATAACCTATAACAATAAATCACTGGTCTATGTTACAGATACAGGGTATATTAATAGAAAATATCTAGCCAAAATGACTGAAAAAGATATATATATCATGGAAGCAAATCATGATGAAGTCATGTTAATGGATGGACCATATCCAAGATTTCTAAAGGAAAGAGTCATAAGCGATAAAGGACATCTATCTAATAAAACAACCGCAAAATACTTAAAGAAAATAATAGGG
Organism: uncultured Bacilli bacterium; assembly: GCA_944332295.1. Taxonomy (GTDB): domain Bacteria; phylum Bacillota_I; class Bacilli_A; order RF39; family UBA660; genus Faecimonas. Next base: position 17,437 of record CALVJR010000016.1, on the reverse strand, counting down.
AAAAATACTCAGTACATAGTACTAGCCCATTTAAGTGAAAAAAATAATACAGAAGAAAAGGCTTTAGAAGCCGTAGAAGAAGAACTGGGAGATACTAACATTAATATTTTAATAGCAAAGCAAAAAGAAGAAAGTCCAATGATTGAGGTATAATATGATTAAAATTATTACAGTAGGTTCTATCAAAGAAAAATACTTAAAAGATGCGATAGAAGAATATCAAAAGAGATTAAAAAAATATACTGATTTAGAAATAATAGAAATTAAAGATGAAGGTTTATTACCAGCTAAACAAGCCATGGAAAAAGAAGCAGAGAAAATAAAAAAGCATATCAATGAAAAAGAATATATTATTACTTTAGAGATAGAAGGAAAAGAATTAACGTCAGAGGAACTATCTAAAAAAATAGAAGATATAATGATAATTAATAGTAATATAACTTTTATTATTGGTGGAAGTTACGGAATAGATAAATCAATCAAAGAAAAGGCAAAATATCATCTATCTTTTTCTAAAATGACATTTCCCCATCAATTATTTAGAGTGTTATTGTTAGAACAAATCTATAGAGCATTTAAGATTATGAACAATGAAAGTTATCATAAATAATAACGATAGAGAAGAGGCAAGCGTATGATTGGAAATAGTTGGGACGAATTGTTGAAACAAGAATATCAAAAGGAATACTTTAAAAACTTGATGGACTTTATTAAAGAAGAGTACAAAACAAAAACTGTATATCCAAAGCAAAGTGAAGTATTTAATGCGTTCAGATATACAGATTTTGACAATGTAAAAGTTGTAATTCTAGGACAAGATCCCTATCACGGACCAAATCAAGCAGAAGGATTATCTTTTTCAGTAAGTAATGAAGTATTAAAACCACCATCACTACAAAACATTTTTAAGGAACTAGAAAGTGATTTAGGAATACCATTTCCAAAACATAATTCACTTAAACCTTGGGCAAAAGAAGGTGTTTTACTATTAAATGCAGTATTAACAGTAGAAGCACATACGCCAACATCTCATAAAAATCATGGCTGGGAACAATTTACAGACCAAGTAATAGAAATAATTAATAAAAAAACAACACCTGTCGTATTTATTCTCTGGGGAAGTTATGCTAGAGCAAAAAAGAAATTAATTACTAATCCTATTCATTATGTAATAGAGTCAGCGCATCCTTCGCCATTTTCAGCATATAATGGATTCTTTGGCAGTAAACCATTTTCGAAAACAAATAATTTCCTAAAAAGTAAAGGATTAAAACCAATTGATTGGAGAGTAGAATAAAATGGTATTTTCACAAAAAGACCAGGAAAAAATAAATGATTTTAGAAGTATTACAAGAGTATTTCTAAATTCAGAAAATAATCCAGAAAAAGAGAAAGTAATTGATGCCATATTTCTAAATATAGAAAAGTATTATGAAGAATTTAAAGAGGAAGTGCCATTTATACCAGAAGGGTTAGAATCATATCAATATCATTTATTACAACCAGTAAATGGTAGCTACTCTCTATTAGATTTTTTAATAAACAGAGCATTAACAAATATAGAAGGAATATGTATAAATGATAGTACCAATTGTTTTGATCATGCCAAAATAGTTGAAATAAATACAGAAAGGTATGAAGGCTATAATAATTTATCAAAACAGTTCATCGATATGCAGAAATTAAAAAGCAGACTTCATGAAACGTCACATGCTATACATGCACAAGATATTCAAAATGATAATATGTATCACCCTGGAAGAAAGTGTATAGACAATAAATATAACTTAAAACAAAAAGTTAATTATCTTCAAAAATATAAAGATAGATATCCTAACTTATTAGATTTAAGTAATAAAAATATACCATCCTCTTATAGGACTGACTATTTTTCTCAACCTTTTTACAATCAATTAGCATCAGAAGGAATAACAGAAATGTATGCTACTTTATTTTCTGGATTATATAATCAAGAATTATATGGAATTGTAAAAATAGGTAATGATATTTGCGTACCAGCTCCGAATTTTCTAAACGGGTACGCTTCATTCACAAGATTTTATTATCATCTAAGAAACTTAGTATCCAAAAAAAGTCTTTTTTCATCTATCTTTTTTAGTACAGAAGAAGCAATCAAAGAATTTTCTGAAAATAATAGTACGGAAATTACAGAGTTCTGGGAAAAAAGAGAGTTTTTAGAACAAGAAATACAGAAAATAAATATTACACGCTCTAAGCTTAAAATAGAGAAAATAAGTACACAATCACCAGAAGATAAATTAAATTTTTTATTAAGGGAAGCTAGTTATGGATATATAAAATCTTCTCCAAATAAGGCAAGTGAGGAAGCTCAGTTGATGCTCGACAAAATCTTTCTAAAGGCTTACAAGAAAAAAATAGTGCAAGGATATAATCCAGAAGATTTGTTAGCTAGCCTTGATATATCAATGCAACTATCTCCAATGATATATGATGAAAAAACAGGGGAATGGGAACCTACGGAAATAGCAGTAGAATATTTTGACATTTATCAAAAAGTATTCGAAGAAAAAACTGAACATGAAATGTATCACTTAAAAAGAGATGAAATTATTCAAGATAATCCATCTCCAAAAAAAGAAGGAAGTCATAAATAACTTTCTTCTATTTATTTTGTGCTTGAACAGCAGTAATAGCAACAACACCAACGATATCATCAGAAGAACAACCTCTAGATAAATCATTAACAGGTGCTGCAATACCTTGTGTAACAGGACCATAAGCTTCTGCTTTAGCAAGTCTTTGTACCAATTTATACCCAATATTTCCAGCATCTAAGTCAGGAAATACCAAGACATTTGCTCGCCCAGCCACTTTACTATTAGGTGCTTTAGAAGAAGCAACTTCAGGAACAATTGCTGCATCTAATTGTAGTTCTCCATCAATTTTATATTGTGGATATTTTTCTTTCGCAATTTTTACTGCTTCTACCACTTTATCCACATCAGGATGAGAAGCACTTCCCATAGTAGAATGAGAAAGCATCGCAACAATTGGTTCTTTTTGAACTAATAATTGGAATGTCTCTGCACTAGAAGCAGCAATAGCCGCAAGTCTTTCCGGGTTAGGATTTTGTTCAAGACCACTATCAGCAAAAATAAATGTTCCATTTTCTCCATAATTACAATCAGGAACTACCATTAAAAAGAATGCAGATACTAATAAAGTTCCAGGTTTTGTCTTAATAATTTGTAATGCTGGTCTTAATGTGTTAGCAGTAGAATGGCAAGCTCCACTTACAACACCATCAGCTCGCCCTGTTTTAACTAACATACAAGCATAATACATATAATCTTCTAATAACAATTTTTTAGCCTCTTCATGTGTAAGACCTTTATTTTTACGAATTTCTACTAGTTTTTCAATCAATTCATCAGTTAAAGGAGAAGAAAAGGGATTAATAATGGTAGCTTTACTAATATCAAAACCTTGGCTATTAACCTCAATATCTTCTTCTTTACCAATTAATATAATATTAGCAATTCCTTCTTTTAATATCTTTTCCGTAGCTTCCATAATACGTCTATCCATCGTTTCTGGTAAAACGATAGTTTTCTTATCTTGTCTAGCTCTTTCTTTTATAGTATCAATAAATGACATAATTAACCTTCTTTCTAATCATCTTTTAATATCTCATAAATTTCTCTTTTTTCATGGTTATAAAATTCTTTTTTCTTATATCCAAAAAACAATCTTAAAATATTAGATGGGAAAGATACAATTAATTGATTAAATGTTACAACGGTATCATTATAGAATTTAACAGCTGCAACTAAATTAATCTCATTAGCATTAATTTCTTCAACAATTCTAACTAAAGATTCACTCTTAAATAATTTTTCATTATCATCTAAAGTCTTAAATAACTCATTAAAAGCTAATTTTAAAGTATCATTAAGTTCAAAATGATTTAAATCATCTAAGTAACTACTTTCTAATTGATCTAAAAAAGAATCTAACTTTAACTCTTTTTTAACAATAGGAATTGTTCTTTTTAATAAATCTAATTTTTTTAATAAAAATAAATCAATATTATTTTCTGCTTCTTCTATTTTAATAATAGATATTTGAAATTTATTATGATAAATAACAAAAATTAAAATAATTAAAGCAACAATAACAATACAGCCTAAAACAAGCTCTAACATAGTATCACCCCATATACTATAATTATAGCAAAGAAAAAGAAAAAAGAAAATAGAACGAAAAAAAAACTAGAATCTTAAGAATCTAGTGTCTTTTGTGAGTTTTAACCTTTACGGAATTAATCTTTTCTTGAGATGCCGTAATTTCATCATCACTCATACCAACAGTAGCGAAAAACTGTTCTTCCTGACTATTAATTGCTAAGTCTTGAATAATTTCATCTTTAGTATAATGGTAAAAATAAGGAGATGAAATAAAAGAATCAGTAGAGTTAGAATTCTCTGTTGAAGTGTTTTTTAAAGATTTATCTTCTATTAACAAAGTAGGTTGATAAACAGGACCAGAGATTCTAAGAGGTTGATCAAATGAAAATTTATTTATAACTTCATCATTTTTCTGTCGATTATGAGATGTTTCTGTTTCTTCTGGATTAATTGTCTCATTATTTTTACTAATAACTTCATCTATAGCATCATCAATACTCTTTCTCCTTTGTTCATTAATCATTAATGTATTTTGATTAAAGAACTTACTAAAACACATTTTAGTAGCATCATATTTTGATTTTATAAAATTGTTAGAAATCTGTTTTTTTATAACATTATCTATAGAATCTTCTTTTATAAAAGCAGGGATAGAAGCTAAAAAGTTAGGAAGAAGAGAGGAAATTCCTCTTTGAATATCATCACCAGAATAATATAAAGAACGATTATCATCTCCTGTTTTTGAAAAAGAAATAACTAAATCTTCATAATTAAAATTACCTTTTGATATAGATTTAAGAATATGATTTTGAAGGCGTTGACGTAATATGGAAAGCTCTTCTTCATTTAAATTTTGAGAGTTAAATACAGTATACTTTTCTTCACGAAGTACATCTAGTATATCTTTATTATTAATAATAGTAAGGGTAATGGCATCAATTAATGTTTGCTCTTTTCCGTTATATGATACGGGTGTGTTTGGATATTTAGAAATAAGTGGCTCATAAAAATTATGAATAACATTATAGCTAGAATTGTATAATAAAGAAGCACTATCGCCATATGAATAACCAATAACTTGATCAATAGTACCATAAGCAACTTCAGGATGTCCAGCACTCTTTTTTATATCTGGATTTTTTTTCAAAATAGTACTAATGATATAGTAATAATCCAGTAAATGCTTTTTATCAGAATAAATATGTAAGCCGTTATAAAAATAATTATGATGATCAGGAACAGTGAAGGTATATGGAATATTAATTTTTTCACATACTTCAATAAATAGTTTTATGAATTTTGTTATATCTTTTTTATCAAGATTCAAATGAAATTTATGGTTCAAAATATAAGAATTAGTAGGAATGATAAAGTTAGAAGAAAATTTATAATTAGAACAATCATTTGAACGAGAAAAGCCTCCATATTTCTTCATCGATTTCGGCATTATCGTTTGCATCTGCCAATATTTTTCCCTCACCTGATTAAAATTTTCGGCATCTTTAACTGTATGTAAATATTTTTTTAATTTTAAAAAATCCTCATCGATTTCATTTCCACCAAATAATTTTTTTATATCTTCACTATACATAGAAGTTATAGTGTTTTTCCAATGATTAAACAGATAGGTAACACCATCATCAAAATTGAAACCTTCTTCACTAAATAACATCGTTCTACATTTAAAATTAAAAATATTTTGATTAGCAGACCTGGCATAATTTTCCATTAACTTTTCCAATGTATAATTATCATCTAATGGATTAGTAACATTATCATAAAATTCTTGTAAATTATTAATCATTAAATCCCCTCCTCGTCGCTGGATATAATACCATAAAAAAAGAAAAAAGTCAAAATCTTCTTCCACTGCCTCTTATGAAGTAATAATAAAGAAAAACTAAATCTTTAATTAGCCTTCGCAGTATCAACTTTTTCATCAAATACTTCTTGTTCACTACTAGTAGGTTCTGTTCCCTTAATAAAATACATCATCTTCTTTTTTGCATCACTATCAGTTGCTAGTCGACCAGAAATAGGCTCTACCAAAACAGCAGAAACATTATCTGGCATTTCATACCATCCATCACCAGATTCAACATTTCTCTCATGATATTCAATAGATTGATACCAAATATTTTGCGCATATTTATATTCGTTTGTTTTTAATGCCTGATTATCATCATATCCAACCCAGACAGCACAAACGACATCTTTATTAAAACCAATATTCCAATTATCCGTCTCTGTAGTACCACTTTTTAAAGCGTATTTATGAGTAAGTTTAGGAGCTAGACCAATCGCAGTAGGATAGTTATAATCAATATAATCAGAATCATAAGTAGCAGTAAGTAAATTATTTAAAATAAAAGTAATACTTGGATTTAAAACAGCATCTTTTTCGTTTTTGGCCTCATACAATACTTTTCCATCAGAATCTTCTACTCGTTCAATAAAATGAGGTTCTACTTTATTTCCTAAATTAGCAAAAGCTGAATAACCAGCTGCCATCTCCAAAATACCAATTTCATTAGTACCAAGTGGTAAGGAAGGAACATCTTCAAGCTTCGCCGTAATACCAACACGCCTTGCAACATTAATTAAGGCATCTCCTCCCAGAAACAAATGAGTTTTAACAGCATAAATATTTTCTGAATAAGCAATAGCAGTTCCCATGGAAATAGGTTTATTACCATAAGTCTGATTATAATTCTGAGGACTGTAATCTTCTTGATCATTAAAAACAAAAGTAGTCTCTTCACTAGTAAAAGAAGAACTAGAGGTAAATCCATTTTCTAATGCTGCATAATAAAGGTATGGTTTCATCGTAGAGCCTACTTGTCTCATAGAATAAGTAGCACGATTAAAAGATGATTCATTATAATCCCTACCACCAATCAGTGCTAAAACAGCACCAGTATTAGGATCCATTAAAACAACAGAAGTTTGAATTTCAGAATCTTCGGGAATAGATTCTTTAATAACTTCTTCTACTTTTTTTTGTAAATCTAAGTCCAAAGTGGTATATATTTTTAATCCACTAGTATCAGAATATGTTTTAGGAATACTATCAATAGTATCTAACTCATCCATAACAGCATCATGATAATACATGACAGTTGTAATCTCATCACGATCTTTTTCTCCTAAAAAATTCAACTCTTCTTCATAGGCTTGCTTCTTTTCTTCTTCACTGATAACTCCATTTTTTACTAATAGATTTAATATTAATAATTGTCTTTCTTTCGCTTTTTCTAAGTTAACAAGAGGAGAATAATTAGAAGGGGACTTAGGAATACCAGTAAGAATAGTTGCTTCCGCCAAATCCAAATCTTTAGCACTTTTTCCAAAATAATATTTACTAGCGTTTTCGATTCCATACATTCCATGTCCATAATTAATGGTATTTAAATATCCTTCTAAAATTTCATCTTTTGAATAATTTGCTTCTATTTTCATGGTATACCACATTTCATCCCATTTTCTCTTCCAAGTCTTATCAAAAGACAAAAACAAGTTTTTAGCATACTGTTGAGTAATAGTAGATGCTCCCTGTTGTGTAGAACCAGATGTTAAATTAACATAAAAAGCTTTTAATATTCGTAAATAATCAAATCCATTATGTTTATAAAAATTCTTATCTTCGGTATAAATAGTAGCATCAATAACATATTGTGAAATATCATCTAAAGAAATCCAAGAATTAGATTCGTTTCCTTGAAAAAAGACCTCTTCCTCTTTATCATACAAAAAAACACTATTAGTAGAATTAATTTCCACTTTAGGAGATAGTTTAATATATATTTTAATCCCTATCACTCCAATGATTCCTATCGCAAGTAAAAAGAGCATAATTTTTCCTAATTTCTTCAAAAAACGCATGGAATCAGTCCTTTCTTTATTATTATTTAGCTTCAAAGAAAAAATATGTATAAAAACGTAAATTTAAAAGAATTATGAAAAAGAAAAAAATTATGTTATAATCTAATAGAAATTGAAAGGGATGAAAAAAATGCCAAAAATAACGATAAAAGTAACTTTAATAACACCAGAGACAACAGATGAAAAGACATATAATGCAATTTATCATCCTGAAGAAAATAGTATTGTATATAAAGAAGAAGACAAAACAACGTCAAAAATAGAATTAACGAATCAAAGACTCCGACGAGAAAATGAAAAAATATTTATGGAATACACATTTGATGAAGAAAAGGAAACAAAAGGAATAGTAACTGTAAAAAGCCTACAGAAAACATTAGAATTAAATCTAAAAACAAGAAAAATAGACAAAGAAAATCAAAACATTGAAATTAATTATGTATTAGAAAATGATGAATATAAATATAAATTAGAGGTGATATAAATGAGTATAATAAGAGAATTAAATAATGATATCAAAAAAATTGTTGAGAATGCAGGCTATAAAGTAGAGAACTTAATACTTCAACCATCAGGAAGAAGAGATTTAGGTCAGTTTCAGTTAAATGATGCGATGAATCTTGCAAAAATTTACAAAAAATCTCCTAGAGTAATTGCAGAAGATATTGTAAAAGAATTAGAAAAAGATACTAGATTTACAAATTTAAATATAGCAGGACCAGGATTTATTAATATTAAATTAACCGATGAATATCTAGGAAGCTTATTAACAAAAATATATGAAGATAAAAGTCTAAATATTGATAAAAGAGAAAAGAAAACAGTAGTATTAGATTATGGAGGCGCAAATGTTGCCAAAGCTCTTCATGTAGGTCATTTAAGAAGTGCCAATATTGGAGAAGCTCTAAAACGTCTAGCAAGAACATTAGGATATGAAGTAATAGGGGATGCTCACTTAGGAGACTATGGAAGACCATTAGGATTAGTAATATTAGAAATTAAGAAAAGATATCCAAACCTAGCCTATTTTGATGAGAATTATACTGGAGATTATAGTGAAGTAGAACTACCAGTAACAAATAAAGATTTAGAAGAAATTTATCCTTATGCTTCAACAAAATCAAAAGAAGATGAAGAATATCTAGAAGAAGCAAGAGAAATTACGTTTAAAGTTCAAAATCATGACCGAGGATATTATGATTTATGGAAAAAAGTAGTGGAAATTTCCAAAGCGGATATTAAACAAGTCTATGACATGTTAAATGTTGATTTTGACTTATGGTTAGGGGAAAGCGATGCAGCAGAATATATAGCAGATTTAACAAAAATATATGAAGAAAAGAATGTGTTAAAAGAAAGTGAAGGAGCTTTAATTGTAGAAGTTAAAGAAGACGAAGACACATCTCCTATGCCACCATTATTATTTAAACGTTCCAATGGGACTATCTCTTATGAAACGACTGATTTAGCCACTATTCTTCAAAGAAAAGAAGAAATTAATCCAGATGAAATCTGGTACTGTGTAGATGCAAGACAAGAACTACATTTTGATCAAGTGTTCCGTGCAGCAAGAAAAGCAAAATTAGTAGATGATAAAGTAAACTTAGAATTTATTGGTTTTGGAACAATGAATGGAACCGATGGAAAGCCATTTAAAACAAGAGACGGTGGAGTCATGAGTCTAAAGGATTTAATCTCTTTAGTAGAAGAAGAAACTAGAAAAAGAATTAATCCGGATACAGTAGAAGAAGCAAAAAGAGAAAGTGTAGCAAAAACAATAGCAATCGCAACACTAAAATATGCAGATCTTTTACCATTTAGAGGAACAGATTATATCTTTGACCCTGAAAAATTCTCAGATTTAGATGGCAAAACAGGACCTTACCTTCTTTATTCAACAATCCGTATGAAATCCCTTTTAGAAAAAGGTGCTCATCTAAAAATAGGAGAAATCACAAAATTTAAAACAGAAACAGAAAAAGAATTATCGTTAACAATACTAAGACTACCAATTATTTTAGACAAAGCACTAGACTCAAAAAGCCTAAATGATATTACAGAATATATCTACAAATTAACATCTTTATATAATAAATTTTATTCAGAAAACAAAATTTTAACTGAAGAAGATGAAGAACTTCAAAAATCTTGGTTAACTTTAACAAAAATTGTCTATGATATAAACATAATGCTATTAGACATGCTAGCAATAAAAGTTCCAGAAAAAATGTAAAAAAGTGTTGCATGTATAGAAGATATATGTTATAAGTTTATTGGTAATTTTTTTACTATAACAAATTAGAAATTTTAGCATATAATGTTTTGAATATAGGAGGGCAATATGAGTCTTAGTAAAATGAAGAAAGAAGATTTAGAATTATTATCGAATAAAGATATTACCAATTTGATTTTAGAGGAAAACAAAAAGCCTTTAAATACAGCAGAATTATTTAAAAAAATAATCAAATTATTAGAATTACCAGATAGTGTATTTGAAACTAAAATAGGAGATTATTATACAGCATTATCAACAGATAAGAGATTTATCCTATTAGATGATGGTACCTGGGATTTAAGAAGTCGTCATACATCTGATAAAGTTGTAAAAGTAACTGATGAAGATGATGAAGAGGAAGAAGAAACGGATGCAGATTCAGAACAATTAGACCAAGAAGAAGATATTGAAGAAGATGATTATGATGATACAGATGAAGAATATGATGAAGATACAAATGAAGAATTAAAAGATTTGGTAGTAATTGATGAAGATGAATTAGAACTAGAACAATAATCTAGTTTTTTTCTTAAAAGAAATATGGTATAATACCAGTGATTACCAAGGAAAGGGTGAGAACATGATAGAAAGATTAGAAGCCACGTTAGAAAAATATAATCATTTACAAGAAGAATTAACAAAACCAGAAATACTAAGTGATATAAAAAAAACAAGAGAGTACTCAAAAGAAATAGCGGCTCTAGAAGATGTTGTTACATGCTATAAAAAATATAAAAAAGTGCTAGAAGAAATAGAGTCTACAAAAGAGATGACAAAAGACCCTGAATTAGGAGAAATGGCCAAAGAAGAATTAAAGGATTTAGAAGAAGAAAAAGAAAAATTAGATGGAGAACTAGAAATATTATTAATACCTAAAGATCCTAATGACGGAAAAAATGTGGTAATAGAAATTCGTGGCGCTGCTGGTGGAGATGAAGCAAATATTTTTGCAGGAGATTTATTCAGAATGTATACAAGATATGCTGAAAAGAAAGGATTCACATATCAAGTATATAACTCTGTAGAAGGAACTGCTGGAGGATATAGTCAAATAGAGTTTATTGTAAAAGGAACAAATGCTTATTCTTTACTAAAATATGAAAGTGGATCTCATAGAGTACAAAGAGTACCAGTAACAGAAGCAAATGGAAGGCTTCAAACATCAACTGCGACTGTTTTAGTAATGCCAGAAGCAGATGAAGATATTGAAATTGAAATTAATCCAAGCGATTTAAGAATCGATATTTATCGTTCTAGTGGATGTGGAGGACAAGGAGTAAATACAACAGATTCAGCTGTAAGAATTACCCATTTACCTACCAATACGGTAGTAACTTGTCAGAATGAAAGAAGTCAAATTCAAAACAAAGAACAAGCAATGAAAGTATTAAAAACAAGACTTTATGAAATGCAATTAAGAGAGCAACAAGAAGCAGCCGGTGCAGAAAGAAGAAGTAAAATTGGAACAGGAGACCGTGCAGAAAAAATAAGAACTTATAATTATCCACAAAACAGAGTAACAGATCATAGAATTGGATTTACTACGAAAAATCTAGATCGCGTTATGGATGGAGACCTAGATGATGTAATTAATGCATTAATTCAAGAAGATCAAAAAAGAAAATTAAAAGGAGAAACAGAAGAGGTATGACAGTAGAAAATCTTCTGTTTTTTGCTAAAGGACACATTCATTCCGACCATGCCAAGATATTAATTGCAGAATTATTAAATTGTAATCCACTAGAACTTTTGAATCATTTAAGTGACGAAGTAAGTGAAGAAAAAGTAGAATTATTAAAAAAAGAAATCAAAGCCTTAGAGGAAAACAAACCATTACAATATGTATTAGGTCATATTAATTTTTATGGAAACGATTTTTATATTGATGAAAGAGTATTAATACCAAGATTTGAAACAGAAGAACTTGTGGAAAATACCATAAAATATATAAATGAGTTTTTCACAAATCCTGTGGATATTATTGATTTGGGAACAGGAAGTGGAGTAATAGGTTTAACATTAGAAAAAAAAGTTTCCACAAATTCTGTGGATTTAATAGATATTAGTAAAGATGCCTTAGAAGTTACTAACATAAACTGTGGAAAGTTAAATTCAAAGGCTAATATCATAGAAAGTGATATGTTTTCTGCTGTTGAAAAAAAATATGATGTAATAATTAGTAATCCACCATATATTAAAACAGAAGAAAAAATAGAAGATATCGTAAAAAATAATGAACCACATCTTGCTTTATATGCGGGAAAAGAAGGACTAGATTGTTATCAAAAAATATTAGAAAACATCAGCCCACATATGAAAGAAAAATGCCTAGTAGCATTTGAGATAGGTATGACTCAAAAAGATGCAATAGAATCATTAATAAAAAAATATCTAACAAACGTAAAAATAGAATCAAAAAAAGACTTATCAGGAAAAGATAGAATGATTTTTATAAGAAAAGGCTTCTAAAAAATAAAAAAAGTTGTATAAAAAATCAAACTTCCTCTCATTATGTAATTGAAAGAGAGGAATGACAATGAAAAAATTAGTCATTATTTTAGCAATCGTAGTCACAATATTAGCAATTAATAAAGAAGAAAAAGTAGTAATACCAAAAGAAGCCATTCGTTTTAGAGTAATAGCAAACAGTAATGAACAAAAAGATCAAACAATAAAAAAGAAGGTAGTAGATAATTTAAATGGCGAAATAAGAAAATTGACAGTACTAGATAATACATTAGAGAACTCCAGAAAAAATATAAAAAATAAAATTCCTGAATTTTCAGAAATAGTAAAAGAAACATTAGATAAAAATCAAAGTAATCAGAGTTTTACTATAGATTATGGAATGAATTACTTTCCAGAAAAGGAATATAAAGGAGTTGTCTATGAAGAGGGAGAGTATGAATCTCTAGTAATTACCTTAGGAAATGGTTTAGGAGAAAACTTCTGGTGTGTATTATTTCCTCCACTATGCTTATTAGATACAGAAGAAGAATCAGAGAATGTAGAGTATACAACTTTTGTAAAAGAATTAATTGATAAGTATTTTTAATACATATAAGAAATAAAATATATAAGGTGAGAAAAATGAACGATATCCTTATATATTTTTTTATAGCTTTAGGACTAAGTATGGATGCTTTTTCCCTCGCATTAGCATATGGTACAACGCAAATTCAGTTAAAGAAAAAAATAGTACTAAGTCTAACTGTAGGAGTTTTTCATTATATAATGCCACATTTAGGAGCCATATTAGGAACAGAATTATTACTGAACTACATTGCAAAAGCAAACTATCTAGTAGGAATCATTTTCTTAATTCTAGCAATAGAAATGTTTGTATCAAGAAATGACGAAAAAAAGGGAACAATAACCAATCTTTTATCAATTATTATATTTGCATTCACAGTAAGTATAGATAGCTTCTCTGTAGGAATAGCCTTATCACTAACTTCAAAAACAATTATGACAGCATGCCTCATTTTTGCAATAACAAGTATGAGCTTTACATTCCTAGGAATAAATATCGGAGATAAAATAGCAACAAAATTTGAAAAGAAGTCAGAATATATTGGTATTATTATATTACTACTGTTAGGTTTAAAATACTTATTTTTTTAACATAAACTCATAATAAAAACAAGATAAAATAACAGAAAAGTAATAGAAATAAAAGAAAATGTTTAATAGTTTAATTAAACAAATAAATTAATAAATATTATTTTAAATATAAGGAAGAAAAATGTAATTATTATCTATATTTTATTACAAAATAAAGTAAGAAAGCCCGATTCTTTCTTTTTCTTTTGACAAACAATCGAATATTGCTTATGATATATATGGAAGGTGGCGTATTATGTTAGTTAATTTTAATGAAATGTTAATGAATGCAAAAAAAGGAAAGTATGCAGTTCCTCATCTTAATATAAATAACTTGGAATGGACAAAGTATATTTTAGAAAAATGTAATGAATTACAAGTGCCAGTAATTCTAGGAGTTAGTGAAGGTGCAGCAAAATACATGGGCGGATATGATGCTGTTGTAGGAATGGTTAAAGGTCTTATGAAAGATTTAAATGTAACGATACCAGTATGTCTACATGTGGACCATGGTAGTACAAAAGAAGCATGTATTAAAGCGATAGATGCTGGATTCACTTCTGTAATGATTGATGCTTCACGTCATGAATTAGAAGAAAATATAAGAATTACCAAAGAAGTAGTAGATTATGCTCATGAAAGAGGAGTAAGTGTAGAAGCAGAAGTAGGGCACATTGGTGGAACGGAAGATAACATTACATCAACTTCAACAAATGCAACGCTAGATGACTGTCTAACTTTATATAAAAATACAGGAATCGATTCTCTAGCACCAGCACTAGGAAGTGTACATGGATTTTATAAAGGAGAACCAAACTTAGATTTTGAAACAATGGCAGTTATAAATGAAAACTTACCAATTCCTCTAGTATTGCACGGAGGAACAGGAATACCCGATGATAAAATAAAGAAAGCAATTTCTTGTGGAATATCAAAAATTAATATTAACACAGAGTTACAATCTGTTTGGAGCAAAGCTGTAAGAAAATTTTTGGATGAAAACAAAGAAGTATATGATCCTAGAAAAATTATCGGTAGTGGAGAAGCTGCAATGAAAAATAGAATAGCTGAAATAGTAACTCTATTTGGGACAAAGCTATAAAATATAGTAAAGCCGATAGGAGGTAAAGATATGAAAATCATGGAGATAGAAGGAAACAGGGAATTAAGTGGAACCATTAGAATCTCTGGTGCAAAAAATGCAACAGTTGCCCTAATTCCCGCAGCCATTTTAACAGACGAAGAGGCAACAATTTGTAATATCCCTGAAATCACGGATACAGAAGCATTATGTGATATTTTAAAAGAGTTAAATGTGGATGTAAAAAGAGCAAGCGAAAGTATTATTATCAATCCTAAAAATATGCAAAATATTGAAATAGATGAAAAATACTCTAAAAAATTACGTGCATCATATTATTTCATGGGAGCTCTATTAGGAAAATATAAAAAAGCCGTACTATATTTTCCAGGAGGATGTTCAATAGGAGCAAGACCAATTGATCTTCATCTAAAAGGATTCGAAGCACTAGGAGCAACAGTAACCAATGAAAAAAATAAATATATTGTAGAAGCAAAAGAATTAAAAGGAGCTAATATTTATTTAGATATTGCATCAGTAGGAGCAACAATAAATATTATGTTAGCAGCAGTAAAAGCCAAAGGAACAACAGTAATTGATAATGCCGCAAAAGAACCTGAAATAGTAAATGTTGCGACTTTTTTAAACAACATGGGAGCTCGTATTAGTGGAGCAGGAACTTCTACGATAAAAATTGAAGGAGTAGATTACCTACATAAATGTTTTCATGAGGTAATACCAGATAGAATTGAAGCCGGAACCTATATTATTATAGGGGCATTATGTGGAAAAAATATAAAAGTAGATAATATTATCCCAGAACATATAGACTCACTACTTTCTAAATTAGAAGAGATTGGCACAGATGTAGAAGTAGGAGCAGATTATGTATTAATATCAAAATCAGACCATTATAAGTCAACAAACATAAAAACGCTAGTATATCCAGGATTTCCAACAGACCTACAGCAACCATTTTCAGTGCTATTAACACAATGTGAAGGAAAATCCAAAGTAACAGAAACAATTTTTGAAAACCGATTTATGCACATTCCATATTTAAAAGATTTAGGTGCAGATGTAACCGTAAAAAATCAAACCGCCACTATTATAGGACCAAGTAAATTAAAAGGAACTTCTGTAGTTGCAACAGACCTAAGAGCAGGTGCTTCTATGGTAGCAGCAGGACTTCTAGCTGAAGGAAAAACAACTATTACAAATGCAGAACATATATTAAGAGGTTATGAACAAATCGTAGAAAAATTAACTAGTGTAGGTGCTAAAATAAGTATTAAAGAAATATAATGAATTAGTTATATTTCTTTTTTTATTAGGGAGGCACTATGATAAAAAAACATTATAAACTAATTATTTTTCTATTAGTAATCTTGATGATATTTTTAATATATAAAGCAAACCATAATCACTATTTTAATTATACCTCATTAGGTGATGGATATGCCTTAGGCATTAATTCTTACGGAGAAATTGATTATGGATACAGTGATTTTATTAAAGATAAACTACAAAAAGAAAAAAAGTTAAAATTATATATAAAAGATTTTTCTGATAAAAATCAATCAGTAGAACGTTTATATGAAACCATTGTAACTAATGAAAAAATAACAGTAAATAATATAGAAAGAAATATTAAACAAATATTAAGAGAGTCAGATTTAATCACTATGACAGTAGGGTTAAATGATTTGGTTTATCATATTGCCATAACACCAAATATGAATGAATATGAATTAAACAAAATAGTGAGTGATATAGAAGAAAATCTAGAAAAATTAATTAAAGAAATAAAGAAATATTATCCAAAAAAAATTTATATCATAGGCTATCCAGAAATTCCAATTCAAAATACTTATATAAGAGAAGGAATAAAAAAGTTAAATACATCATATCAAAAGATAGATGAAATATCCTATATCTCTACTTCTGAAATAGTAACATCAAAGGATTTTTTAAATCCGAATAGTATATTTCCTAGTAAAGAAGCATATGAGAAAATTTCAAAAGAAGTATTAAAAAAACTTGCAAAAGAAAAAAATAATTGATATACTAATAACGCTATTGAATTACTATGACTGAAAAAGTCATGGCGGAAGGAGAGATAATATGAAAAAAGGAATACATCCAGAAGTAAAAGATTGTACAGTAACTTGTGCATGTGGAGAAACTTTTACTTGTAAATCAACAAAAGATAGTATCAGTGTTGAAGTATGTTCTAAATGTCATCCATTCTATACTGGAAAACAAAGTAGAGCATCACGTGCTGGTCGTGTTGATAAATTCAACAAAAAATATGGATTTGATAAACAAGAAACTGCTGAGTAATCGCAGTTTTTTATTATGTTCCGGGATAGGAACAGGACAAAACCACCCGCTATGCGGGTGAGAGCTGAAGAAGCGGTGGCGTTA
>CALVJR010000015.1 GCA_944332295.1 uncultured Bacilli bacterium | reverse complement strand
ACAGTAGCTTCTACTAACGCAACAGCATCATTCACACCATCACCAACCATGACAACTTTATTACCTGAAGCAACAAACCCTTGAATAATAGATGCTTTATCTTTCGGTAAGACATCGGCATGAATTTCACTAATACCTAACTCCTTCGCAACAATTCTAGCAGTATCTAAATTATCACCAGTAAGCATCACTGTAGTAATACCTAAACCTTCCAAATGAGAAATAACACTTTTCATATCAGGACGAACTGTATCACGAACACCAATCAATCCAACAACTTTCCCTTCTTTTACTAAATATAAAATACTACATCCTGCACTTACTAATTCCTTATAATCTTTTTCATGAAAATCAGAAATACCTAATTTCTTTAATAATTTCTTATTTCCTACATAATAATGTTCTGAATCAATCACTCCTTCAATTCCCATACCAGGAATATCGGAAAAATTAGAAACAGAAAGTAAATCCTTCTTAGAAAAAGCAGAAGCAATAGGATGAGTAGAACAACCCTCTAAGCTCTCTACCACTCTTAAAATAGAATAAGAGCTATCAAGATAAGAAAATACTTGATAGACCTGTAACTTACCATAAGTAAGAGTTCCAGTCTTATCAAATACCACTCTATCGACATGTCTCATTTCTTCCAATACTTCTCCCGATTTCACAACAATACCCTTCTTCGCACAAAGACCATAGCTGACGCTAATAACTAACGGAACCGCAAGACCTAATGCACAAGGACAAGCAATTACTAACACCGTAACAAAAGCATGAAAACTAGCAGCAAAATCGAATCCCAATAATAACTTAATAACAAAAGTAACAACTGAAACAATAACAATAAACGGTACAAAATAACTACTAATCTTATCTGCAATTCTCTCTATTTTATTCTTCTTTCCTAAAGACTCAACAACCATACTAACAATATTAGAAACAGTAGATTCCTTACCAATTTTTTTTGCTTTATACTCAACTACTCCATCATAATTCATAGAACCAGCAAGCACAATACTACCTTTCTTCTTTAAAACAGGAACACTCTCACCAGTAATAAACGCTTCATCTACATAGGCCTCTCCAGTAACAACTTCACCATCAACAGCAAACTTCTCATTAGCTCTACAAACTAAAACATCATCTAACTTTATTTCATCTAAGGTAACAGAAACAAAATCATCACCCTTTTTCATAACTGCCTTCTTAGGCGTAATCGTTACTAGATTCTGAATGGCACTAGTAGTTTTATTCTTACTAATATTTTCGATAAACCTACCAAGTTTAACAAAATAAATAACCATAGCAACAGACTCAAAATATAACTCATGTAAAAATAAAGTATTACCAAAACATATCTGTATAAAACTATAAATACTATAAAAAAAACTAAAAAACACACTAAAAAGTACCAAAGTATCCATATTAGGCATACAATGTAACAAATTCAAAAATCCACTTTTTAAAATATCAAAACCATAAATTAAAAAAAAAGAAGAAATAAATAATAATATTAAACCATAAAGAACAGGATATTCCGTATGAGAAAATATCATAGGTAAAGACAACATATGCCCCATGGAAACATACATCAATAAAATAAGTAAAATCCCAAAAATAAACAAATTACGTTTTTCAAGTTTATATACTTTACTATCATCGGTATAAGAATACTCCCCAGGACTAGAAAAACCAGCTTGCACAATATAATTTTGAAGTTCACTAATAGATAAGTCATCACACTCTATCGTAACCATTCCCAATATTAAATTAACAGAAGCAGACAATATTCCTTTTTGTTTCACTAAATATTTCTCAAGTCCACTAGAACAAGCACTACAAGTCATACCATCTACTTTTAATTGTACTTTCTTCATGAAGAATACCTCCTAAACAACTGCATTACTTCATCTACAACCTCTAAATTTCCCTCTGCCACTTCTTTTTTAATACAAGAATACAAATGCTTTTCCAAAATAAGAGATGATAAACTCTTTACTGCTTTATCTATCGCTGAAAGCTGTGTTAATATATCATCACAATAGCGATCATCCTCTATCATCCGTTTAATTCCTTCTACTTGACCAGAAATACGATTTAATCTATGAATCAATTGTCTTTTCTCATCCTCTGTCCGATAAGTTTTCTTCATATCATCACCAATTTAATTATATACCATACTAGGGTATGTGTAAAGAAAAAAAGAAAGGAACACTAATAACCTAATACTCCCTCTAATGTTTCATCATTTTCAATAAATTCAGATACATCAATAATAGTATATTTATCCTTAGTATCACGAACAACAACTTGTTTAATACCCGCATTAATAATCATTCTTTTACACATAGCACAAGGTCTAGCATTCTCTACATAACTACCGTCATCATAACTGATTCCTACTAAATACAAAGTAGAACCAAGCATATCACGTCTTTCAGCACTAATAATTGCATTCTGTTCTGCATGAACACTACGACACATCTCATACCGTTCTCCCCTAGGTATCTTAAGCTTCTCTCTCATACAATACTTTAAATCACAACAATTCTTTCTACCACGAGGAGCACCCACGTATCCAGTAGACACAATCTCATCATGGTTAACAATAATAGCACCCCAGTTACGTCTCAAACATGTACCCCGTTCCGCAACACTTTCTGCAATATCTAAATAATAATTAATCTTATCTCTTCTCATAACATCACCTAAAATAACTATATCATATAATAAAAGATTATTTATACTTTTTTACTAAAATATCTTTCAAACCAACTTAATATTTTTAAAAAATTCTTTCATACTTACTCCTGAATAATAAGTCCAATAGGACAATGATCACTACCTAAAATATCTTTATAAATAAGACTATCCTTAACTTTAGAAATAAATGAATTAGATACTACAAAATAATCAATTCTCCAACCAATATTTCTCTCTCTAACACCTTTCATATAACTCCACCAAGTATAAGCATCTCTCATGTCAGGATATAAATAACGAAAAGTATCAATAAATCCAGCTTGTAATAACTCACTAAACTTACCACGTTCTTCATAAGTAAATCCAGCATTGCCTATATTAGATTTAGCATTCTTAATATCTATCTCTTCATGAGCAACATTCATATCACCACAAAAGACGACTGGCTTATCTTCTTCTAACTTTTTTATATAAGATAAAAACAACTTTTCATAACGCATACGAGAGTCCATCCTAGATAAATCACGTTTTACATTAGGAACATAACAATTAACTAAATAAAAGGAATCAAACTCTAAGGTAATATTACGACCTTCACTATCATATTCCTTATCTCCTATTCCATAACTAACCGAAATAGGTTCAACTCGACTAAAAATAAGAGTACCAGAATATCCCTTACGCTCTGCTGGATATAAATACATAGTATAACCTTCTGGTCTAAAATCAAATTGTTCTTCTAATGCTTTTACTTCTTGCATACAAAAAATATCAGCATCAACATCATCAAAAAAATCACTAAGGCCTTTCTTTAGACATGCCCGAATTCCCGCAACATTCCATGATACTATCTTCATATTAACTCCTCCTTCAACTGATATAAAAATGGACTAAATGCTGTTGGTAAAGCAAAACGCTCTTCAACATCAGCAATACGATAAAACATATCCTGACAATTTACACTTTCTAAAAAAACAAAATACGCTTGCATCTTCCACTTTTTATGTGTAAACACATGAGTATAACAAATACTCTTCTTAATATTTGCTACTTTACCAAACTCTTCTGAAATAGCTTTTACTTCCTCCACACCCTTATTTCCAACAACATTAGGAAATTCATACAAATTATGTAAAAGTCCTACTTCTCTTCTCTTTCTAACTAAAGTCTTCCCCTCCCAAATAGGAATAATTACAGTCATCTCTACTTCTTCTTTCAACTTTTTCTCATCTTTTACAGGGAAAAAATAATAATTACTATTTTTATAAGACTGACAACCATCTCTCAAAGGACAAACGTCACATTTTGGCATACCATTAGGAATACAAATAACTTCTCCTAACTCCATCATCCCTTCATTAAAATATCCAGGATCAAAAGACATCATAGAAAGTAATCTATCATGAATCATTATTCTAGTACTACTTTTAGAAATATTAGAAGTATCATTATAAAACCTAGTAAATACTCTCATAACATTTCCATCTATGGTAACTTGCTTCTCTCCAAAACAAATAGATGATATGGCACTAGCAGTATACTCACCAATCCCAGGCAATTTAATAATCTCAGAATAAGTAGTAGGAAATACTCCATCATATTCTTCCATAATCTTAATCGCTGCCTTCTTCAAATTACGAGCTCTATTATAATAACCAAGTCCTTCCCATAACTTCAACAACTTATCCTCATCTACATTCGCTAAAGAAGAAATAGTAGGAATCTCTTTCATAAATCTCTCATAATAAGAAATTACTGCCTCAATTCTAGTCTGTTGAAGCATCACTTCAGATATCCATACATGATAAGGATTTTTATCTCTTCTCCAAGGAAGAATCCGCCTATTTTCTAAAAACCAATCTTCTAAATTACTAATATAATCCTGCATAAACTTCACCACTTGTTTTTTTTATTATAACATAAATATCAAAACTATTTTAAATACTTTTCCTCTCCTAAAAAGTATGGTATACTATGCAAGAAAAAAGGAGGATACTATGGAAATAACCAAAGACTTATTAGTACAAGCCTATAATGAACACAAAATAGAACCTTATGAAGAAGAATTAATTGATAATTTAAGAAAACAAACTTTTAATGGCATACCAATTACAATTCTTCTATTTACAAATTTCCTATGTAAAGGAGAATGCTATGTATGTTCCGTAAATTTAACAAGAGGAATGGATCATTTTCATCTAGTACACGGAGATATTAACTGTATTAAAAAGAATGATGAATATCCAAACCATTCCTGGGTAGAAAAAGGAAGTTTCGTCTATGATACAACAGATGGCTTCAAATGGGAGAAAAATCTATATTACGAATTATTCGAACCAGTAGTACAAGAAGTATATGATGAAAACACAGTACAAACCTATTCTTTCTATCAAAGTGTAATAGAAAATGGAACAAAAGAAATCTCTTTAGAAAACTTAGCATTAGTAACACAATACATCGAAGAATTAGAAAACGAAAATCCTGGATTTAATCACTACTATCTAAAAAGAGAATTAAAAATATTAAGAGAAAAAAAGAAAATTAAATTATTTCCTGAAAAAACAATGGCAGAATATAGAAAGATAATGGAAAAAGAAAAAAAGACAGAGTAAAGGTGATACTATGTACAAAATAGAAAAAAATCTAAACCGTCTATATAGAAAAGAAGCAACCTTTTTCTTAGATCCCAAAGAACAACTAGAACTTGCAAGAAAACTAAAAAAAGAATCATACCAAATATATAAACCATATCCTGATAGCGAAAAAAATATTTATTATATAAAAGAAGAACCAAAAGTAATTCTATATGAAATAAAATCAAAAGTACCTCTAGAACACCGAGAAATACTAGGCACACTCTTTTCTCTAAACATTACAAGTGAACTATTTGGAGACATAGTAATCACCAATAATCATTATTATATTTATGTATTAGAAAATATTGCTCCCTATATTAAAAACAACTTATTAATGATTAAAAACACTCATATAGAATTAATAGAAGTACCTCTAGACACTTTAAAAGATTATCGCAAAGAATTTGAAACAATAGAAATTATTGCATCAAGTACTAGAATCGATACAGTAATTTCTAGATTAATACAAACAAGTAGACCAAATGTTATAGAAAAAATAAAAAATAAAGAAATTATATTAAATTATGAAATATTAAAAAATAACTCCTACCAACTAAAAGAAAATGACACCTTTAGTGTGAGACGCTATGGTAAATATCAATATATAGGTATCAAAAAAGAAACAAAAAGTAAAAACTATATCATTGAATGCAAAAAATACAAGTAACTAACTACTTGTATCTTTTTTGATATATCATAACACCATTATGATTTGGAAAAACATCATAGACTGGATTTAAATTTTGAAAAGCATCTCTTACATTATCATCGATTTGATAAAAATAACTTAATATTTGACCATCATCTTTTAAAGGAATCTTCCCTAACAGTTCTTGATAAGTAACAACAGATTGATAAATAGAAATATTAGACAAATTAACGATATCATAAGAAGATGACAATTGTTCTACCAAATAATTAATATCACCTATATAAGGAGTGAAGTTAACTTTAGAAATAGTATCATGTAATTTTAAATATTCTGCTGGTTGTAAATGCTTATTTCTATTAATAACACGTTTTAATGTATAAGGTTCACTAGAAAATAACATAGAGTGATAAATATCAGACCAATCATAAAAAGAAAATAGACTATCCCAAAATTGTTTGGAATCAGAATCAAGAAACTTTCTCATTTTATCATACATATCATCATAATAATCATCCCGCTCTACATCACTATCACCATAGAAAAAATCACAATATTGGTCTACTCGAGAAAACGAAAGAATACCCGCCCTTTTTAACGTAAAATAATAATATGGAAAAACACTGATATCAAAAATATCAATATTAGAAGTTCCCTCAACAACCTGATTAAAAACTTGTTCTGACGAAGAAATAACAGTTAAAGCTCTATCACAATTTTTCAAATATTTCTGATAGTATTGCATATCCTCATTAGTAGTCTTATAAATAAACGACGTAGAATGATAAATATCCCTACCATTATTAGTAGAACATCTACCTTCTATTATTTTTTGAGCAAATGTTATATAATCACCCTTCATAATTATCCCCCTTATTAAAAGTACTATATATAATATCAGAAAAAGAACAAAAGAACAAGAAAAAAAGAAGTCTACAACTTCTTCAATTATTTTCTGATTTTATGAATAAACTTAATCAAATAATAATGCCAAGTAATAGGAAGTTCAAACTCTCCAATTAATTCTTCTACAATACCGTTAAATCCTCGTTTAAACTCATAAATTCCATAATCTTTTGGATGTTCATTAATATTTGCAGGAATACCATAAAAATTATGTTTCTTAAACCCATGTTCTATCCCGTACTGAATCATCATCCATTGTAATAAATACTGTGAATTAAACTTCATAAACTCTTCATAATTACCACTAGATAAATAAATAACCTCCGGTTCTATAATCATAAACATAGAACCTGATAAAGTAATAACATCCGTATTTTTCTCTTTTCTAATATCTTCTGCTTCTTTAATTCTCTTCTCATATGACACAATTTCATTCTCTAGATTTTTCCTTTGTCCATCATTATATTTTGCATCACTAAGACTATCCAACTTTTGAGTAGCAATTTTTTTATCTTCTTCTAATTTTTCCTTATATTTTACCAAATCTAATTCTGTAACATAATATTTAACTTCACCCTTATCATGAAACAGTTCATACATTTTTTGATAATAATCAACACTACGAATAGAAAAATTCTTTCTCTCTCCCGTCTCTACCATAATATTTTGAAAATGATCTAACTCATCATATCCTAACTCTTTTACTGTAATACCAATTTTCTCCGTCTTACGAATCGTATTCCTAGTATTAGGTTTCATCTCTTTTAATATTTGTTCTCGACTCTTTCCTTCTAAAGGTAGAGAAAACATCCATCCAACCTGTTCCATTTCTGGAATACTTACTTTTTTAAATCCAAACTCTTCTAAGAAAGAAACAACATTACTATGGTCTTCTCCACCTTCTACAATATTACCATCAATATCTCTTTCTTTATAAATAACGTAAGGATCCATTCTAAAGATATAACCATGATGCTCTTTAACAAACTTTTTTATTTCTTTCAAAAAATAATTCAATAACTCTTTATCCTCATAATCAACTAAAACTCCTCTAGGAGCATAAAACTCATATTTACCAAAATGACGCTTATGAGAAACAATCATTGCAGCTGCAGCAACATCACTTTTCTTCTTAACACCAACAAAATAAACATCCCAACCATTGCTCTTTCGCAACTCACCAATCTCAGGAGCAGATAAGAAAGCTTTTAAAGGATGATTTTCCCAATATTTGCGATATTCTTCTTCTGTAATTTCTAAAAATTGCATATAATCACCTTCCATATTAGTATATATGAAAACAAATATTTTATCAAACAACTACTGCTGAACAGAAAATAATTTTTTCTTTTTATGATAAGCATCTTCTACTTTTTGATAGACAATCTTATCTCTATCAAATAAAGTAATAATAAATAAAAATAAAACAATAAGTAAAATAATAATGACAATACAAAGTACAATACTAAACTCTTCTCTCTGTGGAATCGTTGTATCTAAATAACTATTAGTTAAATAAGCATTAAAATTTTCATTTGTTATAACCACCTCATTTTCAGCTGGAACAAAATTAGTAATATTTTGAATAGCTAACTCTTTTAACTTATCATCAATAACAACAGGATAACCATATACTTTGATTGGTTCAGGAACCTCTGCAGTACGTTCATAAGTATAATCAATAATTGCTTTATATTTATCGTAATCCTCAGCATCAATAGCAATCAAATAAGTATACCAAAGACCTGTATCTTCTTGTTCAATAACAAAATGAATTTGCTTATTAGAATCTTGATAATAAGCAAAACGTTCACTCATCCTAGAAATAGTAATATAACTATAATCGTCAACAGACTCAACTTCATTCCAAGGAAGAACTTCTTTTTTTTCATTATAAAGTTGATAAATACAGACAATTAAAATTGTAATAACAATTAAATAAATAAGACAAATAAAACTTTTAAAAATTAATCTTTTTTCATACCATTTTTGATGAATATGATTTCTCTCGCTTGGTTTAACTCTTTGTATCTTCATATATTTACCTCTAGTATAATCATATCACAAAAGAAAAAAATGGAAAATACCTATTTCCATTTTATACTTCAAAGAACAAAAGAATAAGGTAAACTTAATCCTTCTTAAGTATATTTCTGCTTTCTAGGACAAGTACCCTTCCTTCCCTCATACTTAATATCTAATAATTGCTACTGTTGTTTTCCTTTCTGTAAATAAGAATCCCAGTAGAATCCATACGAAATCAATAAGACATATACATCCATCTCTTTTCGATAAAAGCATTAGACAATACACTATTCTTATGTTAATAATTATTTATCACCTTTTCAGAGTTGTATTTTCAGAAAAAAAAAGACTGATAATCAGTCCTTAATTAAAATTACTTATAAATTTTGTTCTTTAGTCACCGTTTTAGAAGTTCCATGAACATCATATGCCGTAACAACAATTTTAATATTTCCTGGAGCATAACCCGTTAAATCAACATTTCTACTAACACTAGACGAATTTCCAACAGTAATAGATTCAGACATATATACCTGTTGTCCATTCTGAATAATATAATATTGATAACTTGCTATCTGATTATCACTAGAAGTACTAACATTAATAGTAGCAGAAGGATTAGCACCTGCACTAAAGGAAACATTAATATTAACTGTTTTAGCACTAGCACTCTCTTCCGTTTTATAAGAAGGACAATCTAAATAAACTTCATAGCGAAAATTAGATTCTGAGCTCTTAGTTACTTTTACATAACTTTTTTCAGACTGAGAACAATCTTTTTTTGAACGATCAACAACATCAGGAAGATATCCTTGATCTACCAAAGTCTTAATCAATATTGTTCTACTTTGACCAACAGATTTAGGCAAAGAACCTCTATGCGACGCATAATAGCTTTCAGCTCCCATGGCAATATCTTTCTCTAAAGTTTCGTAATAATTCTCATCAGCATCATCTAAAATCCAAGACACTGCCCCAATAGCAACTCCCATTAAAACGCCTAAAATAAGGATGGTAGTCAATAACTCAACCATAGTAAAACCATAAACATTTAATTTTTTCTTAGACATCATCGGTATACACCCTTTCTGTTTAAATTACATTATCAAAGAAACACTAATAAGAAGTAACAGTTTGTAACTCTTCATCTGTCAAATATTGTAATTGATAATCAGTAGTTTCAGTAATACCTTTTTCCGTAAACTCAATTTCTATAGACTGAATACTCTCTGGAGCAAAATCACTGTAGCGTAAAATAAAAGTATTCTGAGCATTATTATCAAAAACAACCTTTATAAAACCTGCAGGAAGTGTGGTAGCACCAGTATTTTGAATAAAAAACTGAATAGACCCTACTCCTTGTCCTTCATCATAAGAAACATTCATATTCTCAACACATAAACTATCTAAACAATGAACCTTTTCTAACTCTACACTATCATTAGTAATTTCCTCAGTAGGCTCTGATTCAGATTTAGATTTAGAATTAGATGTAGCATCTTCCTTAGGTAAAAAAGCCATCACCACACCTATCACAATTAAAATAACAGCAAAACCAACGATGATAAAACCAACTTTCCCCTTGAACTTACTATTTTTCTTCATTTTTTCCACCTCTTCATTAATCCTATTTCCATATCTTATATATAGATTGTACACTCATCTTGACTATTTTGTCAAATCAAAAACCAGATTATATAAATAAATAATCTGGCTTCTTATAACTTATCTGATAATCTTTATCTTTCATATATTTATCAATAAGAACTACTTGTTGCTGTTCTAAACTTTTAGCTACATCAATAATTCTTTGATTTCTAGATCCTCTAAAATAAAGATCATAACTTTTCTCTTCTAAAATAAATTTTCCATCAACCAAAACATCAATTTGTTCTAATAGGCGTCTTGCTTTCGGATTTAATAACATTTGTTCATAAGTAAAACCCGTATAACACCAGACATTAAGTCCCATGGCATGTGCTGCTTTACTAATTTCATAACAAGCATCAGCTTGACATACAGGATCTCCTCCAGACAAAGTAATTCCATCTTGATTCTTTATTTTTTTTAGCTCAGAAATCACATCTTCTACATCTATCAAAGCTCCGCCCTCAAAATCATGTGTATCTGGATTATGACAACCAGCACAATGATGTGGACAACCTTGTGTCCAAAGAACTGTCCTAATTCCTTCACCATCAACAATAGAGTCTGGTTGCAGATAAGCAGCCAATCTAATTTTCATATTACTTACCTTCTTTAGACATAATTTCTTTTAATCCTGAATGTTTTACACGATCTCTTTCTTCTGCACGTTTACCATTATTAAATCTAGAAACATCTCCAGCTAAATATCCAGTAACACGTCTAATTCTCTCAAATTTTTGTCCTTCACCAATAATTTTTTCCATAATATTTCACTCCTCTTTTCTTTATTATATATATAAACTATTCACAACAATTATTATCAATAGAAGTAATCTGTTCAATCGGAACACCCTCAAATTCATGACGTCCACATTTA
The DNA here is from genome assembly GCA_944332295.1 of uncultured Bacilli bacterium. Lineage (GTDB taxonomy): Bacteria > Bacillota_I > Bacilli_A > RF39 > UBA660 > Faecimonas. The sequence goes on along the minus strand of CALVJR010000015.1, from coordinate 18,372 downwards.
GGACAAACATCATTAATCACTCCGACATATCCACAAACAGGATCACGATCAACTGGATGATTAATGGCACCATATCCAATACCAGCTTCTTTCATTACACGAATAACACGTTCAAAAGCATCAACATTAGAAGCAGTATCACCATCTAATTCAATATAAGAAATATGTCCACCATTAGTAAATTCATGATATGGAGCTTCTTTTTCAATTTTATCAGTAATGCTAATATGATAATAAACTGGTATATGGAAAGAATTAGTATAGTATTCTCTATCTGTAACACCCTTAATTTTTCCATAAATAGCTCTATCAATTCTTGTAAATCTACCAGATAATCCTTCAGCTGGTGTTGCTAAACAAGTAAAGTTTAAATTATATTTTTTAGAGTTTTCATCACAACGATTACGCATAAACTTAATAATTTCCAAACCTAATTTTTGGCTTTCTTCACTTTCACCATGATGTTTACCAGTAAGCGCTTTTAAGCATTCTGCTAAACCGATAAAACCAGTAGATAAAGAACCATGTTTCCAAACTTTACGAAGACGATCTGTAGGTTTCAATTTTTCTCCATTCGTCCAAACTCCTTGTCCAAGTAAGAATGGAAAATTATAACTATGTTTACCACATTGTACTTCAAAACGTTCAAGTAACTGATCACGAACCATATCCATTATCTCACCAAGTTCTTGATAAAAACCTTTCATATCTGGTTTTTCTCTTTCTTTCAAACAAACACCATATTTAATTCCAAGTCTTGGCAAATTAATGGTAGTAAAAGATAAATTTCCACGACCAGTAACAACCTCGTTATCAGGAGAAGTAACATCTCCAATAACTCTAGTACGGCATCCCATATAAGCAATTTCTGTATTATAATCTCCTTCTTTATAATACTGCTTATTAAATGGAGCATCAATAAATGCAAAGTTAGGGAAAAGTCTTTTTGCAGAAACTTGGCAAGCTAATCTAAATAAATCATAATTTGGATCTTCCTTATTATAATTTACTCCTTCTTTTACCTTAAATATAGATACTGGAAAGATTGGTGTTTCACCTTTTCCAAGTCCTCGATCAGCAGAAAGCAAGAAATTCTTAATAACCATTCTACCTTCAGGAGAAGTATCAGTTCCAAAATTAACAGATGAAAATGGAACTTGAGCACCTGCTCTAGAATGCATAGTATTTAAATTATGAATAAATGCTTCCATTGCTTGCTGTGTTGCACGATCTGTCTTCTGTAAAGCTTTTTCATAACTCTTTTTAAAGATTTCATGAATTCTACTAGAACCTTTTTGATAATCACTAAACTCTTCTATATTAATTTCAATAGACTCAATTTTATCAATCTCACGGATAATACGATCAATATTAATAACTGGGATAAATCCCTCTAAGTCAAGAAAATCATAAATTGTTTGTTTAAATTGTTTTTTAAATGTTTTTAACACACCTGGTGCTAAATAATAATCAAGGGCAGGAATTGCTTGTCCTCCATGTTGATCATTCTGATTTGCTTGAACAACAATACAAGCTAAAGATGCATATGTCGAAATATCTTGAGGTGGACGAACATAACCATGACCAGTATCAAAACCATTTTTAAATAATTTAGATAAATCAATTTGACAACAAGTAGTAGTTCCCATAGCTAGAAAATCCATATCATGAATATGAATAGTACCATTATCATGAGCTTCTGCATATTCTTTCTTCATCAAATACGCTTTAGCAAACTCTTTAGAAACAGTAGCACCATATTGTAACATTGTTCCCATGGGACTATTTCCATCAATATTTGCATTTTCTCTTTTAGCATCTTCTTCATTAGCTGATTTTAATCCTAAATTCTCTAAAGATTTTAAAAACTTATGTGTTTTATTATCTCCAAAGAAACTTTCTCTTGATTGATTTCTTCTTTCACGATACTCAGAAAACGATCTATATACATCATCATATCCTTTACTAGAAAGTTCTCCTTCGATATAATCTTGAATTTCTTCTATTTTAAAACGATTATTTTTCTCTTCTGCATCTTTTTCTATTTTTTTCAAAACTGCTTGATATACTTTTTGAATATCCTGTGAAGTATATTTACGCATCTTTTCAGACTCATCATCGTCTACTTCAACACTATCAAAACCTTTTTTAATTGCTAAAGCAATCTTAGCACCATCAAAAGCTACCTTTTTACCATTTCTTTTTATAACTGTAACTTCATCTAACATCTCGTTTAACTCACTCACGTCTGCCATACATTTACCTCCAAAATCTCTATGTATAAATCCATTGTAAGAGACAAAATTTTAAAAATCAATAGACAATATTATGAAAATTTTACCACTTTTTTATAAAGCATTGATATATATAGATTTTCTAAAAAAACTTTTTTGTTCGATTTACGACAATTTACAAATATAGACATTTTTTATTTTTTTATAAAAACCATTTTTCTATTTTTTTAAAAATACATAACATTTTTCTAAATAATTTCTTTACTTTTCAACAAATGGTAAAAAATTATTTTTATTTTTTTTGAGTTTTTTAGAAAAAGCATTTTTTTGATTTTTTATTTTTTTACTATTTTTTATCAGTAGAACCAAAACCTCCTAAACGATCACCCATTGCATTATCATCATCCGCAACTAAAAATTTCTGGAATACTACTTGTCCAATCACATCACCCTTTTTAACTTCTATATCATGATCACTACAATTAAAATAAGCAAAGTAAAAATGCCCATCATTATCTGGATTCCCATAATAATCAGAATCAACAAGTCCTACACTATTAGCCATTAAAAAACCTTTTTTAGGACCACTACTACGATTTAATAACAAATAACATTCATCCTCAGCACAATAGGCTTTTAACCCTGTTGGAATTAATGTTGGCTTAATACCCGGATAATATTTTGGAATAATAACATCCTCTGCTGCTTCCACATCATATCCAGCCGAATGACGAGTCTTTCTCACTGGAATATGTATATCTTTATCTTCATAACCTTTTACAATTTCAAAACCTCTTATTTTCATTTTCTCCTCCTACATTTTTTAATTTATCTTTATCACTACTATATAATTTTTAAGCTTTACCATATTGCTTTACTTCATTATTTTTATCTATTAATTAATAATCTAATTCCTGAAGTGCCACTATCACAGAATCACTCTGTGACATTCCCTCTATTTCTAAATACTCTTGTTCAACATAAGGAAGTTCATAACCCTTTCTCCCTATCATAGCAAAAAAACAATTATCACAAGAATAAATCTGTAAAATACGATTATCTAATAACCTAGTATAAATATTAGGAAAACTAACAATAATTCTCACTTCCTCTTCTGGAAATCTCTAGATTGGACACATACTGCTTTCATATAGCCTCCTGCAATACTACCATGCTCTCACTCAAAGTTAACGTATAACCTATATTCAAAACTTCTTCCATTTCTAATCCCTTTCTAAAATTTTTGTATTATCTATATATAACACTTTCTTCTTTTTTTTTAAACTTTTACAAACATCAATGATACATTGATTACTACTACCAACATAGTGAATTTTTTCAGAAGCTAATTTAAGGACAAATCTACCATCCAGTAATACATCAATATGTTTTAAAATACAATCTAAATTTTGATCATGTGAAATTTCTTCTAATAATTCCTCCCAGGTATATCCTGTATAAAGCCATATTGTCTTAGTAGGAAATCTCTCTTTGATTTCAACAACCAAATTAGAAATAGCCATTCGATTGCCAGAAAACAAAGGATCACCACCAGACAACGTAAGCCCACTACACCAGTCTTTTTCTAGTTCATCAAAAATTTCTCTTTTAGCTGCATCATCAAATTCCAATCCATCTGTTTGATCCCAAGTAATTGCATTTTGACAACCAGGGCAATGATGAGAACAACCTGATACCCAGAGTACAACACGAAGACCTTCTCCATTAAGCATATCCGCTTTTGTAATATTATGATATTTCATTACATAGACTTCCTTTCAGAAATTTCTACCATTTTAGCATTATTAAGCATTGTATCACCATGAACTCTAGAATAAGATAAATATCCGTTCATCCTCTCAATTTTAGTAAGATCAGTACTACCACATTTTGGACATACATCCATATCTAATTCTTCATGGCCACAATGATTACAATAAGATAAAGAAAGATTAACACCCTCATAAAAACCTTTATCCATAGCTCGTTCAATATAAGTAATCATAGCTTTCGTATTATAACTTAAATTATAACGAACATATTGAATACGACCACCTCTAAACAAATCCCAAAATCTATCCTCTAAGTCTTGCTTCTCTATACCTGTAATATCCTCCCAAACACCACAATGAAAGCTATTTGAAACATATTCACGAGAACTAACACCAGGAATAACTCCATATTTTTTACGAAATTGTTGAATTTGTAACCCGCATAAATTCTCAGCTGGTGTCCCATAAATTGCATATAAAATATGATCTTCTTCCTTAAAATTCTCAATTATCTTATTAATATACTTCATAACATCTAACGCAAACATCCCATCTTCCACAATACTTTTTCCATTATATAAAACCTGCAATTCATTTAAAGCAGTAATACCAAAAGACGCAGTAGATGCTTTTAATATTGGCTCAATTGCCTCATCTGGTTTTAAATTTCCTCCATAAAATCCTCCTTGACAATAAGCAAGCGGATTAGTAGATGCTTTTCGCTTAGCAAGATATCTATACGTTCTCAAATGAATATGACGAATCATTTCTAAATAATAATCCAAAACCTCATAAAAGTCCTTCTGTTCCTCACGTGCTCTTGCTAAAATCATCGGTAAATGTAAGGAAACCGCACCAATATTAAATCTTCCAATAAAAATCGGTTTATCATCATGATCAAATGGCTTCATTCCACCTTTTTCATACCATGGAGATAAAAATGCCCGACATCCCATGGGAGACACAATTCTACCATACTTCTGATACATCTCTGGTACATATCCCTCTCCACTTAAAGATAAATAATCAGGATACATTGTCTTCTCACTACATTTAATAGCTGTAAGAAAACTATCACGAAGTATACCGCCTTCTCCATGTACCTTTTTATCAAATAAAAATACAAGTTTAGGAAATAAAGTTGGACGCTTAAAACCCTTTTTTCCCTGTCCCTTACGATGAACATCCAAAATAGTTTTAGTAATCATCACTGCAAACTCATCTGAATCCACACCAAAACTAAATGTAACAAAAGGATAATCACCTCTACTAGAACTAACCGTATTAAGTTTATATTCAATACCTTGATATCCTTGTTCACACTCACGAACAGTCTTTTCCCATGCATATTTCTCTGCTTCTTCTCTATATTCTTTACCTTTAATATCTAAATATTCTTCGTAATACATATCATAACTTTTTTTAGCATATTTCTTTAACACAGTATCAACTTCAGGTACAGTAAATCCTCCATATTGCATGGCTGTCGTATTAATAATAACATCTCCCATGACATTAAAAGCTGTCTGCAATGTTTTCGGTTCAGTATACCAAAGATTACTCATCTCAAAACCATCTTTTAAAACATTAGCCATATCAAATAAACAACAATTCATAGTATCTCTTCGAAAAGCCATATCATGAATATAAATATATCCATCTTTACAAGCTTCTATTTCATTAGCAGTTAAAAAAAATTTCTTATAAAGTTCCTTATTTAAACTATTATAAATTAAACATCTCTGCGTAGTAACTAAAGCACTATCCATATTAGAACATTCTTTATCACCAATATAAGTAATAACTTGTGCTTTCTTATATACTTTATCTAAAATATGAACAATTTCTTTTTTATAATCACGATACTCCCGATAACTCTTCGCAACTAAAGGATTAATCTGCTCTAAAGCCGCTTCACAACAGCTATGAACTTGTTCTACCGTAGGATTACTAGTCTGAGTACTTAAAAATTCCTTTACTTTAGAAACAATTTGATCTAAAGCATCCGCAGTCAAATCAACCATAACCCTCTCAGCACTAGCAATAACTGCTTTTTTTACTCGCTCTGAATCAAATCTTTCTAAATTTCCATTTCTTTTTACAATCATAATATCTTTCGTCATATACTATCTCCCTATTCTATAGATTTCATTCTACTCTACAAAAAGAAATTTTATTGTTGCATTTGCAACAATAAACATTTTTTGTTAAAATTAAAAATATTGAGGTGATAAATATGACAAAAACCCTAGAAGAAACAAGGATAATTGAATTTAAAAAAAATTTGTCAAACTGTGTCAATGTAAAACGTAAAACATTTTACAATAAAGAAACTATATTAAGCTGTTTTCCAACAAAAAAGACCATAGGTTTTATAACCTATGGAAAAGCAAATATTGTAAAAACAGATAGTGAAGGAAATATAACAATCATGAGAGATTTGAAAGAAAATGATATATTTTCAAACTTATTTTTTCAAGATTCTGAAGATGATATCTACATTATCAGTAATGAAGAAACAGAAGTAATCTTTATTGACTATTATAATATATTAAAAAACTGTAATATCAATTGTTCATTTCATAACAATTTAATCATAACATTATTCGACTTATTAATATTAGATAACAAACAACAAAATGAAAAAATAGAACTATTATCAAAACGTAGTGTAGAAGAAAAAATACTTTTTTTCTTAAAACAAAGAATGAACGAAAAAAATATCTTTAAAGTAACGACATCTTACAAAGCTATTGCAGAATATTTATTTGTAGACAGATCAAATTTAATGAGAGAGTTAAAAAAAATGGAAGAAAAAGGTCTCATAGAAAAACAAGAAAAGACGATTAAAATCAATATTTAATCGTCTTTTATATTTTAAAATTTATCACTATCGTCTAGATTAACACAAATAAAAGATACTAAATAGTTTTTACTTTATCTTTTTACCATCAACAACATCAGTCGTATCATCCGTAAACATATCTGCTAATTCTTTTTGAAATCTTTCTTCAAAATGATACCCTGACAAACGCTTAAAATTAACTTCTTTTCTTTTAGACAGTAAATCAAAAACTCTTTCAGAATAAAGATGATCAGAATCTAGAATAACAGGACTCCCCTTAGGAAGAGATGAAAAATTACTATCTCCAAGAACTCCTCTAGTAGACATATCTCCTGCTAATTGTTTATTCCAATGAAAAGTATTATCTTGAAGAAGAATACCTAAATTAATAGATTTAATATCCATCCACACAATACCCTTTTTTCTAAGTTCCTTATAAAAAGAATCTAAATCAACATCAGAAACATTAGCATTAACCTTTTCTACTACTTCAATCGTACCAGGAACATCAGAAATATCTTCTAAATTAACTCGAATATAAGGCTTTAATAAATATTCATTATTAGGAACATAATAAGTACCTCTTTTTTTGCCAACTTTTATAACTTTACTACCAATGACAATAACATCAGAATACCCTCCACTATTAAGTCTTTTAATATCACCATAACAAAGATTTTCATGTTCTAAAACTTCGTCTACTAATTTAACAGTAACATCAATAACATCATCATAATTTTTAGCATCTTTTAGAATCTTGTTTCCCAATAAAAACTCAACATATTCTCTCTTATTATTAGTTAAAAAATGATTTAAAGCTTCTCTGTTTTTATCATCAACATCCCCATTTCTAACAGCCATAGAATAAAAACATACATTAGGAATATTAGAAATAAGACTAGTAAAATGCGTATTAATATAATCTTTAATCTCCAAATCCGGACATTGATTATTTAAATCAAAAAAAGAATACTCACTATCAATAAAAGATAATAGAAAAGAGACCTTTTCTTTAGTAAACCTATTCATACCGTCTTTCTGATATAACTCAGATACAAGTAAAAATCGATTACTTGGAGAACACTTAGATACAATCTCTTCATAATGCTCTTGCAACAAAGAAATAAGACTTTGATCATGAAAAAAGCTCTTTTTATCATGAGAAAAGGCCCAATAAATAAAACCTGGATAAACTAATTCTTGTTCATAATATTGATTCAATTTTTTCTCAAATTTTTTAGCATTCATAATTCCACCTAAAAAAAGTATACCACAAAAAAAGATTAGCGAGGAAGTAAACTCAAACTAACCTTTCCTTTTTCTAATGAAATATCATCCACATAACAATCAACAATATCTCCAACGCTAACTACTTCACTAGGATGTTTAATATATTTATCCGTAAGCTTAGAAATATGAGCAAGTCCATCATTGTGAAGACCAATATCAATAAAAGCTCCAAAATCAACCACATTACGAACAGTACCTTGCAATTTCATGCCAACAGTTAAATCTTTAATATCTAAAATATCACTACGAAGTAATGGTTGAGGCATCTCATCCCTAGGATCTAAATTAGGCTTCTTTAAAGATAAAATAACATCCTCCAAAGTATATTGATCCGTACCTAACTTTGCTTGATAACTAGCTACATCAATTTTATTTAACCGATCAATTAATTCAGGACTACCTATATCACTAATAGTAAATCCTAAATCCCTTAATAAGTTCTCTGCAACATCATAACTCTCAGGGTGAATTGCAGTCTTATCTAGAGCATTATCTCCATCTAAGATACGTAAAAAACCAACTGCTTGTTCATATGTCTTATCAGTAAGTAATTTCTTTTTACGAATCTCATCACGAGATACAATCTTTCCTACTTTTTCACGATACTCAATTAATTTTTGACAAGTCTTTTTAGTAAGACCAGATACATAACTAAGTAGTGAACTAGAAGCTGTATTTACATTAACACCTACACTATTAACACATTTTTCAACAACAAAATCTAAAGAGCTAGAAAGCTTTTTCTGACTAACATCATGTTGATAAAGACCAACACCAATTCCTTCTGGCGGAATCTTTACAAGTTCTGCTAAAGGATCTTGAATACGTCTACCAATGCTAACCGCACTACGTTTTTCGATTGCTAAATCAGGAAACTCTTCTGCTGCAACTGGTGATGCACTATAAATAGAAGCACCCGCTTCAGAGACAATGGCGTATTTACAATCTAACTGATACTTATGAATCATATCTGCACAAAACTTTTCAGACTCACGAGAAGCAGTACCATTACCAATTGCAATAATATCAACATGATACCTTTTAATTAACTGTACAACCACTTCCATAGACAAGCGAATTCTATCTTCACTGTTATTATTTAAAAATGGTTTAATTACAGTAGAATCTAAATATTTTCCATTCTTATCAACAACAGCCAACTTGCATCCATTAACAAATCCAGGATCAAAAGCAAGAACCACTTGTTCTTTCATAGGAGGAGTAAGTAATAGTGCTTCCAAATTCTTTCCAAAGTTATCAATCGCAGCCTCTTCACCTTTCTCTGATAATTCTGCACGAACTTCACGTTCGATGGAAGGAGCAATCAATCTTTTATAAGCATCTTCTATTGCTTCTTTAACGCTATCTACTACAAAGGATTTTTCATTTTTTATAATCTTTTTCTCTAAAAAAGTAAGAATACCTTCTTTATCAACATCAATAGAAACTGTCAATGCTTTTTCTTTTTCTCCACGATTTAAAGCCAATACTCGATGAGGCTTAATCCATTTTACAGGCTCGCTATAATCATAGTACATTTCATACACTTTACCCTCATCTTCTGCATTCTTCTTTATCTTAGAAGTAATAATTCCATTCTTATAAAAATAACTACGTATCCATTTACGATAACTAGCATTATCACTAATCCATTCTGCAATAATATATTTTGCACCAGTAATTGCTGCATCCACACTCTTAACTTTGTCCTTCACAAATTTAAGAGCCATATCTTCTAAACTACCAGTAGTAGGAAAACTCATCATCATTTTAGCTAAAGGTTCAAGACCTAAAGCAATAGCTTCCGTAGCTTTTGTTTTTTTCTTTTCTTTATAAGGACGATATAAATCTTCCACATCTACTAATTTGGTACAATTCATAATAGAGTTTTTTAATTCATCTGTAAGCATACCCTTCTCATCAATCAAACGAATGACATCTTCTTTTCTCTTTAACAAATTAACTTGATACTCATATACTTCATTAATAGAACGAATTGTCTCTTCATCTAAAGCACCTGTTGCTTCTTTTCGATAACGAGCAATAAAAGGAACTGTATTTCCTTCACTAAGTAAAGCCAAAACAACACTTACTTGTTTATCTGTAATATTTAAATTATTTGCTATTTCTTTAATAATAAATTCATTCATCAATTATACCTCCATCTAGCATACTAATTTTAACATGAAAGCAAAAAAAAGGAATAATATCCTTATTATTTTTTAGGACCAATAGTCTTATCTTCTAAATCAGGTGCTAAAGTATCTAAAAAAGAATCATCTCCATTTTGAGAGATACGATTTAAAATCTCACAAGCTTTATCAGATGCTAATATATCATCCATTTCAAGAGGAATATCTAGCTCAAGAAATTTTTCTAAAAGACTAGAGTCAACATCAGAAAGTCCTAAAGGAGAACATAAAGAATAATTATCATCACCTATTTCTTCAAAATCTTTATCATCTAAAGTATCATCAGGTATATCCATAAAATTCATAAAACCAACCTCCCTAAAAGTAAGCATATTATATCAAATAAAATAGAATAATTCAAGATAAATCAATACCCATACCTCAATATTTCAAATGTAGTATTATAAGAAACTTCGTTTTGATAAGCTAAAGCTTCACTTGCATAAAGTAAATCAAACAAATGGCTTTTACCAAAACCAATGGCACTACCTCTATCCAAAACAATGCCAATAAAATCCGGAAGTCGTGAGTTTTTCACTCTTACAATTGTACCATAAGGATAAGAACTATCCCCAGCCAAAATACGGACATTTCCATAAGTATCATCAGAATAGTAGATAGTACCATCTCGTACATCCATACCACTAGCAAGAATACCACTACATCCATAACAATCAGGACCATAACCACTTAAACTTCCTACCTGAGTTTCTAAAACATCACTCACATAAATATCCTCTTCCAAACTCGAACTAACAGAAACGGTAGGTTCCTTATTTACAGAAACATTCTCTTCAGATAATAAATCAGAATCAGATTCAGATTCATCTTCTATTTCTTCGGTAATATCTTTACTGTCAACCTCTTTAGAAACAATAGCTTCTATATTTTTAGCATAATCTAATAAATCAGAACTTTTTAAAGTTTTCTCTTTCAGTTCAACAGACACAATAGTAGGTTTGGTACTTTGAATACCAATAATTGTAAGATAGATAACAATACCTAATATTAACATAAAATTAAATATATATCCAAAAATCTTCATAAAAAAACTCCCTGTAAACATTAGTCTAGCATATTTACAAAGAGTCGACAACCACTTGACAAAATTTACCAATTATAAGAATTGTAAATTAATGTAAATTAAGATTCTCGACATTCATACCCGCTAATAGTCAAATTTTTTTCAACTTCCGAAATATCATCACCATATTCAACATTAGGATAAACTCCACCTGCCTCAACAAATTCAGTGGAAACATTACTATCTTGTAAAGATTTAAAATTAAAAAATTGGGTTTCTACCATTTCTCCAGAAGATAGATTACATTCAACAGAAATGCCTGAAATATGAGCAGAAGCCTGTCGTAAATTTTGACATTCAGCATTTCTCATATTCAAAAAATCAGTACCACTTTGAATAGATACAACATGTTGCAAATTCTCTACCTTACGATTTTTAAAATCATAAGTATCAGTATAATAATAACTAACATTATCTTTTTCATGCTCTAAAGTACAGGTAAGAGATCCGTTTTCTATTTTTGAAACCTCGGTAGATGTACTAGTATCTGGTATTAATTTATTAAAAAAATCACCAATATAAGGAAGAAAAATAATCACTAATAGTAACACTAAAAATATAATCAAAAGCACGATAGGCTTAGTAGGTTTAGATGCATTAGCATCACTGTCAGTAGAAACGTTAGATTTATAATCAGAACTAGTACCATTAGTAGTCATAGAAGTACTACTATGATTAGAAGGAACAGTATCATTATTTGATATAGATACACTAGAACCAACATTATTAGTAGGAATCGTATGATTAGTGGCATGATACGAACTTTGTAACAAAGGATTCACATGATTAGAAGGAACACTTGTAGTACTTGGTGTAGGAACTGATTGAACAGTAGAGTCCATCGAAGAAATATTAGAAGAAACTACAATAGAATCTAATGAATTAAAATTAGTTTGTGCATTGTCATGAGAAGATGAAGATAAATTAGGTGAAGTATTAGAAGTAAAATAATCATTAGAATGTACAGCTTGATGTGAAGAATCAATGCTTGAAAGAATCTGATTACCCAACATATCAGAAGCTAAATCATCTTTATTACTCAAATCAGTAGTCTTTTCTTTTTTTACTGATGAATCTAATAATTCAATATCATCATCCCTATTCATCATATATCACCTACTTCCTTCTCTCACACGTATAATTACTTGATTTCATCTGTTTTTCAATATCATCAATATTTTGTTCATACACATAATTAGGATAAGTACCACCTGCTTCTAAATAAGCCGTAGTAACATCATCAACATTTAAACTAGAGTAATCTAACATTTGCTCATTCACATATACCCCTTCATTTAAACTACAAGAAACACGTACACCATTAGTACCAGATATTTGACTTTCTAATAAATCACACTGATTTTTCATTTCAGATAAATCTAACGCATCCAAATTTCTATCCCCTTTAACAGTGGTTTTAAAATTTAAACGATACATTTTATTATCACGAAAATTAAAAGTTGCTTGATAAGAATAATCAAATCTTTCATCATTAGAAACCATCTCACAAGATAAAGTACCAGTAGTAATAGTAGCATTAATAGCTTGTTCCTGTTCTATTCGACGACGATTAAAAAACTCATTAATCTCAGGTAAAAATCCAATCATAAAAAGAAGAAATACAAAAAATATAAATGCCAGATAATATTTAAAATTACTAGCCGCTTTTCTAGCTGCCCTTGCCTCCGCCTTCTGCTTTGCTCTTAGCTCTTTCTCTGCTTTTTTATCAGATATTTTATGTGCTTTAGCAGCTTCTTGCTGAGCCTTTTCCTTCTCTTTTTGAAGTAATGCCTGTTGCCTTGCTGCTTCTTGAGCTTGCTGTGCTTGCAATTTTGCAGCCTCTTCTGCTTGCTTTGCACGTAACCTTGCTGCCTCAGCGGCTTGTCTAGCTTGTTGTTCTTGATATCTTTTATTTATTAACTCTTGCTCTTTAGCACGTCTAGCCTGTTGTGCTGCGATTTCCGCCTGTCTTGCTTGTTGTTGTTGTTGAAGTAAAAGTTGGCGCTGTTGATAAGCTTGTTGTTCTTGCTTTTTTTGCAATGCCAATTGCTGCTGTCTTAAAGCCTCTGCCTTAGCAACTTCTGCTGCATGTTTAGCAGCCTGTTGTTGCAATAAAACTTGTTGTCTATATGCCGCTTGTTGAGCAGCTTGTTGTTGTAATAACTGTTGTCTCGCTAATTCCTGTTGTCTTAACGCCTCCGCTTTTTTCTGCTCTTCTTGACGCTTTAATTCTTCTGCACTCACATTTTGTACTGCAACAGAATCTTGCGGATTAGGAACATTCTTCTTTTTTGCTTGCTGCTTAGCTAATAATTTCTGTTTTTTTGCTTCCAGTTTAGCTTTTTTAGCATTTTCTTTTTGTACACGTTTCTGTTCTTGTTCTAGCCTTCTTTTTTCTTCCTTTTCCTTCTTTTTCTGTTCAAGAGCTTGCTTTTTTAATAATCGTTCTTGTTCACGCTTCTTTTTAGGATCAATCTTATTATCCGCAACTGGAGCTTGTACTTGTTGTGATTGCGTATTTTGTTGCTGTTGCGATAATGCCTTTCTACGGGCTTGCAGCTTATCATTTTTTATTCGCTCGTGCTCTTCTTTTTGATATAGCAATTGCTCATTCTTTTTTGCTGCTTCTATTTGTAATCTCCTAGCCTCTGCTAATTTTTTTTGCTCTTCTTCTTTCTTTTTTTTCTCCTCTTCCAAAGCCGCAGAATGATCACTATTTAATTGTTCGACAGCAGCTTCTTTAGCACGTTCGAGCTGCTCTGCTAAAGCATCCTGATTACCACTAACGACAGCCAAGACATCTTCTGAAGAAATCAAGCCTTTATCTTGGTTATTATCATTCATAGTATCACCCCTTTTATTCTTTATCTAAGACTATCAATACGCTGTTGAAACGACTCTGAATTTATAATATAACTTCCAGAAGTCAATATATCACACTTTTGACACTCATCCTTTGTCTCGTTATTAATACCCCCATCTACATTAATAACCGCTTTAGAATGATAAGAATCAAGTAACGCCCTTACTTCATCTATTTTTTGACTAGAAGAAGTAATAAACGGTTGTCCTCCCTTGCCTGGTTCAACACTCATAACCAATATCAAATCCAACAGTGGTAAGTAAGGAACCAAACTTTTAACAGGCGTAGATGGCTTAAGCGCTAAACCACACTTAATACCATAACTTTTTATCAATTCCAAACATTCTTCAATATGCTCCATAATCTCTACATGAAAAGTAATATACTCAGTATTTAATTCAGCATATAACGGAATATATTTTCCAGGATCATCAACCATTAAATGAACATCTAATCTTTTATCAGTATATTTATAGATATTTTTCATCTCTCGAAAAGGCATAGTCTTATTAGGAACAAACTTACCATCCATAACATCTACATGAATATAATCAACATCTGTCTCATTTAACTTTTTTAAATCCGCAGGTACATTAGAACTGCTTAAAAAGGTAGCACTAATCTTCATAACAATCACCTTCCTGAATAAAACTTAAATAATTAAGATAGCGACTCTTCATTATATTATTAGAAATAACTGCCTTTTTTACCTCACATTCTGCTTCTTTAGTATGTAAACAATCCTTAAACGGACACGGATAATCAGAAAATTCTATAAAAGCATCTCGAATTTGTTCTTTTGAATAAGTATTAAAGTCAAGTGCCGAAAACCCTGGAGTATCCATCACTTTCCCATCAAAAAGTTCATATAAAGTAACCACACGAGTAGTATGTCTACCACGTCCTAAAGCAATAGAAACCTCTCCTGTTTCTAAATTCCAATCTGGCTTTAATTTATTTAACAAAGTACTCTTACCCGCACCCGTCTGACCAGTAAAAACACTTGTCTTATTTTTTAATAATGTTTTTATTTGATCTAATTCTGTATTAAATATCACAGTATATCCTAACTTCTTATAATAATCTAAAATAGGTTCAATCTCACAAAACTGGGCATCAGTTACCAAATCTCTTTTAGTAACACAAATAATAGGTCTAACAGAATGTAGTTCCATAAGCACAATTAATTTATCAAGTAAATTTAAAGAAAAATCAGGAGAGACTAAACTAGTAATAAGAAAAGCCTGATCAATATTACTTACTTTAGGTCGAAAGAATTCATTTCGCCTAGGTAAAATCTTTTCAATTACCAATTTAGTAGAATCAAATTCTACAAAATCACCTACCAAAGGTAATATCTTCTCTTTTCTAAAAATCCCTCTACACTTACATGGATAAATCTCTGTATCTGCTTGCACATAATGCAAATCACTATGAATTTTTACAATCTGTCCTTTCATATAGTCCCTCTATTCTGTCCCAGTATCTGTACTAGGTGGAGTATTATTATCATCATCTTCTTCATCACCAGTAGATGGTGTTGATGGTGGAGTTTGTTCTTTTGGCTTTTGTGCAATCGTAACAGTAAGTGTTTGTCCTTTTACAATAGGACTTCCAGCTGCTCTAGATTGATCAATAATTTTACCCTCTTCATAAGCCGTAGTTTCCTGATACTCAACGCTTATAGTTAAGCCATACTTATCACAGAAAGCTTCTGCATCAGCTAGTCCCCAACCTAATCCAGCCATATCAGGGAAATTTTCTACGATATTAGGAATATATAGAATAATAGAATCCCCTTCTTTTACTTCGCTGCCAGCTGCTAAAGATTGACCAATAACTTCTTGTGGATCATATTCTCTTTCACTAGCATCAACATCACGTTTTTCAACAGTAACATTTAATCCATATTGTGTTTCTAAAATAGTTTGAACTTCAATATAATTTTCTCCAGTATAATCTTTAATCTCAAAAGTTTCTTCACCACTAGATTTATAAATAGTAATCTTAGTACCTTCTTTTACACTTCGCCCTTCTTCTGGATCTGTACGTACTACACGACCTTTCTCAATTTTAGAAGAAGCAACACTTTTAATATTAGTTCGAACTTCCAATCCGGCTTCTTGTAGTTTCCTTTCACACTGACTAACTTTATCACCTTCACAATCAGGAACAGTAACTGGCTCAGAAGCAGTAACTGCAGGAATAATAAAGGCAACCGTAATAATACCAAGAACTAACAAGCCAAAAACAACAGATAAAATAATAATTACTTTTTTACGCTTCTTATCATTTTTATCTTCTATCTTTGTAGCAATTGGCTCTTCTTCCTCAGCATCTCCTGACTTATCAATATCTTCAATCTTCTTCAAATTTTTAGTTGATTCAGTATCATGTTCAGGATAAGGATATTTATAAGGAGCCTCATTCATACGGTCATCATCTAACGCCGTAAGTAAATCTTCATGCATACTTCTAGCGTCATCATACCGGTTTTTCGGATTTTTAGCAGTTGCTTTCAAAATAATATTTTCGATACTTTGAGGAATAGCTGGATTATCTTCTCTAACACTAGGAAGCGGATCACGCATATGTTTCAAAGCAATTTCTACCGCATTATCTCCCTTAAAAGGTAGGCTTCCAGTAAGCAATTCATAGAAAATAATACCCATGGAGTAAATGTCACTTTTAATAGTAGATCCCTTACCACTTGCTTGTTCTGGAGGTAGATAATGAACTGATCCCATGACAGAATTAGTTTGCGTTAATTGAGTTGCATTTAATGCCATCGCAATACCAAAATCTGTAATTTTAATTTGTCCATCATCTTTAATCATAACATTTTGCGGTTTTAAATCCCTATGAATAATATAAGAATCATGGGCATGTGCCATACCATCAGTAAGTTGCAGCATAATATCAATAGCTTCAGATAATGTCAAACTTCCTCGTTTCTTAAGCAATTGTTTTAAAGTCTTACCTTCAACATATTCCATAACAATGTAATAAACACCATCATCTTCACCAACATCATACATCTCAACAATATTAGGATGAGCAAGACTAGAAGCAGATAAAGCTTCACGCTGAAAACGTCTAACGAATTTTTCATCACTAGACAAGTCTCCACGTAAAATCTTAATTGCTACATTACGATCTAGTATTGTATCATAGCCAAGATAAACATTGGCCATACCACCTTCACCAATAGAACGAATAATCTCATAACGATCATTTATCTTTTGCCCCTTTGTAATCATTACTCGTCACCTTCTTCACTACGGATTAAATAAGCTACCGAAATATTGTCAGTTCCCCCGCGATTATTCGCTTTTTGAATCAATTTAATAACTTTATCTTCCACATCAATATCACTAAGTAAAACTTTTTCTATCTGATTTTTATCTAACATATTAGTAAGTCCATCACTAGAAAGAAGTATTTCAGTAATATCCATATCACAATCAAAAATATCAACTTCTACAGAAGTAGCCGCACCAAGTGCTTTCATTAATACATTTTTTTTAGGATGAACACTAGCTTCTTCTTTTGTAAGCTCTCCTGCACTGACAAGTAAATTAACCAAAGTATGATCATAGGTTACTTTATGAAGTTTATCATCTTTCATGACAAACCCGCTAGAATCTCCTACATTACCAAACAATAAGTAATCCTTAGTAAGTATTGCAAGCACCAAAGTAGTACCCATTCCTTTACTTTCAGGATGTGTTTTTTCATGTTGAAAGATTAATGTATTAATCTCGCTAAAAGCATCACGAATCCAATTGACAGCATCCACTTTACTCATATTTAAAAAAGTTTCTTTAAAATATTTCCCTAAATAGCCAATCGCAATAGAACTAGCTACTTCTCCTGCAGAATGACCTCCCATTCCATCAGCGATGGCCATTAAATAATCATCATTTTGATTTTTAACAATAATGACACTATCTTCATTATGGCTGCGAACTTTTCCTGCATCTGTTAAATAAAAAGATTTCATAACTCCTCCTTCTTACTTCTAAGTTGTCCACAAGCAGCACTAATCTTGCTACCAAACTCTCTCCTGATTGTGACATTAAGTCTATTCTT
>CALVJR010000014.1 GCA_944332295.1 uncultured Bacilli bacterium | reverse complement strand
AAAGCGGATATACACACATTATATCCACTTAAACCATAACATAACAAAATAACTTTGTTCATAGGCTTTTGACCCATCGCTAGTTGCAATCAGGTGGATATAAATCTCTTTCCTTTTTTCTCGACTAGTAATATTTTATGCAATAACCTCTAGTTTGTCAACATTTTTTTATCTTTTTGTTAAAGTTCTTATACAAATATCTATTTATTTCATAAAGATACTGTAAATATTCTTAGAATCTAATAACCTTAAATTTATTTTACTCATAATTTGTCCCTTTTATTTATACAGTCAAATGATATCATAAAACCATCAAATCGTCAAACTTGACACTTCTACATTGCTTTTTCTCTGATAATTTTTTTCTTTTGCTGCTTCTAAAAAAGCATCAATTATTTTTTTAGAATTTAAATCAAAATCATAACTAATCTCAGGATGCCATTGTACTCCTAAATTAAAAGTTTTCCCAGGATATTCTAATGCTTCCACTTGACCATCCAAGCTTCTAGCAACCGTCCTATAAACATGGTTATCCGTACTGTGCATTTTATGAAAACTATTCACCATAATCCTATCTTTTCCTATAATTTGATATAACCTACTATTTTTATCAATAACTACTTCATGAACTAAAGATACATCATCACTTCCTTGATGATGTAAAATATCACTTTGATTTTCCTCTAATTTTACTTTCTCATCATAGCAACCCATCATCTGCATTCCCAAACAAACACCAAATACTGGAATCTTTTTTTCAATTGCTAACTCTAATAAATACCTATCATATGGTGTAAACTTTCCTCCTCCAGGAAAAAACAACCCGTCACATACATCTAAATTTTTAGAAATAGCCTTTTTTTCATCATCCGTAAGTTCAGGAAACATATTTCCTTTTGTATCAATATAATCAACATCTTGCACCGGGCAAATAGGAAAAACTATCGTACCAGCCTTTTGTAATGTTCTTCTAACTTTTTCCCCTAAATATAAAATAGGTCTTCCATCACTCATATGAGTATAACGCAAAGGTACTCCAATCACTAACATATAACAAAACTCCTCCCCTAGTCATTTTTAAATTATCTCTCTCTAAACTTATATATTCTAAAAAAATATAAGATCTAATCATACTCGTTTTGAACAAATTCTTGATGTTCACCATAATAATTACTTTATTTTTCTTTATCGTTAGTATACCAAAAGTTTATATATTTATCCATATTTATTTCATAGTTTAAATGCTAAATCACAAGATAAAAGTTCCCTAACTATAAATAAAAAAGAAAGAATTAAAACTTAATTCTCTCTTCAATATAACTAGGTACTTCTTTTAATTTTAATACAACTTGTTCCATAGTATCACGATCTCTCAAAGTAACAGTCCCATGATTTAATGTTTCATCATCAATAGTAATTGCAAAAGGAGTACCGATAGCATCACATCGTCTATAACGTTTACCAATAGATGCTGTCTCATCATAACTAGTCATAAAATGTTTAGATAATTCTTGATAAACTTCCTTAGCCTTTTCACCATGATATTTTTTATTTAATGGTAATACCGCTACTTTGTATGGAGCAATCGCAGGATGGAATCTCATAACCTCCCTAGTATCTCCATTTTCTAATATCTCTTCGTAATAAGAATTATCAAGTAAAGCAAGTACCAAACGATCACATCCAACCGTAGACTCAATAACATATGGAATATATTTTTCATTCGTTTCCGGATCTAAATATTCTTGAGACACACCAGAATATTCTTGATGACGAGACAAATCATAATTCGTACGATTATGAGTACCATTAATCTCTCCCCATCCAAAACTAAATTGATATTCAATATCACAGGCTTCTTTTGCATAATGAGCTAATTTTTCATGATCATGAAATCTTAATTTTTCTGAAGGAAGTCCTAAATCTAAGAAATAGTTTCTTGCGTACTCTTTAAAATAACGATATAAATCACTATCAACACCTTCCTTGCAGAAAGTCTGATATTCCATTTGTTCAAATTCAATTGTTCTAAACGTAAAATTTCCTGGTGTAATTTCATTTCGAAAAGCCTTACCAATTTGTCCAATACTAAACGGAAGTTTCGCACGCATCGTACGTTGAACATTTAAAAAGTTAACATACTCTCCTTGTGCATTCTCAGGACGTAAATAAACTTTATTTTTTCCATCCTCAGTAACACCACGGTGTGTCTCAAACATCAAATTAAACTGACGAATATCCGTATAATCACTCTTACCGCAATTTGGACAAGGAACTTTATGTTCTTTAATATATTCCATCATTTCCTCTTGTGTCATACCGTCTGCATGAGCATTGCTATCAAAGTCATCAATTAAATTATCTGCTCTATGACGCATTTTACATTCCTTACAATCAATTAAAGGATCAGAAAAACTAGCAACATGTCCACTAGCTTCCCATACTCTAGGATGCATAAGTATTGCAGCATCAACCTCATAAGCGTTACTTCGCTCTTGAATAAAACACTTTCTCCAAGTATCTTTAACATTATTCTTTAAACGAGCTCCTAAAGGACCATAATCCCAAGTATTAGCAAGTCCTCCATAAATCTCACTTCCCTGAAAAATAAATCCATATTGCTTACAATAATTACTTAACTTCTCCATTGTTAATTTTTCCATTTATTTCATCTCCTCTATTAATTCTATGATTTTATCTTCTCTACTTTCAATTATCATATAACTAGCAGGAACTTCATCAATAAATCCCTCTTGATATAAGTGATACAATTCCTTAATAATAGGTGTATAAAAATAATCATAATTATATAAAATAATTTTTTTAGGATGAGGATTATTCTTATTTTCCTCTATTGCAGAAAAAAGTTCACTATAAGTTCCAATACCACCTGGTAAAAACAAAATACAATCACTATTTTCATATAACTTTTGAAACCTCTCTACTGTGTTTTTCGCAACAATAGAAGTATCCACCTCAAGTTCTTTTAGCGACTCTTGAAATACCATATCCGAAACGGCAATTACCTTTTTTGAGTTCTTCTTAAACTCATCATAAGCAATTGCCATAATCCCTCGGTGATATCCACCAAACACTAAATGCACATCATCAATATTCGCAACCCGTTCAAGCAGCATCGAACATGCCTGTATATAAGAAGGAGAAATGTTATCTTTAGCACTTCCAGCAACAAACAAACGCATAATATCACCCTTTCTAAAAATTAAAAACTCCTAGAATATGTAAGGACGAGTATTCCCGCGGTTCCACCTTACTTATTCTAGAAGAATCATCTTTATTTCCATACTGCTCGCAGCTTTCCACACTGGTCATCACACTTATTACTATTAATATACAAAACTACTCTTTTGATGTCAAGATATTTTAAAATTTACCAAACTAAATAATTATATTTCATAACAGATACTTTAGAACCAGAATATTTCTTAATCTTACGTTGCTTCATAAATTGTAAAGCACCATCTAAAAATCCCAATAATTGAAATACTACATAAATAAATAACGCTGCAACCAGTACAATAACATGTGACTCTACAAAAGTCATGATAAACATTAATAAAAATAATGCTATCATAGAAACAACACAACCTATAACGTCAAGAATAAATAAATTCCTTTCTCTTTTCAATTTCATCATATAACCTTCCCCCTTAAATGTGAGCATATTATACCATAAAATCATAAAAAAAGCAAGCATTTCTACCTACTCATTATTTATAAACTTTTACCTTTTCATTATCCTCCAAATCACCAGTAAAAGCATTTGCCAATATTTCTTCCATTCCTTCAGTTGCTGGATCAACTAAAGTAGTAGTCACAAACGAAGTAAGCATACCTGTATTGTCTTGAAAATTAAGTTGTAAAGCTTCTCCTTCTGAAAAATCTAACCATTGCACAATAGGAAAAACTTGACTAGTATCTTCATTATTTAAAATTGCATAAGAAAATGAATATCTAGTATCAAATAAAGAAAAATTCCAGCCAGACACTTCTGGTGCACCAACATATTCCTCTAAATTAGTAATCACGCCATCTTTTCCAACAAATAAACCTGCGATTTCATTAATGTCAGTATTAGTATTATTTACAAGTACAGTATCATATGCAGTAGTAACTAATGCTGTTTCATCAGGTAAAACTAATTGTATTTGTTCACAATTAGGAGAATCTTCTTTATCCTTACCACCATCAGTATTATAAAAATCCTCCCATTTCTTTAAAGGAATAATGGTCACATTTCCATCTACCACTTTCAAAGCATATTTAAATTTCAACTCTGTATCAAGTAAATCTTTATTAAATGACTCTTCTGAGTAATCTCCACCAGATAAATCTGTAAGTCTACCTTCACTAGAAACATAGTCTTTAGCAAGAGTAGATGCATTTATATTGTTATTACCACCATTTACCAAATCCAAAAGAATAGATGAAGTTAAAATAATATCTCCACTATCTAATTCTATTTGTAATTGTTCCCCTTCATAGTCTCCCCATGTATCAATAGATACTGTAGAAGATGCATCTTTGCCTGAAATAATTCCATTAGAAAATCCATAATCAAAATCAAAAAATGTCTTGTTAAACGAACCTTCGACATTATCCTTACCACTTGCTAAATCAACAATATTCTCTTCCTCACATAAAGATTTTGCTACATCTAAGGCTTTCATAGTACTATCATTATCATTTACTAAAATAGTATCATAGGATGCTGTAACAATAGTAGGACCATCATGAATCTTAAGTTGTAATTGTTCTCCTTCATAGTCTTTCCACTCATCAATTGGAACAATAACAACTTTCTCATCTTTCATAATCAAAGCTTTATTAAAGTTATAAACAGTATCAAATAAATCTTTATTATAAAAATCATCAGACGCAGTATCATCAGCATAAGAAGTAACAACACCATCATTACCAACATAACTTTGTGCAAATTGCTCTAATTTCAATGGACTATCAATATCATATGCTAATTTACTATTCCAACTAGACACATTCAATACCAATCCATCTGTAGTAATAATCTGTAATTGTTCTCCTTCATAATCTTTCCACTGTTTAATTGGTAATACAATTGCACGATTACCATTAAAGGTAACAGCCTTATTAAAATAAAATTGCGTATCGAATAAATCTTTATTAAATTTAGAATCATTTTCTGTATCAGTAAGATAATATATATTATTACTATCACTAATAGCAGAAAGTCCTATGTCATCTACAGAATACTGATTACTATCACCATAAAAACAATTAGTATCAAAAGAAGATGTTAACAATACAAAATTATTATCAGTAATTAATTGAAGTTGTTCACCAGAATAATCTTTCCACTGTGATACATCTAAAACCACGGCAGAATCATCACCCAGAATAAGTGCTTGATTAAAACCATATTTTGTATCAAACATAGTACGATTACATCCAGTAAGTAAGCTGGTACTAAGGATTCCCAACGCAAGTACTTTTTTCTTATTTAAACTAAACTTATTATTTTTATAAATATTAAAATCACTGAAACAATTAATTTTCATATATTTATATATACCCCTCACAAGAATTTGTCCATAATAATACCATAAAATCATAAAAAAAGCAATACTTAATAGCCAGTTGAACTATATTCATATTGCTTTTTACTTTAATCTAACATCATTTTCAATGATTCAACAATAATTTTTTATCCTAATCTTTACTTTTTAGTTTTTTGGCTTACTTGACCTACTTTTTTCATATCTGAAGATAAATTTTTCCAATCTCCATCAAACTCATATACTTCTGTTTTTGTACTTTCAGTCCTTTTATCTACACCTTGATTAGTATGTATACACCTTTCTCTAATATCACTTGTTACTTCTAATTGACTATTCCCTATTTTCTTAAAATATGTATTTTTAGAAACCTCATCAAAATACCCTTCAAACAAACCATTAAATTGACTTATAGAACCATCATAACTCGCCTGAAATTCATTTACACAAATACTATCAATTTTGCCTTCTGGATTTAAAAATAAATGTACACTTAAGTCATACGATGGATAATTTAATTCAGAACAATGTTGTGTTGCTAAATTTACTTGAACAAGATGAGCCCAATCCAATCTTCTAACAAAAGGGTCTTCGCATCTTTCTTCAAGTCCCAAAAACTTTACTGCTGCCATTGCAACTTCTAATGATTCTAAATTTTTATTTGTTTCTTGTTTTGCCATAATTATATTTTCCTCCCAACTTATAAATTGAGCATATTATACCATAAAGTAATCAAACTGTAAAATTTTACACCAACACTACCCTTGCCCTAACTTTTTAAGTTGTTTTATAAAATCTTTACTCTTTAAATAAATTCCCGTATATCGATCATAATAATCATCTAAAAATTGATTGATTTCTAAAGCTACAGAATCTCTCACTTCTAATTTGGAAATACTCTTAATATCTACATAATAAAACATACGAAGTAACTTAATCATTTTATCAGAGACTAAAGGCTCATTATGATAACATTCACGACATAAATAACCACCAGCACTAGAATCTACAGTAACAATACCCTTATTACTACCACACACACTACAGCAATCAATACTAGGTCGTACTCCTAGATAATCCAAAAATTTTAACTCTAAAATCTCAGTAAGAAGCATTGGAGAAAGTCCTTCTTCCATCTTCACTAAAGTATCTTTTAATAATTCCAGTATAGCAACATCATCATTTTCTCGAACTACTTGTGAAGTAAGCTCCAACAAAAAAGAAGCATAACTTACTTTTTCTAAGTCAGTAAGAAGTTTAGAAAAAGAATGAACTACATCCACATCCTTCAAAGTAGAAAGACCTTCTTTTTTATAATAAATATGAAACTTACCATATAACATCTTACGACTTACTCCTCGCAATTTACACTTCATATTACGACAACCCTTGGACATAATCCCAATAACGCCATATTCTTTGGTAAAAACATTTAATATTTTACTAGACTCACTATAATTAGTCTCACTTAAAACAATACCTTCAACACATTCTAGTTTCACAAATCATCACTTCTTCTTTGCAATAGCTTGATATAAACGATAATACTTAATTTCTCCCGTTTTTTTAAATAATTCCCATAAAATATCTTCCATTAAAATCACCTCTATATTTCTATAGTGGTGATTTATTCTTTATTTTATACAAAAATTATTCATCTTCTTCTTTTAATCCAAGTTCTAAGAAATACTTCTCTTCATCTCGCCAATTTTTTAAAGTCTTAACATAAGTCTCTAAATACACTTTTTTACCTAAAAACTTTTCCATATCATGACGAGCACGACTTCCTATTTCCTTTAGCATAGCACCATTCTTACCAATAACAATTTTTTTAATATTATCACGATCTACCACAATAAGTACTTGAATATGAACTAAATCTTCATCTTCTTCATAATTTTCTACATAGCAAGTAACACTATGTGGAATTTCATCTCTAGTAAGTTCTAATACCTTCTCACGAACAAACTCCGCCATAATAAACCGAGTAGAAACATTCGTTAAATCTTCATCAGAATAAATTTTATCCATCTCTGGTAAATATTTTTTCAAACTAGTAATTAAACTATCAAAATTATTTTTCTTTTTAGCAGAAATAGGAATAATTTCACTAAAATCATATTTTTCTTTTAACTCATTAATCTTTTCCAATAAAACAGTCTTATCTTTTACTAAATCCACTTTATTTAACAGTAAGAATACAGGAACATCATGGTCTTTAATTTTATCTAAAACAAACTCGTCTCCTCTACCAAATCCCTTATAAATATCTACTAGAAATAAAATAACATCGACACCTTCCGTATGATTATATGCTTTCTTATTCATTAAACTTCCAAGTTTATGAGTTGGTTTATGAATACCAGGAGTATCAATAAAAATAATTTGCGAATCAGAATCATTATAAATACCTTGAATAATATTACGAGTCGTACCAGAAACATTAGAAGTAATCGCAAGTTTCATACCAAGCAAACTATTAAGTAATGTACTCTTACCTACATTTGGTCTTCCTACTAAACTAACAAATCCACACTTCATACTAAATCATCCTCCCCGAAAGGATAAGGACATAGCTCTTCGACAGTATGCTTTTCAATATCACCATGAGTAGAATAACAATATACATATGCTTCTTTAGGAAAAAATTCACTAATAACTTGTCTACAAATAAAACAAGGCATACCAATACTTCCACTACCAACCATAACATGTAACTCTGAAAAATCACCTTTTTTATATCCAGCACTAACTGCAGATACAATAGCACTTCTCTCTGCACAAATTCCTGCCCCATAACTTGCATTTTCTACATTAACACCAACAAATTCACGTCCATCTTTCATAACAACAATAGCACTTACAGGAAAGTGTGAATAAGGACTATAACTATTTTTATGTAATTCTAATAATTTATCTTTCATAACCATACCTCAACAAATTCTATAACTTTAGGAACAAAAATAATAAGACCAATAATAGCAGAAATAATTGCCATCATCAAAACTCCAGCACTCGCTGTATCTTTCGCAAGCTTGGCTAAAGGATGAATATCAGGAGATGCTAAATCAACAACATACTCAATTGCTGTATTAAAAAACTCTGCCATTAAGACAAGTCCAATAAGTACAAGACAAACCAACCACTCAACATAACTTATTTTTAAAATAAATCCAGCAATCACAACTAATACCGCAAACACTGTATGAATCTTTAAATTCTGTTCCCCTTTATATGCTTCACTGATACCATAAAAAGCATATCGAAAACTATCTATTAATCTTTTCTCATCTATAATAACATGTTTTTTCTTATCGTTCGATTTCACACTCATGAAGAACCTCCTCTTGCTTAGAAAACATTATTTTTTCATCTTCTTCTGTCATATGGTCATATCCTAATAGATGATAAAAACCATGAACAGCTAAAAAAGAAAGTTCACGAAGTAAGGAATGCCCATACTCTTCCGCTTGAGAAATAGCTTTATCAATAGAAATATAAACATCTCCAAGAACTCTCTCTCCAGCAGGAGCAACCATATCCTTTTCATCTTCCAAAGCAAAAGTAATAACATCCGTTTCCCTATCAATATTTCGATAATTCTTATTCAACTCATGAATATAATCATTATCAACAATAATAACATTAAAAATAACATTTTCTAGTTTCTCTTTCAAAACTGCATGTGTTAATACTTCTCTTACTGTCTCTAATTCAGGAATATCCTTATCTGTTTGATTAAATATTTCAAATTCATTCATATTACCACTCCTATAACAATGTAATTAAACCTAATAATAAAACAACCGCTATTATATTCAAAAACACCTCACTTTTCAATACATCTGGAAGTTTTTCTGAAACTTTAAATAAAAAATAATATACTAAGAAACCAATAGCACCACCTAAAAGGTTTAATATAATATCATCAATATCAAATACTCTACCAATAACCATCTGTACAATCTCAATAGAAATAGAAGCAATAAATGTAAGAATCAAAGGAAGCCACGCCTTCCTACACTTTAAAAAATAACTGACAAAAAAACCAAAAGGTAAAAATAAAAGCATATTTCCCAATACATTTTTTACAAACAATCTACTACCAAAGTCATATCTAAAAATCTCTCTAAATGGTATAAAATTATTACTAGACCAACTGACAGTATCTTGAAAAGTAACCACCTGGAACAAACATAAAACATAAATAATAAAACATAACATTAACAAATCTTGATACAAAACAAATTTAGCATGATTTTTTAAAATATAAGAGATTCTAAGAGAAACAATAATAACAGTAGAAATTAATACCATAGGCCATGTAAAATTTACTACACCTTGAATTGTAGACGAAAGTGGTCCAAACATGGCTACTCCTCCTTCTGATTCTCTTCTTCAATATTTATATCTTCAATACTCACTGTATCCGTAATATCTTCTTTTACTCTAAAAAATACTTCTACTATTATTTTACTATCTTTTTCATACTTTTTCAAAATTTTTTTAGAAATCACTGTATCATCCTCAGATAATTTTTGTGCTATTTTCTTGTCAGCCAACAATAATGCCTTATCATCGATATTTTCTAAGGTATATTTTTCATCAATAACTTCTGTTTCTAAATAAGTAGAAAACAGAAGTTGAATAGGAAGAATTCTAGATTTTAAAATAGAAACACTTTTTTTCTGATAAGTATCATAATGTGAAAAGAAATGATATGTTTTATTTAAAAATTGTATTTCTATTTTCTTCTTAACATTTCCCGTTACATTCTCTTCATGATAATGTTTTGGTATTTCTAAAGTTACTTGATACCATACTTCTCCAAAGACCTTTCCTATAGCACATTTTTTACTAACAATATCCTCCTTATTATAAATTAAACCACTAATAATAACGTCACCTTTTTGAACATAATCAAGTCTCTTTTTTACAACTTCCCCTACCTCAGCTTGGATATCTAAAATCATAGCATCTTTCTTAGCAACAATACTTTGAGGCTTACATTCTTCCTGCTCCTTGTTTTTCTTTCTCTCCTCTACTCGAACTATATATTTCGTACCAACTTCTTCTATTTCTAACCATTCAATAGAATCTGTCTCTTTTGCTAATATTTTCTCTACAATTTTTTCTTTTTCATCGTAACTAACTTTAAAACGAAACCTAGAAATACCAAATTCTTCTAAATCATCATAGATAATAGTCCTAATATCTTCATTAGAATGAATAACT
Organism: uncultured Bacilli bacterium; assembly: GCA_944332295.1. Lineage (GTDB taxonomy): Bacteria > Bacillota_I > Bacilli_A > RF39 > UBA660 > Faecimonas. The sequence continues at coordinate 19,230 of CALVJR010000014.1, read as the reverse complement.
TCTACTTTAAATATAAGATGACTTAAGAAAAATAAAATACAAAAGAAAAAAACAAGACCCAACAGAAAAATAAAATATTTTCGAAATAAATATTCTATCTTAGCAAAACCATATCTATTTAAAACACGTATCTGATAACTTGTCTTAATATCTTTAATCTGTTGATATCCTTCAAAATCAACTAAAATAATAATACCTTGTGAAACCTCTTCCATAAAATAAATAAAAATATGTTTTCTAATTAATAACGCTAAAAAATATTTTGGATTTTTACCATGAATCAGTAATCTATAACGTCTATTCATAAAAAACCTCTACCTGATCAACTCTACCAGAAATTAACACTTCATTTTCAAGTAATCGATTTAAAGTAAATCCGTCTCCTTTAATAACAACCCTTCCATAACTAGTAGAAAAGGAAACTCTACTCTCTTCTAGTGACAAAATCTTTAAAAAATTAATACTTAAAAAACGATTCTCAAAAAAAGTAATACGAAACTCCTCATCCAAAATATAATCTTTAACTCTAGAAAGCATAATATCACCTAATAAAAGATATGAAAAAAAAAGACTTTTTAGTCTTTTATTGTAATTTAGATTTAATAATTTCACTAACTTGTTTCATATCAGCACGACCTTTTAACTTAGGAGTGACTTCTTTCATCACTTTTCCCATATCACGTGCACCGTCAGGTTTTACAACTTGAAATGCTTCATCAATAATAGCTTCCACTTCTTCCATAGATAATTGTTCTGGTAAATAACTTTGTAAAATATCAATCTCCGCTTGTGTTTTTTCGATTAAATCACTTCTGCCACCTTTTTCAAATTCACTAATAGAATCCTTTCTTTGTTTAATACCACGATTAACAACTTCTATTAACAAATCATCATTAATTTCACGTTTTTTATCGATATGTTCTTTATCAAGATCACCCTTAATCATACGTATCGTAGTTAAACGATCTTTATCCTTAGCTTTCATGGCTTCAATCATATCTTGTTTTAACTTCTCTACCATAATTTCACGTATAATCTAATTATGTGATTTTTTCACATATATTAGAAACTCCTTTCTTTATAATTCTTGTACTATAACTGAATTAAGTTATAATATTTAAGCACTGTGGATTTGTACCTATAATCTTACAGCTTTGACTGGTTGGAGATGACAACTACCACAGGCTTTTATTTTTATTGGTAATTAGTTAGTTAACGCATTATGACGTTTTATATCCTACGTGAATACATAAATAAAAGTCTTGTGTAAAACATACAGTGCATTAATACTAATTAGGAAGTGTTTTAAATGTATTTTGTTGGTATTGATATTTCAAAATACAAACATGATTGTTTCATTTGTACTGAAACAGGAGAGGTAATTGAAGAAAATTTATCTTTCACAAACACCAATGAAGGATTCATTCAATTACTTAATTTATTAAAATCTTTAGATAATAGTCAAGAAATAAGGATAGGGTTTGAAGCTACTGGTCATTATGGAATGAACCTTAAGTTATTCCTGGAAAAGAATAATTATTCTTTTATGGAATTTAATCCTGCTCTTGTTAGAAGATTTATTTCCACACAAACTTTAAGAAGAACTAAAACAGATAAGAAAGATGCTATGCTTATTACAAAATATCTTATATCTGTGGATTACAAACCATATCCAAAACAATTTTATCACAAATATTCTTTAAAGTCTTTATCAAGAATAAGAGAAAAATTAGTGAAACAACGTTCTTATTATGAAGTTCAGATTACTAATACTCTTGATATTATTTTTCCTGAATTTAAACCTTTCTTTAATAATACTTTTTCTAAAACTAGTTTATATATTTTAAGCAAATATAAAACTGCAGATAAAATTAAAAATATGAAAGATTTTGATTCAATTAGAAAAATATCTAGAGGTAAGTTTACTTCTGCTAATTTTATTAAACTTAAAGAACTTGCTAAAAACTCTATCGGCATTTCAAATGATATATTTGAAACAAAATTAGAATCTTTGCTTAATCTTCACTCTCAAATTGAAGTAGAAATAAAGAAACTTGAAAATAAAATTGAGACTATTATCAAAGATCTTAATCCGCCATCTCTTTCTATTAAAGGAATTGGCTATATTTCTTGTGCTGGAATTATTTCTGAATTTGGTGATTTATCTAGATTTAAATCTGCAGATGCTTGTGTTGCGTTTGCTGGTATAGAACCTAGTATCTCACAATCCGGAACTGAATCTCACACTGGTCACATGGTTAAACATGGTTCTGGGCATCTAAGATATTTTCTTATGAATGCTGCAGATTATGTTTTCATGCATGAACCTATATTTACAGAATTCTATTATAAAAAACGTTCTGAAGGTAAATCTCATAGAGTTGCTTTAACACATGTAGCTAAAAAACTTGTTCGAGTTATTTATAAATTAGAATCTGAAAATATTAAATTTAATTCTGATATAAAATAATAGTGTTAATTTTATATCACTATAATCACTACTAAAAATTTTAAAAAATTGATTTTTTAAAATCTTTTTGAAGAAAATGACTTAACTTCTTATAGTTAGTCATCTCCTTACATTTATTATTATACAAAACAATAGAAAATAATTCAAACTCTAGCATCACTTAATTATGAACATAAATATAAGTAACAAATATCAAATAAAAATATTATTTACGTTTTTGAACTGGTTGATTCTCTAAGGCATCATTTGATTCAGAATTAGAATAAGTAGCTTCTCCTTTATATTGTTGACTAAACATATCATATAAAATTTTATTACCTTCTACTATATATTCAGGTGTAAATCTAATTGATATGGCACCATTATTCACAGGAATATAATACAAAACATATCAACCATTTCCATATTGAGTTCTTAAATTTTCTACAAGAAAACTAGCCACATTTGGATTCATTTCATCTCTATATTCCAAAACTGAATTAGAATAGTCTTTCAAAGAATCCAACTTACTTCCTAAATCATATCCCTCTTTACCTAATTCTGAAATGACAGTATCTTTATATAGTTCAAATGATATATTAGATTCTCTAAAATTAAAAGGTCGACGTCTAGATACAATAGACCTTTCCACTTCTACAAAAGTTAAGTTTTGTCCTCTCTCATTAGCTGCTTTTATAATACCTTTCATTTGTTGAATATTAAGTTTAATCTCTTCCATAAACCCGCATTCTGATGTTGCATAACATTCATAATTATCTTCAAGACCAATTCTAGGCTTTAAAGATAATTTTTCCAGTATAGGCGCTATATATTCTAAATCATCATTAGAATCTGCGTATTTTATTGGTCCATACTTTTCTATTTTCTTTCCAAGTAACATCATAATTGTTTCTGCAGCACAATCTAAAGATATTCCTTCATATCCAATAACAATGGATTGATCATTATTATTTTTTATTTCTTCTAAAGATTCAGGAGGACATAAAATAAAGGCACTATTATCTTGATCATTTTGTCTACCTAAATAAATATTAGAATTAACAGCATAATCAATAGGATTAGCATAGACAGTCTTAGACAAATCCATTCTTCCTCCATCAACAATAATAGCTAACTTGCGATTAAAATCCCCATCTTCATGACTTTGAACTATACAGTTGATGGTAAAGAAAAGATTATCTCTAGGAACATCATATAAATAATCATACCTCTCATTATCACACCTATAATAAGATAAACTTATTCTATTACCACTTCTAGCTGTAAGAAGCATATTATTCCTAGGAAAATAGTCCGTTTTATGCATAAACACTAAATCATCAACCGATGATAACGGTCTACTACTATTGCTCATCCCATATCTATTCTTTACTAGGTTATAGATATCTTCATCTATAACTCCAGCTTCTATGATAGCATTTAATAATTCCTTTTCACAAGACTCAAGCATACAAATCCCCCTTTTAATTTAAGTGCATAAATTATAACATATAAAGCCAAATATGTCAATTTTGACACTTTTTAATAACATAAAAAAAAGAGCTAATCAATTTCATCTTCCCAAAAATAGTCATATAGTCTTCACATAGTATCGACAATAAAACACCATATATTTATCAATGATAAGTTTACAAAAAAAAGAGACCTTAGTCTCTATTATCTTTACGATTTCTTTTCTTTGAATTTTTGATTCCTTCTTTTTTAGCAGCTCTTCTAGCTACTCCTGGTTTAATATAAGATTCACGTTTTTTGCACTCTGAAGGGACACCGTCTCTAGCTACTTTTTGTTTGAATTTTCTTAGTGCTAAATCCAAATTACCATTTTTTACAGTTACTTGTGTTGCCATCAATTATCCCTCCCTTCGCTTTAACTACAAAAAATTATATCAGACCTTTCCTTATATTTCAACAATTTTTGCGTATTTTTTTCACAAAAAAAACAAAATAATACCCTAAATCACTCTAAAAAATGACTTTTTCACTCCAAAGGACACAAATTTCCTTCCGCAACACGTCGAATAGCGCTTCCAACACTTCTACCAGCATCCATCAATACTTTAATAATATTAGTGAACGCATTAATCACTGACCCGGAAATACTATCACCGCCAACAATAGAATCTAACTCTACATAATCAACCTTCTTCATTTGTTACAGGGATTAGGACTAGTAATACCTTCAAACACCCCTGCTAAAAACACAATAGCAGCACAAATACCAACTATAGTCCACCCTGATACACCTCCTTTCACTCGTTCCAATTCTAAAACATCAACACTTTTCATTTAATCTCCTTTCCAAGTTTTAAAAAATATAGACCATAAAGAAACAGACTTTGGATGAAAAGAAATCATAACAGTATCATTCACCCGATATCTTTTAGGAAGATCTATCTTTAAAAACATTTGATGATAATTTTTTTGATTATTATTTAAAATATTTTTATTCACCCTATCAATAGAAAATTTCTTTTTTTCTCCATCAATCATAACGTAAGTATTCCTATAAAACCAAGATGCTTGCTTAGCACTTACAATAATCATAACCTGACGAGAAGAAGTAGTAACACCAGATAATAAGGAACAATCTTTAATAGATGTCCACGCAACAGAAAAAATAAGAAGGAACACAAAAAAGACTAACAAAATTACAATAAAGAGGCGAGCTAATCCAAATTTTTCGTAATCCTTATATTTCATGGACTTCACCTTTCTCTATACGATATCTATGCTGATATAAATCAAGATGCTGCAATCTATGGCTAATCACAATCACCGTCTTATCTTTTAAATAAGAAAAAATATTAGATAAAATAATTCTTTCCTTATCAACATCAATATTATGAAACGCCTCATCAAAAATATAAATATCACTATTTTTAAGTAATGCTCTAGCAAGTAAGATTCGCTGTCTTTCACCACTACTAAAATTAAAACCGTTCTCTTCTACCATAGTATCATACCCAGAAGAATATCTAGATATGACTTCATCTAATAATACAAGCTTAGAAACTTCAAAAACCTGAGAATACTCTACACTACGATTTAGCGTAATATTATAATAAATAGTATTAGAAAATAGTAATTCACTCCCAGTAACATAAGAAATCCGACTACGCAATAAATCTAAATGATAATGATTAATATCAATTTCTCCAATTCGAATCATTCCGAAAGGAACTTCAATATAACGCATCAACATTTTTACTAACGTACTTTTTCCTCCTCCAGACTCTCCAGTAATTAGTATTTTATCACCATAAGAAATAAAAAGAGAAAAATCAGAAAATAATACACGAGTAGTATAAGAAAAAGTCAAATGCATAATAGAAATATCCTTCTGTAAAGTTGTTAATTGGTAATAACCTCCTCCTTCAAAATTTTCACGAAACAAATGAAACAAATCATGAATTCTATGAATCGCAATAGGAATCGAATAACTATCAGAAAAAAGTAAAAAAATACGCTCAAAGCACCCTATCAAATACTGAAATATAAACTGATAAATAAAAAACTCCGCAATAGATAATTTTCCTTGAATAACATAATAAGCACTAAAACCATAAAATAATAAAAGCATTCCATAATAAAATACATTTTTTACATGTTGCTCAACCTCTAATAAGAAACTAAGTTTATAAGAAGTACTAAGATAATTACGGTATTCCTGCCGAAACTGATTAAAAAAATCAGATTCTAAATGAAGCCCTTTAATCGTATCTACACTCTGAAAATTTTCTACTAAGAAAGACTGAATATAATCACTTTTTTTTAATACCTTTTTTTGCTTTTTCTTCTTTATTTTATACAAAGAAAAACTAAGAACAAAAGACAGAAAAAAATAAACAACTAAAAGCAAAGCCAAAAAAACATGAATTCTAAATAACAAAATCAAAAAAATAACTAAAAATAAAAAATCAGTAATAAAAGATGAAAATAACCGTAAAACAAAATTTTTAACTTGAATAACATCTTTTATTCGCTCTAGAACCTCACCTAAAGTTCTATTCTTAAAAAATAAATAAGGAAGTAGAAGAATTTGCTGATAAACATAAAATATGAGTTCTTCATCAAAAATAGAACTAATCTTTATTAAAATGCTATCTTTCAAAGCCTGACACAATATCAAACATAAATAAAATAAAAGCATAAAAACACTAATATTTAAAATATTATCATAGAAAGAACTTAAAATTGCATAATCATATAAATATTGAAAATGAAACGTAGTAATAATTTGACAAAAAATTACCAAGAAGGAAAACAAAAACAAGAAAAATAAATAAAAACGATATTGATGACAAAATTTTTTAATAAAGACAAATAATGATTTTACTTCTCGAAAAACAGGCAATTGTTTGACAGGAGTTAAATAAATAAAATATCCACTAGACAGTAATTTAAACTCCGAAAAAGAAAGCACCACCCTTCCTTTTGCTGGATCCATAATAACAATTTTTTCTTTAGAAATATCAATTTGATAAATAACAACAAAATGTTGATATTTCTTCTGAAAAACAATATGAGCAATACAAGGAAGCCGAGAATAATCAAGGTAGGATAACTCTCCCTTCACCCCTTCACAAGAAAAGCCCAAAGAAGTAGCAGCAGATACTAACTGATATAATGACACACCGTTTCTAGTAGTCCCTGTTAATTCCCTTAAATATTCCTTCGACACTTCTCCCTTATAATATCGAATAATAGAAAGCAAACAACAAACACCACAATCCCTACCTCCATCTTGTAAAACTACTTTCAATAATTCTTCCACCTCCATATGTATTATTAGAAAAAACAAAACTTTTCCCGATAAAATATTTAAAAAAGTTATAATAATAGCACAATAAAATACTTTATAATAAATCGGTAATACAAAAAAAGAAGTCTTAAAGACTTCTCTCAAAAACAAGAATTAAAAGATATGTTTTACAAAACAAACAAAAAATCCCTAAATAAGGGATTTAATTTTTTAATGGTGTCCGCGAGGCGACTCGAACGCCTGACCGATCGCTTAGAAGGCGATTGCTCTATCCAGCTGAGCTACGCAGACATAACTAACTGACAAGTAGAATTATACAATAAAAAGAAAAGACTTTCAAGTCTTTTTTTTAATTTTATAGTTGATCCCTAGAAATTTTATCAATATGTTGATCATTTACTTCAAACATTACGGTAGAAACATCATAATTAGCAAACACAGAATACGCAATACTATACAAAACTTCTTCCAAAACCTTATCAGTACTATCAAACAAATAATCATTAAAATTCAAAAACAAAACATTTTCCTGCTCATAATAATCCAAGAGCTCTACATTACTATGTAAAAAACTCATCAAATTAGCTTCATATATATAGCTACTAGAAAGTTCATCAATAATAATTTTGATTTTATCACGTTCATCATTAACATATTTTGTAACAGGAACATAATATAAATCATCATCAATCTCAGATAAATAATAAACTACTACTTTAGAAATATCATTTCTAGAAGTAATATGATACTCTTTATTAATACCAATATCTCGAGTCAAAGGACTAGGAAGTTCTTCATGCGTATTAGGATACTCCTTCAACACTTGTCCTTCGACTAAAAGAATAACTTCATTAATATCATCTAAATCTAAAATACTATAAACAATACCAGAAATAATTTGTTTCTCCAAATCGACAGACATATCCAAAAACTCTTTAGAAAAGTCAATACTAACTTGCTTCTCTCCACATAATACATTTAATATTTTAGTATTTTTTGGAATGTAAGGAAAAAGTCCTTTAGGAAAATAATTATCATCTTGTACAGTTAACTGTCCTAAAATTTCTCTAATTTTCTTTTCTAAATCTGAACTTTCTAAAAGAATCCTACTCTTCACCAAATAACCATCAGAATTAAGCAAATAAATATTATCAGTAGCAAGACCTGTAGCACTTTCTATCTCCAAATTAGTCTTTAAAGTATATGCATCATCTAAAGAAGGTAAAGAATAAGCAACTAATAAAACAAATAACGATAAAGTCGTAATAAAGATTTTACGAATCGCCTTGGATTTAAGCATAGAATCACCTAGAAAAGTATATGAAAAATCGTACTAAAATAGTACGATTTATAAAGATAATTCATGTAATCTCAACAATTCAACAACCGCCGCTGCTCTACCATTCACACCCAATTTCTGCATTGTATTAGAAATATGATTACGAATCGTTTTTTCGCTAATATTTAATTTTTTAGCAATCTCTCTAGTTGTCATATTTTGAATTAATAATTCAAAAATCTCCTTTTCTCTAGCGGTTAGTATTCCATTTGCCATATCTGCACCACCTAAAGTATTGTATGTAAACAAGATACTTTGTTGTATGCATATACCTATGATTTTTGGAACTTCACTGTAATATACATTTTTTCTTCATATCCTGACTGAATTAAACGCATAATACTATTAGCTAAACTATTATCATGTTTAGAAGAAACACAAACCACAGAAACATTATTATTATCAATCTTAACAAAAGAATCTAACTTTAATTCTTTTTTTATCTGTTTTTCTAACTCTTCCTCTTTACTTTGCAAAGTATTTAAATATTTTAATTGCTCATAAGCATTATTTTTTTCTTCACTACTAATGGCATCACTAGTCAACTGCTCTTGCAAATCATCCATCATACTTTGTCTTTCTTCTTCCAAACTAACACGCATTGCTGTTAAAGAAGAAATCTCCTCGACAGTTTCTTTTACTTCCTCTTTTTTATTATCTTTCTCTTCAACCTCCACTGCTTTAGTTAATAAATCATTAGGCATAGTAATATAGTAAACACTAAGTACTAAAATCAAACTAAACAACGTTAAAAACCATAAATTTTGTTTGTTAATCATAAGACTCCTCCTTATTTCTATTAAAATATATGACAAAAAAAAAAGAATATGAAAATATTCTTATAATTCTCTTCCACAATGTGGACAATATTTCGTATCACTAGATAATTTAGTACCACAAGATGGACAATAATAAACATTCTGTGAAGAATTAGTATCTTCATATACAGCAGCTTCTGGAGTAGAAACATTATTATTACCATTAGGCGTATCTTTAAAAATAATATCTTTCATTGGTTTAGGTCCAAGATATTTACTATTACCAAAACCTAAAATTAAATAAAAGATAAAGCCTAAGAAATAAATTCCTACAGCAAAACCATCACTTTTACCAAAACTACGAGATACACTAACTGCAACTAAAACTCCAAAATAAACATTAACAATAGTACTCAATATAGACAAAGCCGGTATTAATCCAGAAATAAATCCAGAAGCAAATACAATAACAAGCCACCAAGGATTAACACCAGAAATCTGACACAAAATATAAGTACTGTAAACAGGTATAATCGATTCCCAACCTTTTTTACCAGCTTTTTTAAACAATTTCCACTGACCAATAATTGTTAAAATACATATAACTAAAATAATAGCTAAAAACACTAGTAAAAATCCTAAAAGAAAAGATAAAATAGGTCCTACACCTTCAACTCCTGACGAATAAACATCCTGATATAACAAATTAAATAATCCCATAAACTCCTCACCTTCTATTATATTGTATTATAAACGAAGTAAATTATCAACTGCTTTCATAAGACCCAACTTACCATAATCATAAGTAAGACCTCCTTGCATATAAGCAATATAAGGTTCACGAATAGGTCCATCACAAGAAAGCTCAATAGAAGATCCCTGAGTAAAAGAACCACTAGCCATCACTACTTTGTCTTGATAACCTGGCATATCCCAAGCCTCAACAATCGCATTAGAATCAATAGGAGAACCTTCTTGAATACCTCTAGTAAAAGAAACTAATTTATTAGGATCATGAAAAATAATATTTTGCACAATATCTACTCTATCCTCTTGATAACTAGGTTCCACATCATATCCTAAATTTTCTAAAACACAGCTAGTAAGAACAGCAGTCTTCAAAGCAGATCCTACAACACTAGGAGCCATAAAAATTCCTTGTAAAATTTGCTTATTAATACCTAAAGTAGGTCCAACTTCTGCCCCCTCACCAGGCAAGGTTAATCTTTCCGCACATAAATCAATCAAATCACTACGTCCTGCAATATAAGCACCATTAGGAGCAATTCCTCCCCCAAGATTTTTGATTAAAGACCCTACCATAACATCAGCACCTACCTCAGTAGGTTCTCTATCCTCTACCATTTCACAATAGCAATTATCAATCATTACAATAACATTAGGATCAATTTTTTTAATTAACGAAATTACTTTCTCCACTTTTGCAATACCAATACTTTTTCTTGTAGAATACCCTTTACTTCTCTGAATTTCAATCACTTTAACCTTATGATTTTTTAAATACTCTTCTATTTTTTCATAATCAAAGTCATCATTTACAAGTTCAATTTGGTCATAAGAAATACCAAAACTCTTTAAAGAACTAGGATTTTCTTCAATACCAATCACTTCATCTAAAGTATCATATGGTTTACCACTAATACTTAAAAGTAAATCTCCTGGACGAAGTAAGGCAAAAAAACATACCGTAAGAGCATGAGATCCAGAAATAAACTGACTACGAACAAGAGCACTCTCCGCTCCTAAAACATCACGAAAAACTTTTTCAATTCCTTCACGTCCTAAATCACTATAGCCATAGCCTGTAGTCGCATTAAAATGAGACTCCGTAATCTCATTCTTATGAAAACTAGATAATACTTTCAAGCTATTCTTATAAACTATCTCATCTATTCTTCTAAACTGTTCTCTACATTTCATCTCAGCATCTTCTATTAACCGAACTGTACTTTCATGAATTCCTAAATCTTGATACATAAACCTTCTCACCTTTCTTAACCTCTGTCGAATGAATGACATTTTTATCTTCTAAAATTTCTCTAAACTTTTGATAAGGAGGAATCCCTTCTAAAGTAGCAGCATCATAATGATGAATGGAATCATCCTCTATATCCACAATCGCAAAATCCCATCTTCTAATTTCTTTTTTATGCTTCTTAAGCCAACAATACTGACTATCAACAAAAGAATCAGGAAAATAAATAACACTAGAATCATCTATTTGTAATACCACACAACCATAACTACTCAAATAAGTAGCCAAATGATAACCGGCATCCGTCTCATACCCTGGATATTCTAACCCGTTTTGTTTAATGAACTCTAAATAACCTTCCGCATGTCTTTCTAGTTGATTAGAAGAAGTAATATCTAACCTACGTTCAAAAACTTCATCACCATCACATGGTAAAATTACAACTCTTCTATCCATTCCATTTTCCCCCGTCCACTCGAATAATAGAATCATTAATATAACTAGCCTTAGAACTAGCTAAGAAAACTACTACTTTCGCAATTTCTTCTGCCTCTGCAAACCGATGCAATAAAATCTTACTCTCTTCCTCACGAATCTGTTCAATAGATAAATCCTTATTCATATCTGTTTTTACCCATCCTGGACAAACACAATTTACTAAAATAGTAGGAGCAAACTCCCTTGCTAAATTATGTGTTAAAGAAATAACCCCAGCCTTAGAAGCATCATAATCACAAGATTCCGGATAATAAGTATCAATAGCATTAGTAGAAGAAATATTAATAATCTTACCACAACCACGGTCAAGCATAATCTTTCCCGCATACTTACTACATAGATAAGTACCAATCAAATTAACATCTAAAATTCTTCGAAAATAATCAACAGACTTATCCAGTGCAGGACTATCATGACAAACACCAGCATTATTAACCAAAATATCAATCTTTCCATAATGATCAATTGCTTTTTGAATCATTTCTTCTACTTCTTCCTCTTTAGAAACATCCGCCTTAAGACACAAAACATCAACATCATACTTATCAACAATTTCTTCCCGCAATTTTTCTGCAAGCATGGCATGACGATGATAATTAATTACCAAGTGAACACCAGATTTTGCAAACTCTAAAGCGATAGCTTTTCCAATTCCACGATTTCCACCTGTAATTAATGCAACAACATTAGACATCTTACCACTCCCATCAATTAGAAAACTCTTCTAATTTATTTTCTTCAATAAAAGAATCTACCAATTCTTGATCATTGATATCAGTAATATTATAAAGAACCTCACCATCTTGAATAACATAAATAGCCGGAGGTAAAACTTCATAATCAATTTTTAATCTTTCTAACACACTTGTAAAGCTACTAACTCGAACATCAAAATTATAATAAGAAATACCATGAGCATTTAAACGATCTTCCACCATAGAACACTCACTACAAGAATCATCATTACTTCTAAAAAAGACAATGAAATCTTCTTTATCACGAAGTGCTTCACTAACAGCATCGACATCACTACCAAAACGATTAAATATAAATAAAAGACCTATAATAATTACAAACAAAAATACAATTACACATACAATAGCCTTCTGTTTAAGTTCTTCCATCTCTTCATTTTTTTCCATATATTTCCCCTTTTCTAATCCTATTATACCAAAAAATAAAAGAAGAACAAAAGAAAAGAGGTAAAATTACCTCTATCTATAAAATGTTGCACCTTTTTGACTTGAATCTACATATCTTTGATGCCAAGATAAGAATAAAGAATCCCTATATACTCTATGCTCTTCCGGAATATATAAATTTTCTTTACCCGTGGCCTCTAATGCCTGAGCAAAACTAACATTAGAAAGCTCTGGATTCTCTTTAGGTACAATATCCAAGGTATCCGGGTCAATAGTATACCCTCCACCAGTAGTTTTATATTCTGTCAAAAACTGCTCCTCACTATAATAATGACATGGCATAACATCCTGCATCTCAAAAACATTAGTAAGTTGAGTTAGCATCTGTTTATCTCGAACACTAGTACCCGGTACTTGAATTCCATAACATCCACGATAACCAGAATAAAAATATCTAGAATCCACTTCCATCAAATCATGAATTTTTTCCATATTATCAGAGGACAATCCCCCAAGCAAAACATAAAAGAAATCATCTTGTAAATTACTACACATAAAAGTTTCAATATTTTTATTCCAAAGCTCATAACAAGCCTCCAAACATCCAGGAATAATAAATCTTTCTGGATTCTTAACAACCTCGGGCAAATCTATATGTTCATATTGATAAGGAGGAATATCCAAAGCTGGAGCTTTTCTTTCTTCAACCATATACTAAACCCTCTCTACTTTAATTGCTACATCTTCCTCATTTAATTTATCATCAAAGACAAGACTTTCATCTACAACCAACTTATCTCCAAGAACTTCTCCCATGACATAATCATAATACTTATCAAGCATTGCTTTAATGGTATCACTTCCGTGATAAGTAACAATGATATGATCAGTAATTACAAAATCAGCTTCTTTTCTAAGACTTTGTACCTTACGAACAAACTCACGAGCAAGTCCTTCTAAAATCAAATCTTCTGTAAGTTCAGTATCAAGAACAACACAAGTACGTTGATTACTAGTAGATGCGTAACCATCTTTTTGTTTTAAAGAGATAAGTACCATATCACTAGTTAATGTAAAATCATCACCATCTAAACTAACAACTAAACCTTCATTTTGAAGTTTTTCAATCTTATCATTAGTTAAATGACTAAGTATTTCACCCAATAATTTTACTTTTGGACCTAAAGTTTTTCCCAATACTTTAAAGTTAGGTTTTACCGTATATTCCAAATATTCACTCATATCTTCTTTAAATACAACTTCTTTTACATTTAATTCTTCTGTAATAATTGGAAGTAAATCTCCAATAATCATCTCATCACTCTTAGGTAAAATTAAATGAGAAATTGGTTGACGTACTTTAATACCAGCTTCTTCTCTAGCAAATCTACCTAAAGAGCAAACATCTCTTACTAAATCCATTCTCTCTTCTACACCATCATTAATTAAATCTGTATCCTCAATTGGCATATCTGCAAGATGAACAGATTCTTCTTCTGTTAATCTTTGATAAATCTCTTCTGTAATAAATGGAGTAATTGGAGCACATAACTTACACAAAGCCACTAACACTTCATAAGTAGTCAAATATACAGCTTTTTTAGACTCTGTTAACTCACTATCCCAGAATCTTCTTCGATTACTACGAATATACCAATTAGATAAATCATCATTTAAGAATGGAACAATAAGTTTCGTAACTTTATTTAAATCATATTCTTGATATGCACTTTGTACATCACGAATTAATCTATTTAGTTTAGATAAAATCCAGCGGTCAATAAGTTCACGTTTATGAACTGGAATATCATATTCTCTTGGATCAATATGGTCAGCATTGGCATACATTTCAAAGAATGAATAAGCATTCCTAAACGTTGAAATATACTTAGAATAAACTTCTTTTACTCCTTCTTCGTCAAACTTTAATGGTGTCCATACAGGAGATGCATATAACATATAGAAACGAATCGTATCAGCACCATACTGCTTCATAATCTTAATTGGATCAATGATATTACCAGTAGATTTACTCATCTTTTTACCATAAGCATCTAGCATCATATCATTAACAACAACATTCTTAAAACTACTCTTACCACTAATTAATGTAGATAAAACAATTAAAACATAGAACCATCCACGAGTCTGATCAACACCCTCTGCAATAAAGTCTGCAGGAAATTGGGATTCAAATAATTCCTTATTCTCAAATGGATAATGAAATTGTGCATAAGGCATCGCACCAGAATCAAACCAAACATCCAATACATCACTAACACGACTCATTTTTCTACCACATTTTGGACACTTAATATGAATACGATCAACATAAGGGCGATGAAGTTCTAAATTACTAACATCGATATCTTCGATTGCTTTTTCTCTTAACTCCTCTTTAGAACCAATTGTTTCAAAATGACCACAATCACAAGTCCAAATTGGAAGCGGACATCCCCAGTAACGATTTCTAGAAATTCCCCAATCAATCATATTCTCTAACCAATTATGAAATCTCTTTTCTCCAACATAATCTGGATACCAATTAACTGTCTTATTAGCTTCAATAATCTGATCTTTATAAGCAGTATTCTTTACATACCAAGCTGGTTTTGCAAAATAAATTAAAGGTTGTTTACATCTCCAACAATGTGGATAGTCATGTACCATTTTTTGTTTTTTAAACAATTTATCATTCTCTTTTAACCATTTAATAATATCAATTTCAAGATCGCTATCAGTAACTAATCTACCTTCCCAAGGACCTGTAGTATAGCAACCATCTTTACCAACAGGATTTACAAAACTAATATCATTCATACGACAAACACGATTATCATCTTCTCCAAAAGCAGGAGCAATATGAACAATACCAGTACCATCACTATCAGTAACATAATTATCAGCTAAAACTTCAAAAGCACGTCCCTCTACTTTAACAAAAGGCATTAATTGTTCATACTGAATACCAACCAAATCACGACCTTGATATTTTTCAAGAATTTCATAATCTTCTCCCAAAACGCTTTCTGCTAAACTCTCACCAACAATAAAAGTATATCCACGAGAAGATACTTTAAGATAAGTAAGATCTGGATTCACACATAAAGCAACATTTGCCATCAATGTCCAAGGAGTCGTTGTCCAAACCAAGAAATATTCATCTTTATCTACTACTTTAAATGGAACAATAACCGTATTAACACTAACTTCTTTATATCCTTGAGATACTTCATGAGAAGCAAGTTCTGTACCACATCTAGGACAATATGGTAAAACCTTATTACCATGATAGATTAAACCTTTTTTATTTAATTCATTAACAATCCACCATTCAGATTCAATATAATCATCACTACAAGTAACATAAGGATGGTCACAGTCAATGAACTGACCCATCATATCTGTAACTTTTTTCACTTCATCAATATTACTATCTGTCTCTATCTTACACTCTTCACAAAACTTCTCAATTCCAAGTTTCTCGATATCATTCTTATTCTTAAATCCTAATTTTTTCTCAACATTAACTTCAATTGGAAGACCATGAGTATCAAGACCAATCTTTCTTAAAACCCTATAACCAGACATTGTCTTATACTTACAAAATGCATCCTTAATCGTTTTAGCAAATACATGATGGATACCAGGTTTCGCATTTGCATAAATAGGACCATCATAAAAAACAAAGTCAGGAGAATCCTTCCTATTTTCAATCGTCATATTTAAAATATCTTTATCTTTCCATTCTTTAACATACTTAGATTCAACTTCATGAATATTTCCATCTTCTAATTTTCTAAATTCCATAATCATCCCTACTTTCTTTTTTTAGTTTTAACTATATTTTTATTATTTTCAAAATTAGAATACAAAATAGCAGCATTTCTAACTTTATCCTCAAAATGATGAACAACATAATAAGCACCATCATAAATAGTTCCTATAATATTATCAAAATAAAACATAATTTTTTTCATATATTTTCTCCTAACCTAATATTACATAAGAATAATAAACTACAAATAACACTAAAAAGGCAATTCCCTCCTTCTTACTAATCTTATAATCTTTCCATGAAAATAAGAACAAAAGAAGTGCAGATACAAACATTACAATTAAATCAATATAACTAAATGCAATGCGATCAATACCACCAAATAAAGCAATAGGAAGACCAATAACAATTCCTATATTAAAAATATTACTTCCAACAATATTACCAATCGCAATATCATACTCCCCTTTTTTGGTAGCCATAACAGAAGTTACTAATTCTGGAAGAGAAGTTCCTAAAGCAATAATCGTTAAAGAAATCATTCTTTCAGTAACACCTATCTCTTTCGCAATAAAAGATGCACTATCTACAACAAAGTTACTTCCAATAACAATAGCTATCAAACCAAAAATAGTAAAAAATATTGACTTTTTTAAACTCATCTTAGGTGCTTCTTCATCTACATCAATCTTTCTTCGCATCATAGAAATTAAATAATAAATAAATACTAAGAAAAATAACAATAATACAATACCATCACTTCTAGTAAAACTATTAGGTAAACTACTATCAAAAAAATGATCGGATAAAAGCACTGCAAATAGTGAAGTAATTAATAAAATAATAGGTAATTCTTTCTTTACAGTATTATTTTTTACAGTCAAAGAATGTATAGTAGCAGAAACACCTAAAATTAATAAAATATTTAAGATATTGCTACCAATAACATTTCCTAACACCATATCACCATTGCCACTAAGAAGTGCTTTCACACTAACAGCAAATTCTGGTGCACTAGTACCAAACGCCACAATAGTAAGTCCTATCAACATTTTAGAAACTTTAAAATTCTGAGCAGTAGAACTAGCACCATCTACAAAGAAATCAGCACCTTTAATTAATATAACGAATCCTACTACTAATAAAATAATTTGTAATAACATAACTATCCCCTCTCTAAAAAAAAAAACGAGCAACATCCAAAGGACGAATTGCTCGTGGTACCACCTTAATTCATAGAATAAATCTATCTTGAATACTATAACGCGTCACCGTATTTATCTTATCCATAAATCGCAACTTGAAAGTGATCTAAATACTCCTTCATAACTTGTTTTCACCAGCCACAAGCTCTCTACCTACTCTAAAGTATTCCGTCTTTCGCACTTGCTTTACAACTAACTATAACATATTTTTAATATGACTGCAATTACTTTTTAATAAAATACTGTCTAGGAGTTTCAAATTTACCAAAAACTTTTTCTATTTTGTCACAAGGACTCTCTTCTACAAAATTATCATCAAACAATTCTTGTAACTGTGTAATATAAGAGACCTTATCGAAAGAAGAAAGATCACTTTTACCCAAGTCTTTATGTAAATAATCAACAACCAAATCCATAATCAAAGAATAATTTCTATCTAATATTCGAAAAGAAGGCAATGTATCATCAAAATAATAATAATCAATATCTGAAATATATAACTGAGATATCAATTTATCATAAATGGTATTAGATTTATCAACATCACACATAATAATATGATTATCAGCTAACATATTTGCATCCTGTTCTAATGCCCTAAAGTTTTTTAACAGCAAAGGAACTGGAAAATCAAGCAATGAAAAAGATTCATCTTTCTCCAAATATTGCATCATATAAGCATCCATATCATAAGGACTATCTGATTGTTTAAAAACTTCCATTGCTTTTAATGTCTGTTGTAATTCTAAATTTTTCATTTTATGATAAAGTTCAGATTTCATACAAAATTCACGATTGATGAAAGTTTTAACTGCAAAAACACCTTGTTCTCTATCCAATTTCCAAACATGATTATTACAACCGCTACCCAAATAAGATAAAGTATCTTTATCAATGAAACTACCTAAATCACCATATAATGAAAATGGATAATTATCCATAGTATACATCAATATTCCCCCTAAAAATTTATCATATTATATCAGAACAAAAGAATTAAGTAAACTTAATTCGACTTGGTCGTCACCTTCCAAGTTTCCTGCTTCACAGACTAGGTACCCCTACTTCTCCACAGGCTTAACATCCGATAGTCGCTACCGTAGTTTTCTCTTGTTTCTTTCTTTTTCTACTTTAATTCTAACATATACTTCTTTAATCCTTCAAACATAATATTATAACTGGCATTATAATCTCTATCATGATAGCTTCCACATTCTGGACATATCCAACTTCTAACACTTAAGTCTTTTACTTTCTCATTCTTATATCCACACCTGCTACA
>CALVJR010000013.1 GCA_944332295.1 uncultured Bacilli bacterium | reverse complement strand
AATATGCAGAAGATGTTGATTCAAAAGAAAAATACAAAAACATAAGTAATACTTTATATGAAATGTTTATGACAGAACATCAAGCTATTGGTGAAATGTTTAAAGGAGAATAATCTCCTTATATGGGGGTATAGCCAAGAAGTAAGGCACAGCACCGCAAATGCTAGATCGGGATTGCAAAATTCTCTACCCCCTCCAATTTGTTTTTTAAATAAAATGTGATATAATTTATATAGACGTAGGTTATATCTCTTATTCTTGTGAATCCGATTATTGATACTTTTTTCATTTTCTACTAATCTACGTCTGATATAACCCCTTTCGATACAATGTAAATTGTATCTTTTTTATTTGTTGACAAATTCTACTAATTATGCTATAATTTAATAGAAAGGAGCAAGGAAAATGGAAGAAAAACAAAGGTTATATGAAATAATTAAATCTTTATCAGAAGAAAATCTTGAGCTTTATAAAAAACTAAAAAAATATGAAGAACAAGAAGAACTTGTTAGATGTGATAATTGTGGAGAAATGGTTTCCGAAGATGATTTATGTGATAATGATTTTATAACAGAAGGTGGAACACTAAATATTTGTATGCAATGTGTCGAAAATGGATATGGCGAATAAATGCGTTTTAAGGCACAAAACATCTTTATGGGTATAATTATATTAGAAAGATAAAAACGTTGCTAAAAAGTGCCTAAAACGAAGAAATAAAGGCATATTTGGCAAGAAAGGATAAAATGATAATTGAAAAAGATGAAATAAGGGGTGTTTGGGTAGTATATAAAAAAGAAAAAAGTGCTATGTTTGAAATTTTTAATTCAAAATTAAAAAGAGATTGCATAGAATATGTTGAGAGGAGTAAATATATGTATAGAGCAAAAGAAAATGCTTTTAATTTTATGGTTAAAGGTGATAAAAAAGCATTGGCAGAAAAATTACACATGGATCGTGGTTTAATAACTCAAGTAGTAAACGGAAAAAGAACGACAAAATATCTAACTGCTAAGGCAATAGTAGATGAAGTTTGTGAAGATAAAACACTAGATAAATATTTTGATAGAGTAAAATAAATTACTCTTTTTTTATGCAAAAAAAACAATTGTTGTTGACATTGTTGTTAATATAGTTTATAATTTAATCAGTGGATAGATAAAGTAGTTCATAAAAGGAAAAAACAAATAAATGAGCCGAGGTATTTCACTCAAGACACCCTTTTATTTGCTAAATTAATTATACCACAGAAAGGAGGAAAAAGCAAATGTACATATTTAAAAAAGAACTTAGAGATGAACTCCTAGATGGTAGAAGTGTTATATATGTAGCTAAAAAAATAGGAATATCAAGAGTTTGGTTATATAAAATTATAAATGCAGAAACTAAAACTAGCAAAGCAATTGCTTATTATTTAGTTAAGGCTTGTAATCCAGAAGCAGAAATTAAAGATTATTTTGACAGAGTAGGAGATTAAAATGGAAAGAGAATGTTTTTTAATATACAAATCTTTTTATGAACCTATTAAATTTTTTAGTGATGAGCAATTGGGAAGATTATTTAGATCGATTTTTGAATATCAAATATCTCAAAACGAAAATGTTGATAATGATATTAGAATTGCATTTGAGTTTTTCAAAAACCAATTTAGACTAGATAATTTAAAATATGAGAAGATTTGTGAAAGAAATAAAAAAAATGGATTAAAAGGTGGCAGACCCAAAAAAAACAAAGAAAACCCAAAAAACCCAATGGGTATTATAAAACCCAAAAAAGCCGATAATGATAATGATAATGATAATGATAATGAAAATAATAATAATAATAATAATATTATTAGGGATAGTTTTGAAAAAAATGAATCAAAAACGCAAAATAATAGCGAAATAATAAGAGAAGTTGTCAACTATTTAAATACTTGTGGAGAATATGAAAAATTTGAAAAAGTAATTAAGTTTAGATACAAATATACAAGCAATTACATAAGAAAAATTATTACTGCAAGAATAAACGAAGGATATAATATAGAAGATTTTAAGGATGTCATATTTAATTGCTATAAAAAATTTGTTGTAAATGAATTTATAGGTTTAAATAATAAAAGTAGTATTCAATATTATAATCCTGAAGTAATGTTTACTAGTGAAAAAATGGTTAAATACTTAAATGAATATGACAGTATAAGGTAGGGAACAAAAAATGGAATACAATGAATTTAAAAAAGAATTTTACAAACTTGTTTTAGTATTTGATAAAAAAATGACAGAAAAAGATTATTTAATTTATTATGATTTACTTAAAGATTTAGATATTGAATTTATTTCTAAAAAAATAAATAAATTAATTTTTTCTAATAACAATTTTCCAACAATAAGAGAAATAAGAAAAGAAGAAACGGAAAAAATAAGGAGAACCAGTTAATGATAGATACAAAAGAATTAGAAAATAAAATATTTGCTTGTATATTGTTAGACGCTAAAATTCTTGAAGATATTAATTTAGATGAAAAATATTTTAAATATAAAAATGTTTTAATTTATTTTAAAAATTTATACAAAAAATATAAATATTTAGACACAGAACTAATAGTTAAAAAGAATAATAATATAAATCAAAAATTATTAGATTATATAGCTGAATTATTAGATTATGAAATATCTACTAAAAATATAAATGGATATTATAAAAGATTAAAAGAAATATATAGAGATAATTTAATTACAAAAATTACTGATGAATATAAAAGAAAAATTATAGATTACAAAGAATTTTCAAGACAAATGTTTTATATAAACAAAGAAGATGATTTTGATGAAGATGAAATATTAACTATTGATAATATTAAAGAAAGTGAAAAAGTAGAAAGAGAATACACAAGAATAAATGAACTAGATTATTTATTAAAAGGTATAGAATATGGTAAATTAAGTTTGTGGAGTGGTATTACTAATCATGGAAAAACAACTTTAATGATACAATTTGCAAAAGAATGTATAAAAAGACATAAAAAATTATTTTATTTTAGTGGAGAACAAACTGCAGAAGAATTTAAAAATTATTTATATGTTGGAATGTGTAAAAAGGAACAATTAGATTTTATAAAAGATATTAACAATTCAAGAATATATGATACAAAACCAAAAAAAGAAGTAGTTGAAGAATATGATAAATTGTATAAAGATTACATTTATTTATACAACAATAACATACCAGAAAATAATATACAAACAATGATTAAGATCATGAATATTGCATATAAAAAGGGAGTAAGAATATTTTTTATTGATAATTTTATGCAACTTGATAATAGTGAAAAATTAGAAGAACAAACGAGAATTGTCGAAAGTTTTAAACGATTTGCAAGAAACAATAATTGTATAGTAAATCTTGTTGCACATCCAAGAAAGACACAATTTCAAAAAAACAGATTAACAATATTTGATATATCAGGAACACAAAACATAGCAAATAAAAGCTCTAACATTTGCACAATAATTAGAACTGATTTGTTGCCAGAAAACGAATACGAAGAAATGAGAAAAGTATTAGCAAAGAGTTCTTATGATATAGATGAATGTGATGCAATAATTGAAGTTTTAAAAACAAAGGGAAACGCATGCAAAATGGTAGGATTAAAATATAATTTTGAAACAAAAGTTTACGAAGAAGTTTCTAAAAAAGAAACATCTATAAATGAAAACAAAAGGAGGAGATAAAAATGGATATTTATAGAATTTACGAAGAAGAAAAGAAGAAATTACAAGAAATGAATTTAACACCACAAGAATATGAAGAAAAAATAAAAGAATTATGCGAATTGCTGGGATTATAGGAGAGTGATAAATAAGGAGATAAAATGAATATGAAATATTATTTGATTTATGAAGATGACATGATGCTCGAAATATTAGATATAAATGAAGTAGAGAAAAAAAATAAAGATTTATTTATAAAAATTATGTGTGAAACTTTTGGAACTTGGAAAAGTTGGGCTTTGTCTTATGATTTTGAATATCAAAGTGTTTACGAAATAGAAACTAATTTAAAAAAAGAAGAATTAAAAAAAGTATTAATTCAAGATTTTTATATAGATACTTTAGAAGTCGCAAAAGTATTGGGAAAAGTAAAAAAAATAATATAGTTTGGAGGAAAAATAATGAAATATTATTATGAATATAAATTAAAAAATGGTGCAAAAGTTGGAGGACATAATTTAGAAAAAATCATTATAAAAGATAATGTCATAATATTAGAAGGTGTTGATACTTTAATGGATTGTGATGGAAAATATGACCAACATTGGATAAGTATAATTAATGACGGAAAAATTGAATATTTAAAAATAGAACCTATGGAGGAAAAAAATGAAAGATAATGAACTAATAGAAATATTAAAAGAATTTGATGAAAAAAGAGTAGAACAACTAAATGATAATGCTAGAAAAATGTTTTATGCAATTATGGAACTAGCAGATTCCAGAGATAAATACAAAAGTCTATATGAAAATGAAAAAGACCATGTTGATACATTAAAAAGAATAATTAAGGGTGTAAAAGAAGAAATAGAAAAGCATTTAAATGCAAAAAGTTATAGTAATCATAAATACGAATTATTTAGTAGAGAATATTTAGAAGAAATTTTAGATTTATTAAAGGAGATAAAATGAAAAAAGCAATGATTGACTATATGAAGAATGAAAAGAATGATGAATTATACACTCCAGAGTATGCAATAAAACCATTATTAAAATATTTGCCTAAAAATAAAATAATATGGGAATGCACAGATTTTGGATCAAGTAATATAACAAAAGTGCTAAAAGAAAGTGGATTTAATGTAATATCTACTCACAAGAAAGATTTTGATTTTTTAAAAGATATTCCAGATTTTGAATTTGATATTATAATTACTAATCCACCATACTCTTTAAAAGATGAATTTTTAAGGAGGTGTTATGAATATAAAAAACCATTTAGTTTATTACTTCCAATTACAAGTTTAGAAGGAATCGAAAGAGGAAAGATGTTTAGAGAAAATAGTGTTGAATTATTAGTTTTAGATCGTAGATGTAATTTTATATATAATAATGCAAAAAAGAGTAATTGGTTTAATACAAGTTGGTTTTGTTGGAATATATTGCCTAGACAATTAATATTTGAGGAGTTGATTAAATGATTGAGTTTGAAATATTAGGTAAGCCTTTAGGAAAAGCAAGACCTAGAGTAACAAGAAAAGGTTTTACGTATACACCACAAAAGACAGTAAATTATGAAAGTTTAATAAGATATACATTTCAAAGTGAACTTCCTAATCATAAACCTTATGAGGGATATGTAGAAGCAGAAATAAAAGCAATATTCGATATTCCAAAATCATATTCTAAAAAGAAAAAATTAGAATTATTAGATGGAAATTGCAACTACGATCATACCCCAGATGTCGATAATGTAGCAAAAATAGTATTAGATTCATTAAATGGTATTGCTTATAAAGATGATAGTCAAGTAACAGTATTAAAAGTAATAAAAGAATATGGAGAACAAGCAAAAATAATAGTTAAATTAGAAGAAATAAGTGGGTGATAAAATTGGAAAATATGACAATTTTTGATTTAATGTATGAAAAATATAAAATAACAAAACCAGTAAGGCTTATAGAATTATTTTCTGGATATGGGAGTCAAGCATTAGCATTAAAATATTTAGATGTAAATTTTGAACATTGGAAAACTTGCGAATGGGCAATTAAAAGTATTCAAGCATACAAAGATATACATTTTACTGATGAAGTTTATAATAGCAATTTAACTAAAGAAAAATATGTTGAATTTTTGTATAAAAAAGGAATATCAAGTAATTACAACGAACCTATGACTTATGAACAAATAAAAAGAATAAACGAAAAACAATTAAAAACAATTTACGATAATATTCAAATAACACACAATTTGGTTAATATTCAACAAGTTAAAGGAAAAGATTTAGATATAGTAGATACTAATAAATACGATTATATTTTAACTTATTCGTTTCCTTGTCAAGATTTAAGTTTAGCTGGAAAAGGCAAAGGAATGAGTGATACATCAACTAGAAGTGGTATGCTTTGGGAAGTAGAAAGAATTTTAACTGAATGTAAAGAATTGGGTAATTTACCACAAATATTAATAATGGAAAATGTTATACAAGTTCATAGTCAAGATAATATAAAAGACTTTAATAAATGGCAATTAAGATTAGAACAATTAGGATATAAAAACTACTGCCAAGATTTAATTGCTACTGACTATGGAATTCCACAAACAAGAAATAGATGTTTTATGGTAAGTGTTTTAGGCAATTATAATTATACATTTCCTAAACCAATACCTTTAAAACTAAAATTATCTGACTTGTTAGAAGATAATGTTGATGAAAAATACTATTTAAAAATAGGAACTTTAAAATGTTTTATGAAAGAATTAAGTGGAAAATTTCCAAGAAAACAAAGATTTTTAGAAAGTTTATATCAAACAAATGTAAATGACATTGCAGGAACATTAACTGCCTTAATGGGAGGAAAAGCAACTGACAATCATATAATTGTTCCAGAATCAACAAAAAAAGGATATACAGAGGCTTATCCTGGGGATGGAATTTACATACAAAACATCAAAGGAAAAAGAGGAATGGTTCAACATCAAATGATTCAAACACTAAAGACTTGTCAAGACGTTGGGGTTTTAACGAAAGATTTTAGAATTAGAAATTTGACACCATTAGAAAGTGGTAGATTAATGGGAGTAAAAGATGAAGATGTAAAAAAAATGACAGTTAATGACAGCGCTAAAATACATTGTTTTGGAGATAGTATAGTTGTAAACGTTTTAATGGCAATATTTGGAGAATTATTCAATATAGATTGGCAAAATAAGTTGACAAAATAAACAAACAATGATATAATTAATACAGAAAAGGAGAGATGAAAATGGAAAATGAAGTTAGCACAAAGGTTGCTAAAAATAAGGAAGGATATGGGTATAAATATACAGATTTAGCTCAAATTCATGAATATTTAGAAAAAAATAATATGAGGTATTATCAAGAAATTGAAACAGATGAAAGAAACGGATATGATTACATATTAACGTATCGTTTTATTGATGGATCGTGGGAAGAAAAACCAATAAGAGGATGTCGAGTTGTAGATGCAGTATTAAGTGGAATTAAAAACCCAGCCCAAGAACAAGGATCAGCATTAACTTATGCAAGACGATATAGTTTATTAATGGCTTTTGGTTTGGCTACTGATGATGACGATGCACAAAGCCTTACTATGCCTAGTATTAGCACACTAGAAGAGGCAAAAGCATATAAACTAACATTTGGTAAATATGCAAATAAAACACTTTCAGAAGTGCCTGAAAATTACCTACAATGGCTATTTGAAAATACAAAAGATGAAAATATAAGAACAGCTTGTGATTTTGTGATGACACATACTACAAGTGAAGATATTAACTTACTAGCACAAATGGAAGAATTAATAGTAAAAACAGATACTGATAGAGAAAAACTATACAAAAATTATGGTGTTACATCAAATGTAGAAATGACAGAAGAACAAATAAAAAATGCTATTGAAGTATTAAAAAAGAAAATGAATAAGGAGAGATAAAATAATGTATTATAAAATAGATGAAGAATTATATAATAAAATAAAAGAAATAACCGGATCAGATTATAATAAATATGGTGATTTTATAGATGCAGAAGCAATTACTAATATTTTAAAAGATTTAATATGTGAAATAGATACTTTAAAAGAAAGATTAGGAGAATAAAGATGAATAAAGAAATAACTATTTATGACCTATTAGGATTAATAAAAGATGGTAAAGCACCTAAAATAGTAAAATGGGAAGATTATATATTTTCTTTTTATAATGATGATTATTTATGCAAAAATGAAGATTTTGTTAAAAATCGTGAAACTAATTATTTATTATGTTATTTATTTAGTTTGCCCGAAAGTGCATTAAATATTAAAGTAGAAATACTAGAAGAAGATAAATCTATAATAGAAAAAATAAAAATAAACAAATATCATTTTCATAATACAAATCATAGCAAATTATTAAAAAATCAAGAAATATTAGAAGCTAAATTAAACGAAATAATAGAATTTTTAAGCAGAAAGGAAGATAAATAAATGAATTTGTGGATAAGAAGTCAAAAAAATAACGATAACATAAGACCAATTTTGTTAAAAGTTGAAAGTTTAGAATTGAGCGATGATTATGATGATATGAATTGTATTGTAGCAAATAATTTATATAATATAGGAACTTATAAAAACAAAGAAAGAGCATTAGAAGTATTAGATGAAATAGATAAATATAAAAATAAATTAGAAAAAGCACATTTTCTAGGAATGGAAGAAAGTGAATTTGTAAGTTCAACTTTTCAAATGCCAAAGGAGTGATAAATAAATGATTGATTTTGAAGATTATGATATATATTTAAGCGGAATGCTTATAGAAAACATAGTAAATACAGAAATAATTAAACAATTAAATGGAACAACGTATTTAATAATAAATTATATAAATAGTATAGGAAAATACCAAACAATAACAAGAAACATAGATGATTTTGTTTTTAAAAAGAAAGGGAAAAAATAATGCAAAAATTTATAGCAACTGGGAATCTAACTAAAGATTTAGAATTAAGATATACTAAAGATAATAAACCTGTTATAGAAACAGTTTTAGCTGTTAGACGTGGCTATACTGATGAAACAGATTTTATTACTATTCAAGTATGGAATAAACAAGCAGAAAACTTATCTAAATATTGTGGTAAAGGAAGTAGAATTTTAGT
Source organism: uncultured Bacilli bacterium (assembly GCA_944332295.1). Lineage (GTDB taxonomy): Bacteria > Bacillota_I > Bacilli_A > RF39 > UBA660 > Faecimonas. The sequence goes on along the minus strand of CALVJR010000013.1, from coordinate 21,269 downwards.
CGAAGGAGAAATAAGAGTAACTTCATATAAAAACAAAGAAGATAAAACTATTTATAAAACTTACGTAATGGTTAATAATGTAGAATATTTGGAAAGTAAACCTAAACAAAAAGAAGAAATAAAAAAAGAAGAAAAGGTTGAAACAAGTGATCCTTATCAAAATTTTGCTAATGAATTTGATACTGCAAATTTAGAATTGCCATTTTAAATATGAATAAATGCGTATATCAAAGAATTAGACACAAACAAGGGCATTTATATTACTACTGCACAAAAAAACGCAAGAACGTGCTTAAAACGTGTTATATGGGGTGTTTAGATAAAGAATACAAAAAACCTAAACTGCTAAAGCAAAAAAGTAGTAAACAAAAGCAAATTGAAAGCAAAAGATTTTCTATATTACAACAAAATAAAAGTAAATGTTATTTTTGTGATAAAAAAGCTGTTGATCCACATGAATTAATAAAAGGAAGAAATAGGCAAAATTGTATCAAATGGGGTTTGGTAGTATATTTATGTAGGGATTGTCATAGAAGAACAGAAGAAGATAGTGCATTTTATCAAGAAACAAGAAAACTGGCACAAAAAATATGGCAAGAATACTATAATAAAACTGAAAAAGACTTTTTGAAAGAATTTGAGAGAAATTACTTGTGAAAAAATATAATATTAAAGGAATAACATTAAATTTTAAAGAATTAGCAGTATATATTGGAATATCAAGACAGAGCTTGTATGATTTAAATAAAAAATTTACAATAGAAGAAATAATAAAAAGATATAAGTCTAATAATATTACATCTGCAGAAGCTAAAGAAAAAGTTGCTAAAAATAAAACAAAAGAAATAAATACAAAAGATATTGAAGAATTAAAAACAAAAATAAATAATACTATTGAATTAATAGATAATTTAATTAAAAAATATAATACTAATGATATATCTATGCTTGATTTAGAGCAATTAAAGGAGAAACTAAAATGAAAGAAGATTTATTATGTATAATTTGGCATTATAGAATAAACAATCAATTAAAAAAGTTAAATGAAGAATGCTTTGAATTTATTGAAGCTGTAAAAGATTATGAATATCAAAAAGATGCTTGCGAAGTTGTAGGTTGCAAAGATATTAAAGAACATTTAAGGAAATCAAAAGAACATTTAGAAGAAGAATTTGCTGATGTTTGCGTAGTTTTAGAACAATTTAAAGCATATTATGATTTAGATAATGATAAAATAATAGAAATAATGAAGAAAAAAATAAATAGACAATTAAAAAGAATTGAGAGAGAAAAAGAAGAAGAAAATTATAATTAATTTTGTAAAAATAAATTTTATGATATAATTAAATTAGGGTGATTATATGGGGACTTCAATTAACAATTTTTTAATGTGTATTAATGAGTGCATAGGAATACTGCACTCTTTTTTTGTAGGTGTATCATGAGAGAAATAACAAAAGAAATGATAATTGCTTACAAATTAAAAAAACTAGGATATGATTTTATGGGTTTTGAATTTAATAGACCACAACAACTATCGTTCCATCATCTTATAGTGCCTCATAGACATTGTAAAGAAAATGGACTTGGTGAGGGCTATTTGTGGTGGAATGGTGCTATATTAAGACAAAATACTTCACATGAATACTTGCATATAATAGAGTCAAAAGATTTAGATAGATTTAATGCAATAACAAGTGAACTTATTGATGAAAATATAAAAGGATATTTAGATCAAGAAAATTTATTAGCAATAAATGATATATTAAATGGATTTGAAAGAGAATACTGTGGAGCAAGAACAAAAAAAGGATATCCATTAATAAAAGAAGAATACACTAGACGATTAGTTAGAAAAAGGGGATAATATGAAAATAAAATCAATGAAAGACTTTTGTGATAAAGCATATTATATTAGATGGAACTTTTACCAAATAAACAAATATGATGAAGTAAATAAAAGAATATTTTATAAAGCAAAATGGAAAAAAAGCATTTACGATTTAGAAAATTTAAGCTATTATGAAAAAAATATGATTTGGGATTTTCTAAATGGTTATTGTGAATTAAATAGAATAGAGGAGTATGTATGCAAACGGTATTAGCAATATTTTTTATATGGTATATTGGGTATTTTTTATATAAATTTTGGAAAAGTGGCAAGTAATTGCTATTTTTTTTAATTTAAGTGTTGACAATATCTACATATAGTAGTATAATTAGTACATAACAAAGGAGATAAGGAAAATGAAAGAAGTTATTTATTATGTTGAAAAAGAAAAGGAATATGTTTTAAAGTCAGACAAATATGATTCTTTAGTTATTGATAGAATCAAAAAAGACATATTAGAAAAATATTACATGAATGACTTGGAATATTATTTACTTGCAAATGGGTATAGCGATTTTAAATTAGAAGAAGAATAAAAAGGAGAGGAAAAAATGAAATTAAGAAAATGGGTTATAGTATTATTAAGTATTATATTAATAGCTAGTATAGTGATATTGGCAATGGACTTTACTGATTTTAAATTATTTGTTATAAGTAAAGCCATAAGTGTAGTAGTTATTATTTTAATTAGTAAAATATTTACAAAATATGGCATTTTGGAGGCATAATGAAAGTGGTTAGGCAAAAAATGAGAGAAGAATGTCAAAAAAGTATAAAAATGCGTAGTTTATCTATTGATGAAAAATACTCTAGTTTTGAACTAAGAGGAGAACAAGATAAGATTTATAAAAAGTATTTATTTTTAAAAGGATTAAATAAAGCATTGGAGGAAAAAGAAAAAAATGGAGGTAATAATGAAAAACAAAAAGATAGTAATTGATAAAGAAGAATTAATTAGTTTTTTAGAGTATTTAGAAGATAAAGTAGAAGATTGTTACAAGAAAGAAATTAAACAGTCTATTGAAAGGTTTTTAAAGAGGATAGAAGAAAAATGACATTAGAAGAATATAAAAAAGAAGTAAATAAAAATATTGAGAACTTATTTAACAAAGCAAATGAATTTGAAAAAATCTTATTAAGTAATATGGTTGATATAATTAATAATTTATGTGAAGAAAAACAAAAACTGATATATTACTTAAAAGAAAAAGAAAATAAATTACAAAAGAAAGTTGTTTATTATGAAAAACAATTAAAAGGAACAGAAAGAAACAGTTTTTATTATAGTTCTTATTTAAAGAATATTCATAAATTAAATGCACAAAGAGAATTAATAAAAGAAATATTATCTAAAATAGAAAAGGAGTAAATATGAAAGATTTAGAACAATTTGGATTTAGAAAAGGATTTAATTGGGAAACAAGATTTGATTTAAAAACCGAAGTCGGAAAATATGTAGTATCAACGGTAGATTTAGACTTAAATCATCAATTTGATGAAACACTACCACCTTTATATTATGAAACAATGATATTTATAAAAGGCAATACATTTGAAGAAAGACACAGCGAAGAAAACCCATTTGAATATTACCAAGAAAGATATACTACTGAAGAAGAAGCAAGACTAGGGCATAAAAAAGCGATAGAATATGTAGAAAAATGGTTAGCGGAAAAGAGTGATAAGTAATGAATGAAACTATATTAGATGTTATACCAGTTTATAAAAATGAAATGTATCCAACGAAAGATAGTATATATCATTTTAGAAATAGATCAGAAGTTCCTAAAGAGATATTAATAAAATATATGATACAAGAAATAAGTAATAAATTTTTTGATTGTGATTGTGTCATAATTTTAGAAAATGGAAAAGTAATCGATATATTAGGTAAAAATAGAGACTTTGTACTAAGGAGTGATAAGTAATGAATGAAGAAATAAGAGAAGCATTAAAAATAATAAAAGAACCAATAACAGTTAATTGTATAGAATATAAATATTTTGACCAAGAAAATTATGATAAAATAACTAGAGTTTATGATAATTGTTTATGGTTTGTAAATAATTTAGAACAAATTAATTTAACAGTAGAAAATTTAGAAAAAGAAAATCAAAAATTAAAATCACAACTACAACAAAGGGATGAAGTAATAAATAAAGCAAGAAAATATATAAGTAAACATACTCAACATGATGAAAATGGATATGTTGTTGAATGTTTATATATTGAAGAAGCAAAAGAGCTTTTAGAAATATTAGATAATAAAGGAGAATAAATGAAAATAAAATGTAAAAAATATGGCGAAATAATAGAAGGCGATAAAAAAGGAACTTATATCACTTGCAAATGTAAAGCAGTTGCCATTGATGAAACTCCTTATTATTGGAGAATAAATGGCAATATGGAAAATTTTGAAGAAGTAAAAGAAGATAATAATGGGGTAAAAAATGACAAAAAGAAATAAAATAATCAAGGATTTAAAAGAACGCAATGAAAAATTAGTCAATCAATATAGAGATAGAGATATCCGTTGCGTTAGTTTAGAAAGACAATTAGAGAAATTACAACAAGAAAACTTAGACTTAAGAATCCAAGTTAGTGCAAGAGAAGAAGTAATAGATAAAGCAAAAGAACTTATAAATAAGTGTGTTGAGGCACAATTAGAAAATGATTATCTGATGGATAGAATTAATTTAGCAAATTATAATATGAAGCTATTAGATATTTTAAAGGAGGTGGAATAAATGAACGAAAATTTTATAGTAATGGATGCCACTGATGATATTATTATAGGCGGTTTTGGAAATTTAGAGGGCAATTTAGGTTTATTAAAATATAGTTATGAAGAAATAAGTCAAAAAATGAAAGAAAACAATAATAAAGAAGACGATATAAGATTGGTAAATTCATTATTGGATAGTGTTCGTAAATTACAACAAGAAAATCAAAAATATAAAGCAGTAATAGATAAAGCAGTAGAATATATAGAAAAACATTTAACTGATAACGGCAGGTTTTTAATGCTAAATGAATGGCAAGTACCAGATTTATTAAAAATATTAAAAGAGGTGGAATAAATGAAAACAATTATAGGTTTTGAAAATGAAGAAATAGAAGTATCGGATTTTGGAGAATGGGTAGGTAAAGATTATATTGATTATAAGTTTGAGTACGAAAATAATCAAAAAGTAATAAAAGAATTATTTAAAGAAAATCAAGAATATAAAGAAATAATAGGAGATAAAGAATGAATAGAGAATTAGAAAGTCTTTTAAAGAAAAAAGAAATAGAAAATAAAAAGTTAGAAATAGCAGATAGGGAAAATAATTTGTTCTTATGCTTAGCAATAGGAGATGCATTAAATGAAATTGATAAAAAGATTCGTGAGATTGCATCAGAAGAAGAAATTATAGAATTACACGAAAAAGGTTTGATATGAAAGTGAGGTAACTAATGAATAAAAATGAATATGGCGAAGTAATTAATGGCAAAGATACATATAAAGAAATGGCTAAATTATTAAAAGATGGCAAGACAGTTGGAATTGGTTGGACTGATGAATTAAGTACGCATTTAGACATTGTGTTTAAATTAGGACTAGATACTAAAGAAGGATATTTTCAACGAGGACTTAGAGAAAATTATTTGTATGTAAGCATCATAAGTTTTACAAGTTTTGGATTTTGTGTTGAAAATGGAATTAAATTAGGGGGATATATTCAAGAAAAATTAAACATGAATGATGATTGTGGTGATGAACTAGCAAATTTAATTAATGGAATTATAGGAGAATTAAATGCTAAAGATTAAAGATGATGTAGATTTAAAAAAATTAGGAAAAGATTACAATCTGGAATTTTATGAGTATGAAGAAATGGGATTAAGATATGAATCATTAATGTTAGATAATGATGGCACACAAATAGTTGTATTAGATGAAATAGATAACGAACCTATTGGAATAATAACTAATCCAGAGGAATATGCAATTGGGTATGATGCTTGGGATAAAATATACGATTTAATTAAAGCAGATCTAGTAGAGAAAGTAGATGATTAAAAATGATAATTAAAGATTCTGATGTAAGAGATTTACAAGATATGATAATTAGTGCATTAAGGTATGCACTAGGAAGAAGAACATATATAACTAGCGAAACAGCGGAATTTATTAAAAGATATCCTGAATTAATAGATGAAAGAGTTAAGGACGTTATGCTAAAAGATTTGGAGGAATACTTTCAAAAGAGGGAATCTTTTAAGTTTGATGATGAGTGTGATTTTAATACTTGGAAGAATTTATATAGTTGGTTAGAAAGGGTAGATACTAATGAAAAAGATAATGTATAGGGTTTATGATGCTAAAGAATATAAAGAGATAACGTTTCAAGAATTACAAAGAAGATTGGATGAACTTAAAACACTTACAATTATTTATTTAGAAAAAATTGAAAACGAAACTTTATATTTTAGAGAAATGGATGTCTATGACTTTTAGAAAAGGAGATTGTTATGAAAATAATTGATGAAGTAAATAAATTAAAGGAGAAATTATGAGAACTATAGAAGAATTAAGAGAACTTGCTAATGAAATGAACAAATCACTAGAAGAGTTACTATATGAAATGTTAAATGATGCCATAAGAGAAAATGAAAAGTATGAAAAAGTAATAGATAAAGCAATTAAACTCATAGAAGATGAGTATTATTCTTTAAGTACAATTGATATTAATTCTATAACATTGACTAGCAATAAATTGTTGCAAGTAAGAAATATATTAAAAGAGGTGGAATAAATGACAGCAAAAGAGATGTTTGAAGAATTAGGATATGAAAAAGTTAGTGATATTCCTATATGTTATAGATTTGATGATGGCGGTTATATAAATTTAATTGAATTTATAGATATCAAACAAGAAATAATGTTTACTGAATATGAAGAATACAATGAAAACAAACCACAAGGAAGTTTTTTTCTAAATAAAAGTGAATTAAAAGCCATAAATAAGCAAGTTGAAGAATTGGGGTGGAACGAGTGAATAAAATAATTGGTAAAGAAATGTTAGAAGAAATGACCGAATTAGATCCTAATAATTTAAATGAAAACGCAAGAAAATTATGATTGCTATAATTTATCATATGTTTGTTTATCAACTGGTAATTGTGATTATGGATATTTTTAGAATTGGTAAAAGAAAAGCAAAAAGAAGAAAATAAACACAATTTTGAGCATTGTAAAAATATAAACGGATATAGGTTTTCTGATAGTGATTTTAGTTAGGAGAATAGATAATATGAATATTTACAAAGAACCTATGTTAGAAATAAAGTTTGGAGATAATCAAGAATATAAAATGATACTTGATGTAAGTAAATTAAATTTTATTCAAAAATTTATTCTTAATTTATTAGGTATTAAAATATCAAAAAGGAGGTGATAATATGAAACTAATATATACAGGAGATTTTGAAAGATTAAAAGATTTTGGATTTGAATCAAGAACAACGTATTATTATTTATATTTGGATAACGGTTATAGTATTTTAGAAATAGATGTTTATTGTGATGATAACCGTATAACTATTAGAAATGATTATAACGAAGGTGATGAAATAGAAATACCATCAGTAATTTATGATTTAATACAAGCAGGACTTGTTAAAAAAGAAGATGAATAAATTTTGTCTTTTTTTTATATTATGTTAAAATAAATATAAAGGAGATGAGATAATATGAGTAACAAAGTTTATGATATTTTAAAATGGATAGTAATAACAGTATTGCCAGCATTACTTACTTTATTTGGTGTAATAGGAGCCACTCTAGACTTAAATTGCACTGATACGGTAATTACTATAGGAACGGCTGTAATAACTTGTCTAGGTACAATTATTGGGGTATCTAGTGTAAATTATAATAAGAACAATAAATAAAGGAGAGTGAATAATATGCAATATTCAAAGTATTTTGCGAATAAAATGAGAATAAGCCAAGGTTATAACGAAGGCAATCATAAGAGACATACTACAAGTGCTCAAAAAGATTATCCTATTGATGAGACTTATGGAGCTTCTGGTAGTGGTGGTTATTTCATTGCACCATTCGACTGCAAAATAGTAAGGAAATACGATGCTGTATCCAATTACATATGGATTACCTCTACAGATAAAGTAAGGACTCCGAGCGGAGATAAGATAGTTAGTATCTTAATAGCACATACATCAGCTAGCGAATTTAATGCTTTAAAAGTTGGACAAACATTCAAACAAGGCGAAAAAGTGGTTAGTGAAACAGTAGATGCCAACTCGACTGGTCATCACAATCATGTGTGTGCTGGATTTGGAGAACTTAGTGGAACAGGTTGGGCTAAGCAAGAAGTTGGAGATAATGAGTTTTGGGTTCTTACTACTAAAGAAGGCACGCAAAAACCAGAAGATGTATTCTATGTAGATAAGTCTGTAACCGAAATCGTAGATAATGCAGGAATCAATTTCAAGGAAATGCCAACTGAAGAAATTGGCGAAGAGACTACAGTAAATTCATATATTGAATATACTATTCAAAAAGGAGACACGCTTAGTGAAATTGCTCAAAAGTATAATACGACTGTAGAAGAATTAGCTAGCATTAATAATATAGTTGATGTAAACAAAATATATACTGGTAATGTAATTAAAATACCTCAAACAACAGAATACAAAACAGGGCTTTATAAAGTACTAACTGACATATATATCAGAAAAACAGCTAGTACAAATGATCATGTATTAGTAAAAGAATGTACCGATGCAATGAAAAATGCACTAGATAGTACGGATCCAAATGCGTATGCGGTAGTAAAAGCAGGACACAACATAACAGCATTAGATATAATTTACAAAGACAATGGCTCTATATGGGTTAAAAACTATAGTGGATATATTTGTCTTAAAGGTGTGTCTGGAACAGTTTATCTTGAATATATAGAATAAAATTGTTATAATTTTATTGTGATGCGATATCACATCCTTGTAAAATATGAAGCAGGAAAGAGAACTTTATGTTTTCTTTTTTGTTTGTTTGTGTTATAATTATATTGGTACTTTTTAATGGATACCAAAACCCCTGAATTGAGAAACTAATATTCCAGTTTCTCCATTTTTATTGTAAAGCACATCGGTTTATGCTATAATTATATTGAACTTAATTTTAAGTTCCCGTCTCATTCATAAATAATTAGCAAAGGGAGAAAGACTATTTTGTCTTTTTTCTTTTTGTGTTAAAATTATTGTGAAATACATTTATTATGAGTGTCTTTCGATTTTCGTTTAGTATGGTGGTTATAACTACCTGAGAAGAATAGTAATTATGCTATTCTTTTCTTTTGTGATAAAATATATATGAGGTGTATATATGAATACACAGAAATATATTAAAATAATTTTATATAAAGTATCATTAAATCATGATGTAAATTTAACAACAATAGAAAAATATAATAATGGTGAATATAAGAGAACAATTATTTTAAATATTGATGGAGAAAAAGAATATTTTAGCAATACATATATGCTATTAGATTTTCTTCAAGGATATATAGGAGAGTGATAATTTGGGAAAAAGGTTAACTGATTTAGAAAAAAAGAAAATTATTGCTGATTATATGGAAAACCAAAACTATTCTGAAACAGCTAGAATTAACAATGTAGGTGTTAATACTGTTAAAAGACTTATATTAAGCCAAGATAACGAAGAGATGGCAAGAAAAGTCAAAGAAAAAAAAGAAGAAAATACTAAGGACATACTAGAATATATGGATAATATTGCTGAAAAGCAAAAGAAAATAATTGATTTGTCTTTGGAAGTATTAGAACAAAAATTGTCTAATCTTGATTTATTTACTAACATAAGAGATGTAGCCATTGTGTATGGAACAATATTTGATAAATCTTTAAAATATAAAGAAATGAAACTACGAGAAGAAGAAATGAAATATAAGAACACTACTACACAAGAAACTCTTGATAAACTAGATGCTTTGTTGGAGGAACAAAAGAATGCCTACATGGACTAAGAAGCAAAAAGAGTATGGATTAAATGCTAATCATAGATGGAATGTCAAATTAGGTGCAGTTCGTAGTGGTAAAACATTTCAGGATAAAGAGGACATAATACCTAGAAGAATAAGAGAACGTGCTGGTAAAGATGGACTAGTATTTATAATAGGTGTTACTGAATCGACAATCGAGCGTAACGTATTAAGACCAATGCGTGATAAATTTGGAAATAGTTTAGTTGGTATTATAAATAAAAATAAAGTATGGTTATTTGGTGAAGAGTGTTATTGTTTGGGTGCAGAAAAAATAAATCAAGTTGCAAAAATACAAGGTGCGAGTATTAAATATCTTTATGGTGATGAAGTTGTAAAATGGAATAAAGAAGTATTTGATATGATTAAATCAAGATTAGACCAACCTTATTCATGTGCTGACTTGACAGGAAACCCAGAACAAAAAACACACTGGTTTAAAGAATTTATTGAAAGTGATGCAGATATATATGTACAACACTACACAATAGATGATAACGACTTTTTGAGTATAGAATTTAAAGAAAATTTAAAAAAAGAATATGAAGGAACCGTACTTTATAATCGTTACATTTTAGGACAATGGTGCAATGCAGAAGGGCTTATATATAAAAGATTTGCTGATAATCCTCAAAAATATAAATGGACCAAAAAGAAAGAAAACGGAGAATACGATTTACCTCAAGGATATACTATTATTGGTATTGACTATGGTGGAAACAAGTCAGGTCAAGCTTTTGTGTGTACTAGAATAAGTTATGATTTTAAATATGTTATTGCTTTAGGTAGTGAAAAACACATGGGAGATATTGATCCTGATAAACTAGAAGAACTACAAATAGAATTTGCAAAAAAAATGATATATAAGTATAATTGTGATATAGACTATATGTTGCCTGATAACGAAGAAGTAGTTTTAATTAGAGGACTAAAAAGAGCAGTTGAAATGAATAATCTTAAAACATTAGTTAGAGGATGTGTTAAAGAACCAATAAATGATAGAATAGATTGTGGTAGAACAATGATTGCTTATGACATATTTTATTACATAGAAGAGGAGTGTGATACACTTGTAGAAGCCATTTCTAGTACATTGTGGGATAGTGAAAAAAACGAAGATACAAGATTAGATGATTTTACTACTGATATTGATACAATGGATGCTTGGGAATATAGTTGGTGTAGATTTATAAGAAAAATAAATGATATGATTGAAAGAAAAAGGAGTGATGTTATATGCTAAAGAATATATTTCTTTGGATAATTCAAAATGTATTTAAAATTAAAACAGAAACACAACAAAAAGAAGTTGATAAAAACCAAGAATACGCAAGAGATTATGAAGATATTAAAAGCATCAATTTTAACGCAATATTTAGTAATAAGTTATCTAATTATGTTATGAGTGATAGTGAACTATCTATTGAAGGAGATAATGCAAGAGTAGAACTACTTAACAAAACAGGACAATCAATGTGGAAAAATTTTAAAAAGATTGTTTCAATGGGATTCGGTTACGGAGGAATAGTTTTAGTTCCTTATGTTAAAGGTGGAAAATTATATTATAATAAAGTGCCACAAAATAGGCTTACAATTGATGAAACTGATGGAGATTTAATAACTGGTGCTACAATACTTGCCGAGATTAAAACAATAACAGGAACAATAAGTACAACTAGATACTTTAGATGGACTAATTACAAAATAGAAAACGGAAACTTAACAATAACCCAACAATTTACTGATGATAAAGGGAATGCTATTCCTACACCTGATTTTTGGGCAAATATTCAACAAGTACAAGTCATTACTAATGTAGATAGAGCTTTGTTTGGCTATATTAAATCGCCTATAAATAACCGTATATCAAATGATAAATATGGTGTACCAATTACATTTGGTTGTGAAGAAACTATACTAGAAATAAGAGAATGCTTGCAACAAATTCAAAGAGAGTTTAAATTAAAAGAATGTTTTGTTGGTGCAGATAGTACAATGTTTGATGGAAAAGATAGTTTACCTAAAAATGGAATATTTAGAAAAGTTGACGCTGGAGAAGATGGATTCTTTGAAGTGTTTGACCCAGCAATTCGTGAAAGTTCTTACTATGCAAGACTACAAGAACTATACAAAAGATTAGAACACGAAGTAGGCACAAGTTATGGCATATTAAGTGATGTGCAAACTCAAAATGCAACTGCTACTGAAATAAAAAGAAGTATGTACGATACATTTAATATAGTTGATGATATGAGAACTAATATTGAAAAAGGACTAGAAGATTTCTTTTATGCTTGCAATGTATTAGCAAATGCTTATAGTTTAAGTCCACAAGGAGATTATGAATTGTCATTTAATTGGAGTTATACATTGTTAGAAGATACGCAACAAGAATTTAGCCAATTAGTACAAGGAATGAACCAAGGCGTTATTACTAAAGAAGAATTAAGAATGTGGTTACGCCCTGATGAAGATATAGAACAAGCAAAACAAGTTATACAAGAAATAGAAAGTAAACAAGTTCAAGAAGAGCCATTTATGGAATAATAGGAGGTAAATATGAAAATAAATAGTTATCCTACTGGTGGAGAAAATATTGAAAAGTCTATAATTGCGATAGGGCAATCATTAATTGCTAGAGCAAAAGAAATATCAAAAGATATAGATAAGGTTACAAGTATAACAATATATGCTAATATAAATCCTTGTGAAATAGTAAATTTTGATATAACTAAAAATTACACAGCAATTTATGAAGAAATAGTTGAAGAAAAGAATAGCAATTAGTCTATTCTTTTTTTATATGATATAATTTAATAGGTGGTATATATGCTAACTGAAAAAAACTTTGATGATCTAGTAAATGAAATAATAGAAATGTATAGTAATATTGAAGTAGAACTAATAAAACTTATTGCTAGTAAACTAGAATTTAATGAAAATATAACTCCTAGTGTAGAATGGCTACTTAATGAATTAAATAAAATTGGTGCATTAAATAGCGAAACATTAAAAGTAATTAGTAAATATAGTGGAAAAAGTGAAACACAATTAAAAGCAATGTTAAATGAAGTTGGATTTAATTCATTCCCTAAAATAGAACAAACTGAAATATTTAAAAATAATCCTATAATACAAAATATAATTAATAATTCATATAACGAAGTAAACAACACTTTTGTACAAATAAATCAAAATATTGTACAAGGTGTTAAAGAAGCATATACGCAAGTGCTAAATCAAGTGTATTTAGAAACTACAACAGGCATATATGATTACCAAACATCTTTAAGACGTGCAATGGATAAAATGACAGATAAAGGCATAACAGTTGCTACCTATCAATCAGTAGATAAAGATGGAGTTGTAATAACTCGTAATTACTCAATAGAAGGAATTATAAGGCGCGATTTAATGACGCAGGTACATCAACTAGCAGGCAACGTTAATCAACGCATAATAGAGGAATTAGAGCCACCTTACATTAAGATAACTGAACACTTAAATTGTCGTGAACAACATTTACCGTGGCAAGGTTGCTATATTAAACCAGAAGATTTAGTTGACGTTACTGATTATGGAAATATAACAGGATTAGAGGGTATTAATTGTAGGCACTTGCATTTTGCCTATTTTGGAAAAGTAGATGAAAGCCAATATAAAATAGTCAATGGAAAAAAAGTATTTACACAAGACAAAGATATATCTGATAAAGAAGCTGAAAATCAATATAAATTAGAACAAAAACAAAGAGCAATAGAAAGAACAATAAGAAAATATAAACGTAGAAAAGAAGCATATAGAGATAATGATGAAGAAATGTTTAAAAAAGCAAATAGTAAGGTAAGAGAGTGGCAAAAGATAATGAGAGATTTTATAGAAGAAAATTCTGAATTAAGAAGGCAATACATAAGAGAAAGGATATGATAATATGGAAAATGGAGTATGGCGAACAGTTGGTGGAAGAAGAATATTTATAAAAGAAGGACAAGATTTAGCAACTGCAATGAAAGAAAGTGGAAAATTTAATACAAAAAAAGAGACAAAAAAAGAAATAATTGATAAAAACACAATAGAATTTGGAAATAAAATTAAAAATCAAGATAAAGAAAGTGCAATAGTATATGATGACGATGGGAAAGAAATAATTTTTAAAGATGGAGAAAAATACAAAGTAGAATTTAAAGGAAAAGAATTGCAAGAATTAAAAAATATGAATTTTATACACAATCATCCTACCGATTCTGCTTATGATAGTATGTTTTCTAAACAAGATTTAATGTTTGCTTACGATAATGATTTAAAATCAATGATTACTATTAATAAAAATGGAGATATAATAAAATTAGAAAGAGATAAAAATATAAAATTTGATTCTGAACACAAACCCGGATTTTTGGCAGGAGATTATGAAAGAGAAAAAATTGCGAATGCAAAAGGAAAAGGAATTAGTGAACTTCCCGAAGTTGCAAATCATATGGACAATTGGATGAAAGAAAATGCTGAAAAATATGGCTATAAATATGAAAGAAAACTTGCAAATGAGAAAAATGAAACAGAAATTAAAACTAAAACTAAAAAAAGTATTATTAAATATAGCAATGAAGAATTATATAACATGAATAGTAGAGAATTAGCGACTTTAATTGTTGAAGACCAAATAAATAGAGGAGTTATTAAACCAGAAAACAAAGAATATCAAATAAATCGTCGTTTGAGTGGTTCTAGTAAAATGAGCAAAAAACAATTATATGATTATGCGATAAAATATTTAAAATAGTGCCATTTTGACACTTTTTTATTATGTGGTATAATGATACTAGCAAGGGTAAAATATTGCTAAAATCGTGTGATATAGCAACGACAGGACTAATAAATTATAAAATCACACGTGGACGAGACCACGAAAAAAAGCGAAGGAGGATATAATATGAGAGAATTTTTGAAAGGATTAGATTTAGATAGTGAGTTAATTGATACTATTATGGCAGAACATGGCAAAATAGTCACAAAAGACAAAGAGGAGTTGCAAACCTTGAAAAATGAAATATCTAGTTTAAAAGAAAATTCTAAGGACATGGCTGATTGGAAATCTAAATTTGAAGAATTAGATAGTAAAATTAAAGAGCAAGAAGCCAAAAAACAAGTTGAAGAACAAGATAAAATATTGACTAATAATATTTTAGAAGTATTTGGCGACAGGAAATTTACTAGCGACTATGCTAAAAATGGACTTTTAAATGATATTAAAAATGGGTTAAACTTACCTGAAAACAAAGGTAAAGGAATTAAAGAAATATTTGATAGTCTAACTAAAGATAGAACAGGCATATTTGAAAATGAGAATAAAATTCAAGATATGGCTCCTATGAAAAACATAGAAAACGTTAGTGAATTAAAAGATGGATTAGATATTAAACTAAATCCAATGTTTAAAAATTATAATTAGAAAGGATGAAAATTTATGGCAAACACAATTAATAGTGCTTCAAAATATGAAAGAGAATTAATCGAATCATATGTTGAAAATTCTTATGCAGCACCATTCATTACTACAAATGTACAATTTTTGGATGGTAAAACTTTCCACTTTACTGCATTAACAACAAGTGGATACAAAAATCATAGTTTAAATGGAGGATGGAACAGAGGAGATGTTGTTGAAATAGACAAATCTTATACTTTATCACAAGATCGTGATATTGAATTTTTAGTTGATAAAAGACAAGTTGATGAAAGTAATCAAACTGCTTCAATTGAAAATGTTTCAATGGTATTTGAACAAAACAATGCAACACCTGAAAAGGATGCTTATTTCTTTAGTAAAGTTGCAACTGAAGCAACTAACGCTACTTTAAAAACATCAACTGCAGTAGCAAGTTATACATCAGCAAATATTTATACTAAATTAGTTGAATTTATCGGAAAAGTTAGAAGATATAGAAATAAAGGTTTAATTGTATATCTTGCACCTCAATTAATGGATTTATTGGCATTATCAACAGAATTAAATCACAATATGGAAGTAACATCTATTGTTGATGATGGAAAAGCAATTCAAACAAGAATTACAAGAGTTGATGGCGTACCAGTTATTGAAGTAATTGATGATGATAGATTTTATTCTTCATTTGATTTTACAAGTGGATATAAACCAGCAACTGGTGCTTATAAAATTAATATGTTAGCTTGTACACCTTTAACAACTAAAATGGTTCCAAAAATTGAATCAATTTATTTCTTTGCGCCTGGTTCACACACTGTAGGCGATGGATATTTATATCAAAATCGCGCACACTATGACACATTTGTTTTCCCTAATGGTAAAGATGGCAAAATCGATTCAATTTATGTTGATTTAGATACTACTGCTGTTGCTGAAGAATAATGATAAGAATACAAAAAGACAATATTCAATTAAGAATTGATGAGTCTGAATTAAAATATTATAAATCACAAGGCTATGAAGAAGTACCTAAATTAAAAGAAGAACCATTAAAAAAAGTCGAAATTTCAAAAAAGGAAAAAGTAGAAGATAAAAAAACCAAATAGGAGGTGTTGATATGGAAAGTTATGTCGATTATGAGTTTTACATAAATACTTATAAAGGCAGTAAAATAACCTCCAAAGAAGAATTTGATAAATTAAGTTTAAGAGCAACGCAATATATTAAAGAACACATATTTAATAGAGATTTTACAAATTATAATAAAAAAGACTATTCAAATGAAGTAAAATATGCAACTTGCTCTTTAACTGAAATTGAACAAGATTATCAAAAAGGTCTTGAAGAATTATCTACTGGAAACATTAAAAGTGAATCTATTGGAGATTATTCAAGAAGTTTTGGTACAAGTGAAGAACTAATCAATAATACTAATTCTAAAAAAAATGAGGAATTAAAGCTATATTTAGCAACTACAGGATTGTTATTTAGAGGTTTTGACCGTGTTTAACCAAGATTTAACAATAGTTAATAAGTGGTTTAATAAAGAAACTAAAAAAGATGAATATAAAACACATCATTTAAAAGGCTTTTTTAGTTCTAGTCAAGGTGTTTCGATATCTAATACTAACTTAATTAAAAATGACGGTTTTAATGCTAGAATTTTAATGAGTGAAGGTGGGTATCAAACTCCTAAAGAATTTCAAAGCAATCCTATTGGTTGGACTTTACAAAACGATGATTATATCGTCAAAGGAAAAGTAAATGAAGTGTCAACTATTGCTAAATTAAAAGAGGACTACCAAGAATGTATGAAGATTACTAATGTTGCTATTAAAGACTACTCAAGTAATTCTATGAAACATTATGCAATAAGTGGTGAATAAATGAAAACAATTGTTGCATTTAGTGTTCCACAAAAAGAAAAAATAATAGAGCATTTTGGACTTGATATAGGTGGAAGAACACAAAAGGTAATAGATAGCTCATTTATGAGTTATTTAGAACCATATATGCCTAAAGACACAGGAACTATGATAGATTTAATGTTTGCACAAAATCAGCCTGGAAATGGTGAAATAAACATAAATGTTCCGTACGCTAATTATGTTAATACAGGTGTATCAGCAAGTGGAAAACCACTTAATTATCAAGGAGCTCCAATGCGTGGTGCTAACTTTACCGAAAGAATGTTAGCAGACCATTTTGAAGATATATTAAATGATGCTCAGAAAGAGGTAGACAGATGATAGATAGTATTAGAGAATACATTTCTAAATGTCCTTATCTAAAGGAATATGTTGAAATAAATGTTGATTATTTAAAAGACAAAGTTGTTGCTTACTCTGTAAATCCTAGCGTTGGATTTGATCCGGTAGTAAGTGAAGATATAATAGGTAATCAAGAAAAACAATTTTTATTTACTTTTGATAGCAAGTTATATTGGAATAGTGAAGTTCAAAATAATATAGATAATTCTAAATTTTATGAAGATTTTAGTAATTGGTTAGAAGAAAATAATAAAAAAGGAATATTCCCTGCTTTAAACGAAGGAGAATATCCTACAAAAATACAAGCATTGACTAACGGATATATATTTGCAACAAATAGTGATGAAGCAATATACCGTATTCAATGCAAATTTGAATATATGAAGGAGGGAAATTAATGGCAGGAATGAAAACTGTTAAACGTAGTGAAATTGTAGGTTTTATTAACGTTAAACCAGGTACTGCTGGAGAAGGGACTTACGATTGGAAAATATTTGGTAATGGTGTTACTACTGCATCATACGCTTATAATCCACAATCAACTACTGAAACATGGATTATAAATGACAATGCAACTACTACACTAGACTCTTACCAATTCGCTATTGATGGTGAACAAACTTGTTTATTTGGCGATCCAGTATTTGATTTTATTGATGGTTTAAGATACAACCTATCAGTCGGTGGAGATGCTGAAACACAAGTATTACTTGTTGATAAATATAGTATTACAGAAGAAACTAAATTTAGAGCACAAGTGTTTAATGTAACAATAGCAGTAAATGAATTTGGTGGAGATGGTGGAGCAACACCAAAAATTACTTATACAATAAGTGCAAATGGTGATCCTAAACAAGGAACTGTTACTATTGCAGCAGGAACACCAACGTTTACAGAAGCTGAAGCTTAAAACCTATTATGGGAGTGGGATTAATTCCCATTCCCTATTTTTAATGAAAGGAGAATATAATTAATGGAGAATTATATTAAAGTTGAAAGAAAAAATATTTTTAAATTAGGAATTTTAGATGAAGAAGGAAATCCAAAACTAGATGAAAATGGAAAAGAATTGTGTTTAGAATTTGATTTGGCAGATGTAGAACTGCCTTTAAAATTAAATAAGTGTGAACATTTAATAAAAAAAGCACAAATTAATTTTAGAAATAAAGTTGCAATTATAAACAAAAAACAAGATAAAAAAGGAAAAATGCTACTTTCGAGCAATGAAGAAGAAAAAATAAAAGCATTGCAAGAATATTATAAAGATATGGAAGAAGCAATTGATTTATTTATTGGAAAAGGCGGAACACAAAAAGTATTTGGAAGTCGTAGATACTGGGAAATGTACGAAGATTTAAGCGAAATGTTAAAACCATTTTTACCTAAATTAAAACTTGATTTTGATAGTATGGCTGATAATATTATAAAAAAATACTCTCAATCTTCTTCAAATGTATTAAAAGATGAATAATTATACTGAAAACCCAAAATTTGTTGAGGTAAATGGCAATAAATATCTTATAAATACCGATTTTAAAACCGCTTTAAAATGTGATGAAATTGCAAGAGATGTAAATATTAATGATATTGAAAGAGCTTTAGCAATTATTTATTTATTATTTGGAGAAAAAGCAGTTAAAAATAGTAAAGATTGGGAAAAATTATTAAAATTAGCTATAAAATATATAAAATGTGGAAAAGAAGATAAAGAAAGTGAAGAAAAAGAACCAGATATGTCTTTTAAACAAGATTGGGGCTATATACAGGCAAGTTTTATGTCAGATTATGGAATAGACATATCTAATGCAAATATTGACTGGTGGACGTTTTACAGGCTAATAGAAGGGCTTACTGAAAATAGTATTTTAAATAGAATTAGATATGTTAGAAGTTATGACATTTCACAAATAAAAGACCAAAAAGAACGCAACGAATGGATAAAAAGAAAAAAAGAAGTTGAACTTAAAAGAGAAAAAACTTTAGAAGAACTAGAAATGGATAAATTATTTGACAAACTAATGAAAGGAGAGTGATTTATTTATGAATGGTTACTTAAAAATTAAAACAACTATTGACAATACAGGTGTAGATAAACAAATAGAACAATTAGAAAGCAAACTAAATGATTTAAAAGCAACTTTATCTATCGCAAGTGAAAATGATGGTATATTAAGTGAATCAGAAATACTTGAAACTGAAGCACAAGTTGAGAAATTAACTAATCAACTAACCAAATTAAAAGCAAAACAAAGTGAACTTGACAACGAAAATTGGACTAACATAAACAAAAATATTGAAAAAGCAAATAAAGGAATAACATCAACTATAAAAAAAGTAGGCAGGTGGGCTTTAGCGATATTTGCTGTTGAAAGTGCTTATGGTTTTATATCAAGTACAATGACAAGAGTTTCTGATTTAAATGAACAATTAGGTGCAAACATAGAGTATGTTAGAAATTCTTTAGCATCTGCGTTAATGCCTTTAATTGAATACATAGTAAATTTAGTTGTTAAATTATTGGGATTAATAAATGCTATATCAATATCTTTGTTTGGCGTAGATTTATTTGCTAATAACATGGCTGATAGCATTGATGATGCTAATAGTAGTGCTAAATCATTAAAAAAATCTTTAGCGGGATTTGATGAAATGAATATTTTAAATGAAGATGGAACTACTAATGGTGTTGGAGCTACACCTACAATAAATATGCAAAATGCAACAAAAGAAATGACTAAATGGTTTGATAATATAAAGAAAAAATGGACTAATTTAGGAAATGAAATGGCTCAATATCTAGCAAATCCTAGTCTATTTACTGATACTTTTGGAGCTTGGGGAGTAGCAGTAATGGGATTTACTTATATTTTTTATGGATTGTGGGAAGTAGTTCAAGGTGTATTTCAAGGAATATATGGGCTTATTCAAACTTTAGTTGGAGTATTTACTGGAAATCAAGAATTAATGAGTGAAGGCTGGCAAAATTTTTGTGATGGCTTATGGAATATAATTAAAGGAGCTTGGGATATTATAGTAGGAATTTTTGTAACAGCTGCGGGTTTAATAATTGGTTTAATATCAGAATTAATATCAGGTATTCAAGGAATATTTTTAACACTTGTTAGTTTTATTTATAATAGCATTATAATGCCAATATATAATTTCTTTGTTTGGTTATGGGATGGAATAAAAAGTATTTTTAGTAATGTTGCGAGTTTCTTTTCAAATGTATTTAGTGCAGCTTGGGATGGAATAAAAAATGCCTTTAGTGGAGCTAAAAGTTTCTTTTCAAATATTTTAAATAGTATAACTACTGCTTTTAAAAGCTTTGGATCAAAAGCCGGTCAAGTAGTAAGTTCTGCTTTTAAAACTGCAATAAATGGTGCTTTATCTCTTGTTGAAAGTATATTAAATACACCAATAAAAGCAATAAACGGTTTATTAGATATTATTAATAAAGTTCCTGGAATAAATATAGGTAAAATAAACACAATAAAACTTCCAAGACTTGCTAGTGGTGGTATTGTAAATAATCCTGGTAAAGGAGTTATGATGGGCAATTATATAGCAGGTGAAGCAGGAAGAGAAGG
>CALVJR010000012.1 GCA_944332295.1 uncultured Bacilli bacterium | reverse complement strand
TATACATAATATTCCCTCCTGATGAGAACACTATATAATACATTTGTTCGTATGTCAACTATTTTTTATCAAGTTTTAAAATTTGCATTTTAAGGAGCAAATTCCTAATATATAAAAAACGCACCAAGTGGTGCGGTTGAGATTTCAATTTAGGTTTTGAGTTACTTTTTCTGGTGTGATATATTATTTAACACTTTTAAAAAATCCTTTGGATCATTACCAACTACTGCTGTTGCTGTTTTTTCATTATTTTTTATTACAAATGGTATTCCATCTGGAAAGAAATCTTTCCAACTATCTCTTGAAATATTTAATGGGATTGCTAATATTTCTGTTGCTAAACCTAACATCATTAGCTGATCTACTTCATCATGACTTCCAGTCCATAAAGTACCATCTTTTCTAGTACACATATTTAAAAAATGGGCTATCTTGTCAATTCCTATTATTTCATTAATCATTTCATTAATTTCTGGTTTATGTTGGTTTAATCTTTCTGTGTTAAATATGACTTTTACTCTTAGACCTTCTGTGATGCTAAACTCTTTGTTTGGTTTACCATCTTTTACTTCTTCGTCTCTAAATAAACAATCCTCAAAGACTTCCGTTACTCGCTTTGATGTTAATTTCATATTTTTAGATGATTCTTGGATTTTTCTTATAAGTTCTTCTTCTGTTACCGTTTTTTTCTTTTGAAAGCGATTATATGTTGTGACCACTTCTATTAAAAATCTTTCTTCTGCTCTTTCGTGTTGTTCTGGATATTTTTCTTTAAGGGTTCTACACTTACTTTTGGTTTTTTTGAATTTTTTATCACTTGCAATTTCTTTTTGTATTTCTTCTAATAGTCGATTAGGTCCAAAATTATTTGCATGACCAACTACTGCTAGTTGTAGTAATGTATCACAATCTTTTTCCATTAATTCTTGAAATCTATTTAATGTTTCTTGACTATACTCTGCTAGTTTGTAGTAATGTAGCCAATGGTTTAATAACTCTTTTTTTTCAAGTTCACTATAGCAGTCTATTCTTTTTATTCGCATAAAATCCTCCTGTGTAGTTATTATAAAGAAAAAATCATTTTCTTTCAAGATTAATCATTTATCTCATCTAGTTCTTTTAACCAAGCTTCATAACTAGCATCACTTGGCATACGTAAATCTCCTCTTGGAGATAAGCTGATACTACCTACTTTTACTCCATCAGGGATACAATTTCTTTTAAATTGTTGAGTAAAGAAACGTCTGATGAAAACTTTTAACCATTTTTTTATTTCTTCACTACTAAAACTATTTTTAAAAGTATATTTTGCTAGAACATATATCTTTTTAGGTGTTGCTCCATATCTTAAGAAATGATAAAGGAAGAAATCATGTAATACATATGGTCCAATACTAGATTCCGTTTTTTGTAAAATATTTCCTGCTTTATCCGGTGGTAATAATTCTGGAGAAATTGGCGTATCTAGTATATCTTTTAGAACTTCTTTTTTCTTTCCTTCCGTTCTATCTGCTACCCAGCTCACTAAATAACGAACTAAAGTCTTAGGAATAGAAGTATTTACTGCATACATACTCATATGATCTCCATTATAAGTACACCAACCTAGAGCAAGTTCTGATAAGTCACCAGTACCAATCACTAATCCCCCTTCCATATTAGCAACATCCATCAATATCTGAGTACGTTCTCTAGCTTGAATATTTTCATAAGTAACACTTCTATCCGTTTCTGGTAGACCGATATCCTTCATATGAAGAATAGAAGCATCCTTAATACTAATTTCTTTTAGTGTTGCACCATACTCTTTTACTAAATCTATGGCATTCTGATAAGTTCTACCAGTAGTTCCAAATCCCGGCATGGTAATACCAATAATATCTTTTGGATTTCTATTTAATTTTTCAAAAGCTTTTACAATAACAAGATAAGCAAGTGTAGAATCTAATCCTCCTGACATTCCTATTACACATTTAGGATTTCCAAGTTGAATTAGACGTCTTGCTAGAGCACTGGACTGAATCTCTATAATTTCTTCACATCTTTTATTTCTTTCTAATTCATTAGATGGTACAAATGGATACTCTTTATAATCTCTTTTTAATTCTTTTATGGTATCTACAACATCTACTTTTATTATGTTGTATTCTAGGTTTGGTACTATATTCATATAGCTTCTATTTTTTCTACGGTCACTTGTTAGTTTTAACACATCAATATCTGCAGTGATAATATTACTTTCTAATTCAAAACGTTTATTTTCTGCTAATCTTGAACCATTTTCATAAATCATACTAGCTCCACCAAATAATACATCTGAAGTGGACTCCATAATGCCACTTGATGCATAAATATAGGCAGAAATTGTTTTTGCTGATTGTATAGCAACTAAACTTTTACGATATTCCTGTTTTCCAATAAGTTCATTACTACTAGATAAATTAAAAATTATTGTTGCACCAGCTAAAGTATGATAATCACTTGGAGGAGTTACCGTCCATAAATCTTCACAAATATCAATTCCAAAAGTAATATCTTTTACTGCCTTATCTTGGAATAATAAGTTTGTAGAAATTGGAACTAGTTGACCTAATAATTCTAATTCATTTGTTTTTAAATCTTTACTAGAAGAAAACCATCTTGCTTCATAAAATTCTTGGTAATTAGGAATATAAGTTTTAGGTATCACTCCTAAAATATTACCTTTTTCAATTACTACAGCACAGTTAAATAACTGATTATTATGTTTAATAGGCATTCCTAAAATAGAAATAATATCTAGTTTTTTTGTCTCTTCTAATACCTTTTGTAATGCTTTTTCACTATCGTTTAATAAAGTATCTTGTAAAAATAAATCGCCACATGTATATCCCGTTAAAGATAATTCTGGTGTAGTAACTATAGAGACACCTAAGTTTACAGCCTTCTTAATTTCTTTTATTATTTCTTCTGCATTTTTCATAGGGTTTGCTAAAGATAATTTATTTACAATAGCTCCTACTCTGATAAATCCATACTCTTTCATATTATCACTCCTTTTTATAGTGTATCAAAAATTTATATTTTTTACTATTTTTTAGATTGTTTTTGATAAATATATGATTTTGCTTTTTCTATTGTGAACTGTGATTGTATATCTGTGATGTAACCATTTTCTACTAATTCTAATGCTTCATCGAAACTACATTCAAAGTACCGGATATATTCGTCTTTATCCAGTTTTTGATCTTTTATTTTTTTGCAACCTAATGCTACTATACTATAGTTATAAGCACCACTACATCCTTGGTCTTGATAGTAACTAGCGAGTACTTTCATTTCTGTTGGAACATATCCAGTTTCTTCTTCTAATTCCCTCTTTCCTGCTTCTAGTGGACTTTCTCCATCTTCAATATAACCAGCTGGCAATTCTATGCAAACCGTTTCTTTGGTAAAAACTCTGGGTTGTACTACTAGTAATGTTTTATTTTCTTCTGTAATTGGTAATATGATTGCGGCATTACCTTGTTTACCGTTTTTTACAATTTTTTCTCTTGGTATTATTGCGCCATTTTGTAATAGACAATCATATTTTTCTATATTAATAAAGTTTTTTCTTTTTATTGGTTTGCCATTTTCCTCATAAATCAATTCTTCCGGTTTTCTTATTTTCTTTATAGTGCTTAGTTCTTTCATATACTCTTTTAATTCTTTTAGTTTTTCTTTGCGCACTTTACATATTCCTTTCCTTTTTTTATTTTGTGTGATTCGATTAATTGTTGCTTTAGTGTTCTTAAATCATCTGATAAGTCTACATAATATTCATGAGGATTATCAATTCTAGTTACTTCAGGATATAATGTTTCCCATTCTTTTTGACAATAGATTTGTTTTTCTGGTAAAGATAAATCTTCATATACTAATTGGCCTTTTTGAAATATTGGTACTAATAAACTACGAACATTATAATTTGTTAATTCGGTTCGTTTCCATGTTTCTACTGGATGTATTAGGATATAATGATCCTTATTTATTTTCTCTTCTGCTAAAGTAATCACATCTCCTAGTGCATATCCTGTATCCTTATCGTAGAAACGATATACTTTCTTGTATCCTGGATTAATTGTTTTCATACTATCATTACTTACTTTAATACATGGTCTTATAGTATTTTTTTCTTCTAATGCAACTAATTTATATACACCACCTAGTCTTTCTTTCGGTGCTGCAATATTATCTCCAGCACCAATAGAATTAATTTGGGCACCTTGATTTATTAAGTCTCTAATTGTATATTCATCAAGTCCATTCGATAGACAAATACCGGTATCTTTATATCCAGCAGCATCTAGCATTTTTCTTGCTTCTTTTGATAGATAGGCTAAGTCTCCACTATCGATTCTAATTCCTTTAAACGGATAACCATTTGGTGTTAAATATTCATTTGCTACCCTAATAGCATTAGGAATTCCACTACGGAGTGTGTCATAGGTATCAACCAAAAATACACAATTATTAGGATTACTTTTTGCATAGTTTAAAAATGCTTCATACTCATCTTCACTTTCTGTTACCAAAGAATGGGCCATAGTTCCTAGAACAGGAATGTTATATTTCATACCAGCATAAGTATTAGATGTTCCGATACATCCTCCAATATAAGCACATTTACTTGCTTCTACTGCTGATTCGATTCCTCTTGCACGTCTTGCTCCAAATTCCATCACAGGGATACCTTCTGCTTCTCTTGTAATTCTTTTAGCTGCTGTTATGACAAGTGATGCATGATTAAAGTTGGCAAGTAAAGCAGTCTCCATAATTTGAGCTGTTACTATATCTGCTTTTACTGTTAATACCGGCTCGTTTGGAAATACTACAGTGCCATCAGGAACAGCATAGATATCCCCATTAAATTTTAATTTTTTTAAATATTCTAGAAAGTCCTCATTAAAAGTTCCTAAACTTTTTAAATATTTGATTTCTTCTTCTTCAAAATGAAAGTTTTTAATATAATTAATTGTTTCATCTAAACCTCCACTGATAGTATACCCGCCATTATAAGGATTTTTTCTAAAGAAGATATCAAAATAGACTTCTTCTGCTTGCTTTCCTTCATTAAAATAAGTTTGTGCCATTGTCAATTCATAAAAATCTGTCATTAATGTTTTATTTTTCATAACCTCTCCTATCTTTTTAATATTTTGTTAATATCTTATTGTAAAAAAATAATTATCTTTTCTTACTTACTAATTTTATTCCTTGTTGCTTCATCAACAACTTAGCAGCATCTACATATTCTGTTCTTTCTTCTTCGCTATAAGTAGCAATTGCATCTTCATGTACAGTGATTTCTACCTCACGATTCCACTGATCATAATAATTTGCTAGTCCCATGACTCCGTTAAAGTCACAAATGTCTGTACAGCAACCAACCAATTCTACTTTTTTGACATTGTCCATGCTTTCTACAATTTTTCTAAACTCAGGGGCTTCCATAAAACTTGTTGAGTTTTTTTCAATGGATATCGTATTCTCCATTTCTTCAAATGGTTTTAATTCGTCTACAACCTCTGCTTCTTTTGTTCCTCTAACACAATGTTTTGTATTACCAAAACGTTTAAATTCTACTGCATTCTCCTCATGTGTATCTTTAATAAAGATAATTAGATTCCCTTTCGCATGTGCTTCTTTTATTAATTCGATTTGTCTTGGAATAATTTTTTTAATTTGTTTGTCATGTAGAACACCTTCTTCTACAAAACCATTTACCATATCAACAATAATTAGCATACCTTCATAAACTTCTAATTTTTTTATTTTTCTCATACTTTCCTCCTCTTTTTCATATTTTATTAATATCACAAAATATTTTTTTCAAGTGTTTTGTCACTTGTTATTAACATTATATTAATAACTATTATTTTTGTCAACATCTTTTTAACATTTTTTTAAAAAGATGTTTTACTCTACACTATTGATGGTTCAATTCTGTCTTTTGGTACCATTAACGAACCTGTTCGAACTATTCGAACTTTTGATATAGTAATCAATCAGAACGATTGATTTTTTCATAAAATGAAAAAATCTCTACAGGCGATTTTGACACATACGTCAAAATACCTAAGAGGTTAAATATTTTGCCATAATAAAATATACTAAAAAAATGAGTTATGTATTTTATTTTCTTCTACTAATTTTCTCAAGTTCATTTGACAAATCTATTTGTGATGTAGTCGTAGTGCCAAGTGCAAATTCATCTGTTACTCCATAATTAAATTGAAAATTAGTATTAACAATGAATCTTTTGTTAATAACATCTAAATATCCTATACAAAATTGCGTTGGTATAACTCGTCTTTCAAAATACGTTTTTGGTATTTGTCTATTTTCCCAGTCATCAAAATGAGCATCGGTTACACCATATTGCACATATTCTCTTGAACCGGTTAAGTACTTAGGTACAACAAATAAACATGTTGCACCAAACCCGCTTCTATTTACATTTGGATTACTAAGACTACCAAAATCTAAATTACAATAAGTATTTTCAAAAAAATGTTGTGTATCGGCTAGTTCATCTCTTATGCCGTTTAAACGCACTCCACATTGACCACCATTATAAATTGATATTCTTATTTTTTCATCGTTGTATTCAAAAGCAATAGGCCTATTTTTTAATATATCAGTTGGAATATTGTCAATTTCCATAGATTGAACAATAAAACCTT
This sequence comes from uncultured Bacilli bacterium, assembly GCA_944332295.1. Lineage (GTDB taxonomy): Bacteria > Bacillota_I > Bacilli_A > RF39 > UBA660 > Faecimonas. The sequence continues at coordinate 23,444 of CALVJR010000012.1, read as the reverse complement.
TCTGCATTATATTATTTGCTGATTCTAAGTCAGTTGCATGTTGATATATAACATAATCTGATTTTCTACAAAATTCATATATCTTTTTTATTAAGGAATAACATTTTTCACCATAATATAATCTCGCCTCTTCATCAGTCATTATTTTGTCACCTTCCTATGCATTAATTATACTATAAATATTTAAAAATAAAAATATCATGAAGAAACAAATTGAAAAGAATACTGAAAACTTAAAAGTTACAAATAAAAAAATCTTCAGAGTTAAAACTCTTATCGAAAATAACGAAGTACTTGATTTAAGGGTTAAGACTTTAAATAGTACTATTAAAGAAAATGATGAATATGAGAGATAATCATTATCATCTTTTAGATTGTTTTTATGTCTTTTTTGCTACTGGTTGTAGTTTTTCTCTCAAAACTATAATAATCATAATCTTCTGGAGAGTAGCGAATATCTGGTTGTTGTTCATATTTACTTATATTTACATATTTAATTGGAATATCAAATTCAGCTGCTACATCAATTTCAAATTGAGTTGGAGCATCTCTAGTTATTAAAATGTAACTAGGTTTCATTACTTCTCCAGTTGTTCCCATTACTGTTAATTCGGTATGACCTTGAGTACTTGCAATAAACTTGTCTACAGAGAGATAACTACTTTTTCTTACTTTTCTATGTCTTCTAAATCTTTCTTCATTTCCATCAGTCCCACCATCATGAAGTGTAGCAGATGTTATTATTCTTCCATTCAAATCATCATAACCAAATGTTATTCTGTTTTTTCCACCAAATAATGATGTCAATTTTGTTTCATTTACTAATGAACAGCTTCTTCTTCCATTTTTAATTTCACCGTTTTCATCAGAATAATAAATTTGTTTAAATTTTGTTGCATCTTCAGAGCATGGGATTGTGCTAACAAGCATAGTTATATGTTTTTGAATTTCTGTTTGATTTTCTATATTATAAATTTTTACTTCTTTACCAGATGATGATAATAAAGTCTTAGGTTCTATGTTTTCTGTTATATTTTTATTGATACTTTGAGAAACTAATTCTTTAAATTTTTTTTGACACATTAAATAGCATTTTGAAATTATTTCATGATTTAATTGACCATTATTTAGTAATTGCGTGTTTGTATGTGAATATTCTATATCATTATTTAAAAATGCATATATATTACAAAAAATATCATATAATTCTCCTATGTATTCGGTTTTAAAAGTAGGATTGTCATTTGCAAAATCAATAATTGTTTTAATATCTAAACTAATATTTTTTGGAATATCATGAAAATATAAATCACAATAAGCATTTTTTACATTGCTAATATCATAATCTTGGTAATTAATTATAATATTCTTTAATTCATTTTCTCTTTTAATTTTAAAGTTATTTGGCAAATGTAAGTCCTCTATCATTTCATAAAAGAAAGGTGCATTAATTTTTTCTACAGCGACATTTGCAAATCTTTCATTATTTAATAAATTGGTCAATACAGTGTCATTTTTATTTTCATATAAATCTTTGATTAAAAATAAAATCTCATTATCATCTGCAATATTAATTATATTATTAATAAATTGTAATTTATCTTGTTCTTTTATACAAAATATAATTCGTGAAAGCCAAAATGGTCTGTCATCTTTACTTTTTAAATCAGAATATAATTGATAGAAAAAATGTTCTTCCAAATTATATGGTATGTTTTGTAATAATAAATCAAGTCCCTTAACTCCCTTAATTGCCATAAATTTTAATAGAAAACTTTGTATGTCAGTTATTCCATTATCAAAATTATTAAATATTTCTTGAAAATCAAAATATGAAAGTAGCTCTTGTTGGCTATTAGTTATTTCAAAGGTATTCTCAAATAATAACTTTGAAAAAGTTAAATCAAAAAAATCCTTTGTTTCAATTGAATTCCATTTTTTACCTTTATACTTATATTCACAATATTTAATTAATTTTAATTTTTGTTGAATGTCCACTTTTTCACTACCTTTCGTATATTATTATACCATTATTTTACATTAAAAACTATATGTAGAACTGATATTTATTAGTTGTTCTTTAAGATATAAGTGTTCAAAATAGGCTCTTGTATCGCACCAGATTGATACTAAGTTCGAACTTCTGTTTTTTGAAAGTTCGAGTTTTAATATGCTTTAGAACTATGTTATAATTTTTATAGAAATTAAATTGATCTTGGCAATTTAGAAACCTTTGAATATTGGCAAGTATAATATATGTAGTCTGAGGAGTAATACTTATATGGGATTTGTAATTAAAAATAGAAATTATTATAATAGTCTAGGGCAAATCGTTTCAAAAGAAGCCTTTGAAAATGAATGGGTAACTTTTCATCAAAAATTGGAGGAAGATTATAATATAAGAATTGATAAGTTAATTTCCATGGTACCATTAGATTTAACGCAAGAAGAAAAAATAAAATTTATATTTAACTGGTTAGCAAATAACATAAATTATGAACATAATCTTAACTATAATATTGATGGTAGTGTTTCTTGTTCGAAAATTAATATATATAATAATTGGGGAATAAGTGTTAGTGATAAATACGCTCCACTATTATTAAAGAAAACAATTTGTTCTGGTATTGTATCCGTTGTAAATGATATCTGCTCAGAGTTGGGTATTGAATCTTCATCGATAGTTGGTGAAACAAGAGAACTAGAAAATGGAGCAAGACTTAAACATGTATGGAATGTAATAATGATTGACGGTTTGCACAGACATCTCGATGTTATATATGGAATTTATAACAAAGAAAAAGGCATGAATCCTTTAGATTATTGCTTAATAAGTGACGAAACGTTACGACAATTAGGACCATATTGTAATTATGATGATACCCTTTTTAATCATAAACCTTTAAAATAAAAAGTTATTAAATATCTTTTCTAATAGTTACTTTTTTAGGAAAATAATGAAAGTAGAAAAGGAAATACTAGAACTGAAAATCATACACACGAAGAATTTAGTTTACCAGATCAAGAAAAATATTTATGTTAATGTATGATTATAAAAGTTACGAAATATATAGGATATAGAAAATTTAGATTTAAATTATGGATATGATAATTTAAAATACCAGTATTAAAAACATAAAAAGATGATAAAATATACAACAAAGTTTTGGTGATGTTATTATGCAAGAAAGCAAGTATTTCTATCATGGCATACCTTTATCTAAATATTGTAAAGATAATAATATTAACATTAGTACTATACGTGCAAGAATATGGAAAAAGAAGCAAAGTAAAAAATATGAAAATTATACAGAACAAGAAATTGTAAATATGGTTATAGAAGCTTATCGTAGTGCTATTAAATATATGTATAAAGGAATGTCTTTGAGGCAATATTGTCTAGCTAATGGTATTAATATAGGAACTATAAATTCTAGAATAAATAATCTAAAAAAGAAAAATAAAGATCTATCCAATGATGAATTAGTAATTTTAGCAATGGAAGAATTTGATAATCAAAACTTTAGATTTTTTTATCATGGTGTTCCTTTAAAAGAATATTGTGAAAGTCATCCCGAAATAAATTACAATACTATTAGAACATACGTTAATCGAGAGAAAGAAAAAAATCTAGAATTATCTGATGAAGAACTAATTCAACAATATTTAGAGAAAGAGCATAAAGGAATTTATAGATATTACTATTTGGGAATTCCACTAAAACAATACTGTGATGAAAATAATTTAAGTTATAGAAATATAATTGCCTATATGAACAGATATAGAAATACTGATAACTTTAAAGGTGTAAGTGATGATGAATTTGTCGAAGTAATCATGGATAAATATCAACCATTTGAGCCTAAATATTTATATCAAGGACTACCCTTAAGAGTGTATTGTACACGAAATGATTTATCATATTATAGTGTAGTATCTTTTGTAAAAAGAAAATTAGCTAAAGGTAGTACTAAACCTATCGATGACTTAATTGATGAAGGTATAAAAACAATCAATAGATATGGAATCATTTACTATTATAAGGGCATTCCTCTGAAAGATTATGCAAAACAAAATGATTTAAATGCAAGTTCAATCCGTTGTGCTATTTTAAGAAAGCAATTAAGAAGTGAGAAACCATTACAAGAAATCATTGATGAATGTGTAGAGTCTTATCAAAAATTTTCTATAAAATATTATTATAATGGAATGCCACTTTTAGCATATTGCAATAGCATTGGTTTAAATTATAATACGGTAATTCAAAAATATTTGTATGAATATGCAGATAATACTGATATATCAATTGATGATGCAATAAAAGAAATTGTAGATTATTATACAAAATATCCTCCAGTAAAAACTAAATATTATTTTAATGATCAATCATTAACAAGGTTTTGTGATATCAATGGTTATCCTTATTTGGCTATTTGGAGACGAATTAAAACGCTGGAGTCTAAAGATGATTCCTTAGATAGTGAACAAATTATAGAGTCAGCAATAAAAAAATATGAAGATAGATTGCAGATAGATAAAATCAATGAAATATTCAATCGATTAAAAAGTGAAAAAATGAACAATATTCATGTAATAAAAGATGCATGTGATTTTTTAAAGATTGATTTTGAAAATGTAAATGATTTAGTCAGTATGAATTTTTCATATAATCAAGCAATTAATATGATATGGTACTTTTCTGACAAAAAAACTAATAATGATTATAAAGTAATTACTGATAAAAGAATAAAAGATGTTTTTTCTTTCATTGATAATTTAAAGAAGTCTAATATGGATATTGAAAAAATTGAATTATACGATTTAATAGGCATATACAAAAGTGAATTGTACGATTCAAGAAATGAGATATTGCAGAGGCAAAAAAGATATATTTATAAAACTATTTTTTCATTATGTAGGAGTTACGAAATTAATGTTAACAGTAGTAATTATGAAGATTTTGAAAGTGAGATTAAATATTATTTATTAATGGTAATAAATAGGACAAATCTAAATATATATGGTCAAATAATTAAATATATGGATTTAACTGTAAAAGGTTATTTTAGAACGTACCTAAGAAAATATAAAAAACAAAACAATAATTTATCACTAAATGATGCTAAATACACTAGTGATAAAGGTATGATAAAAGAAAAATCTAGGATGGATTATATTGCTAACCCTAATAATTCATATGAAGAAATGAAAAATCAGGCATTCAGTTCAGATATGCTGCAAGTATTGTTAACTTTATCACCTGAAGATTTATCGCTTGTTATGTTAAAATATCAAGAGAATTATAGTAATGATGATTTAGCAAATTATTTTAATTTAACAACTGATGAAATTAACCAAAAAGAAATGGAAATATTATCTTCATTGAAAAAGAATGAAATGGTTAAACTAATGAGAAAAACAAAATAATCAAGTCAATTTAGTCTGCACTTATACTCTTTTTGAATTTTTGGTTATTACTCATTATAATTGCTTATAGTTCTAATGATAAAGAAGTAGATGTTTGTAATATAGAATTTTAATTATCTATTCTTTTGCTTGATAACAATTTTTTTACTTTTGGTGATTGATCTTCTAAAGTTGATGGTAATCCTTTCGGATTTTTGCTGCTAACTGATAGAATATTAGTAACATTGTCTATCTTTTCGAAATCTATTTTTCCATCTTCATTCACGGTGGCAGATATTTCTAAAGCTCCTATTTCACCAGTAATAGTATTTAAAAATTCACTATCATCATTATGGCTAATTTGAATAAAATTTCCAATTGCATAGCATTTGTGTTGCACAGAATCTAGAATTACTTCACCATCTGCTTTTTGAATAATCGTTCTCCATCTAGATTGACCGTAACCATCTACAAAGTGCTTATGAATACAGATATAATCATTGATAATAAAATAACCAAATTCTTCGTGATAAAAACTTAAATTAAACTTTTTATAATCAAAATCAGGAATTATAGTATTAAGATTTTCATCGAAAAAATCCATTTTTTGTGTAGAATAATTTACACCATAACCATAAGGCTGTGAAAGATGAAAATGAATATAATGATAATCAACATCTCTTATCCTTCCATTTTCAGCATTTAATAATTGTCTACGTTCTTTTTCTCCATCTCGTGTTCTAATAACAAACATACACTCCTTATTGCTTTCAACACTTTCATAATCATTAGCAGACACTTTAATAATTGGTTCGAAATCTGCATTATAAAAGTGATAATCTGTTATTTCTGAATTAATACTATCTTGTCCTATATAGGTTGTTGGCATCCAATATGGATATGGCTCAATGCGAAGATGAGAGATTGATTTTCCTGTATTTAAATTAATAAACAAATGCTTATTTACTTGTTTTTTATCTATTGTATATGGTAAGCATAGTTTTAATATATCAGAAACTATCTCATAATCAATCACTGTGTTTAATTCCTCTACGATAAATTCATTTACTAACTCAAGATCAGGAGTATACATTTTTATAGTTCCTTTTTCCATTATTATTAAGTTTCCATTATGAAAGCTAGGTTTTGCGATAATTTTCTCGTTTTGTTCTATCGTTTTCATATCTAGTGTAGAATCTTCATTCATTGTTACAACGCATAATTTATTTTTCTTCGAAATAATCAGATGGTTTGTGTATAAATTTATCCAACCATCAATATCTTTTAAAAGAATTTTACCATCTGCATTTATTACACATCTTTTATAATCGTAAAAATTAGTATCAGAATTATGTTTTTCTCTAAATACATATAAATTATTTCCTAATGAGTTTTCAAATTCATAATCGTCTGGAGATGGTAAATATTTTTTTGTTTCAATATCGTAGATTGTATTATTTCCAGCACCAATTTTCATAATAACATGTAATGTTCTTTCATCTTGTTTATTGATATAGTAAGCTTTTTCGTCTTCAAATAACACTTCTCTAGTCTTTAAATCTACTACATATGTTGAATACCCTTTTGTCATTACTGCGCAAAATTTATCTCCCAAGTTAAACATGTTTGATAGATAACTATATTCTGAAACATCATATAAGTCTTTACCATTCGTTAATATTTTTTGCTCGTTATCTAATGTTATAAATAAATATTCATCTACTTTATCTATATCAATTATTTTTATATGGTTAACATTTAATTCTTTATTTAAAATATTTTCTAATTCATTATCTAACATAGTATCACCTGTTCGTAATTTAGAATCATTATACACTATAATTGTTAAATTTGATACATTTTGTTCTATATTCTGATATTTTAATAAAGAATATAAATTTATAAAAGAATTATATATTTATGGAATCTTAGATAATAATAAATCTTTATTTTACTTGATTCTAGGCATATTTCATACATTACAGTGTTTATCAAATATAGTAATCTATGCAGTAGAAAAACATAATTAAAGTATGATATTATATAACATGAAAGGAGTGATATGATTATGAATCATAATATTGATACTCATTTACTACAAGAAACCATCGATGATTTAAAGAATAATCCTAAATCCTGTACTACTTATGCTGGTGCAAGTTCCATGGATGGTACTTTTGCTATACCAGAATCTAATCCTGGGGAACAATTACGTAAGTTTATTCAATATGTTTATGACAATGATTTAATAGATCAAAATTATGCAGAAAATTATAAAAAAATAGAAAATAAAGAAATCGATGAGTTTACTTATGAAGAAGTAATAACAGGATTAACTAGAATATTTAGAACAGATAGGTTTGTATCAGGAGAGTTATATAGTTGCGTTAAAAATGGTTCTATGTTAAAACTTGTGGAACGATTATACAATTTAGTAAAATAGTGTATTAAATATGATTGTGTTATAGTTAGTTAGTGATTATTACTAACTTTCTTAAAAATCATATATTAAATACTCTATCCCATCATAAAAACAAGCTTCTATTTTAGTAGCTTGTTTTTATAATATTCCACTTTCTTTTAATTTTTTATATTGCATTACTTTATGATAATAACATTTAGGGCACAATGCTTCATAGGTAATTATCTGTCCTTGTTTTATTTGTGTTCCTGAAAACGTAATCTTTCCATTTTCTTTTCTTGCATTAAACAAGGCTTTTTCACCACATGGACAAGTTGAGGGTATTTCTTTTAATACTTGTGCGATTTCTAATAATCTTTTGGCACTAGCAAAGCCGTTGGTGCGAAAATCGGTTCTTAGACCAAAGCAGATAATAGCCACATTTAATGAAATTGCCACTTGTAATAATTGATCTATTTGTACTTCACTAAGTAGATGTGCATCATCAATAATGATTAATCTCAAAGAATGAAATTGTTTTTTTATCGTTAAAAAGAGGTTTTCTTCTTTTTCGATTAAATAGTCGTAATTAGAAATATCATCTTGATAGGTATTCTTGGGTGCCATTATCATTGTTGGAAGATGATATTTCATAAAACGATTTTTAATAGAATATGCATATCGGGTTTTTCCTGTATGAACTGTTCCATATTGAAAACACAATCTGCTCATATATTATGCATTCCTTTTATAATATACATATCCAAAGATACTTAATCCTGTTAAAAATGTAATAGTACCTAGGAAAAGATATAATAGTGTGTTTTGTGATGTGTTAGGAACTTCTACTTCTAAAGCGTCATACATTGTTACTACTTGTATATTTCCTGTTGCTTCTACTTCAAATACTAGTGGAGAAGTATTTAGAACATATCCGGAAGGTGCTTGTACTTCGCTTAGGGTATATTGTCCCGGCATTAATTTTTCTATTGTTTTAGCGGTATCTGTTGATGTCCACTCTTCTACTACCTCTCCTTTTTCATTATGTAAGATAAAATGAGCACCTGCTAGATTGTCTCCTCCTAGCATCTCTTTCTTTTCAAAATTTACACGAGTATAGTCATTCGTGAAATATACTACTTCTGATGTTTGATTATCAGAAATAGTAAATGAATATAAATTAGAATTTAATACCATTCCTTCTGGAACTTTTGTCTGTTTCAATAAATAACTACCATTTTCTAAAACTTCTGATGTATATACTTCTTCTCCTATTTCGTAAGTGTCTACTAAATTACCATCAGCTGTTAATAAATCAAATTGATATCCATCTACACCTTTCGTATCGATTTTTAATTTTTTGTCTTGTACAGATACTGAAATATAATCACTCTTTAATGAAATATTTTTAGTCTTTCCTGTAGAATCTAGTTCAAAAGTAATTTTTGAATTAGAAGCAATATACCCTGCTGGAGCACTTATTTCTTCTAGAATATAACTTCCACTAGCAAGACCTCGAAATTCTGTTGCTTTCTCTTCGCTTACAAAGGTAATCGGGTCCATGGTACCGTCTTCCCTTGATAATTGTAATGTGGCACCTGGTAAATAATCGCCTGTTTTAGCATCTACTTTACCGAGTTTTACTGTTGTTTTTTCATTTTCAAACGATACTACAATAGAATAATTATTTTCATCAATAGTAAATTTTACTGTTTTGCTATTTACTACATATCCGGAAGGTGCAGATTTTTCTCTAACATAATAAGTACCTTCTTTTAAATCTGTAAAGGTCTGGTAATCTTCAGTTGTTTTCCATGTAGTTATTACATCTTTATTTTCATCTAATAATTCTAGTGTTGCGCCAGATACTAATTCTTTTGTATCTTTATCTATTTTACCAATGCGAACAGAAATACTTTGATTTTCCATAGTATATGTCGCAGTAGTAGTGTTTTCATCTACAACAATTTTTATTCTTTCTTTATTTCTTATATAACCATTTGGTGAGGCTGTTTCTTCTAAATAATAGGTACCTGGAGCAAGTCCTTTAATCGAATATAAGGAATTAGTGCTAGCCCATTTGCGAATTTCTGTTCCAGATGAGTTTACCAATCTCAACTGAGCACCAGATAAATAATTTTTGGTATCCTTATCTACTTTTCCAATTAAGATTTCATTCATAACGTTTTTCATTGAAACCTGTAGATTTCTGGTATTATTGGTAACTTCAAATGCAACTGGCTCTGTATTTAATACATATCCATTTGGTGCTTTCAATTCTCGTAATGTATACTTTCCTACTGGTAGTTTGTCAATGATTGTTGGTGTTGTTTTTGACGTGAATTCTTGCACTTTTTGATTGGAAGAATTATAAATAGCTAATGTAGCGCCAGCAATTAATTCCCCTTCTTCATTTACTTTTGAAATTAAAATCTGACTTTGTGTATTTGGGAAAGTAATAGTGATTTTTTCGGTCTGTGTATTTGAGACAGTAAATGGCATGGAACTTGTATTCAGTGTATATCCTGATGGTGCACTTATTTCTTCAACACGATAATTTCCACTTGGAAGTCCTTTAATTACATGTGCTGAATTGGTAGTTGTCCACTCTTCTACTGTTTCATTTGTGGTTGTGTTTACCACTCTTAATTTAGCACCACTTAATGGATTTTTGCTATCGGCATCTATTTTTAATATTTCTATTTCATTCTTCTCATTTGGTATATCGATTGATTTAGAAGTATCAGTATCCTTAATTTCAAACGATACTGGCGTTGTGTTTAAATAATATCCTGATGGTGCTTTTTCTTCTACCGCTTTATATTTTCCTACACTTAAGGCTGGGATATCTGTGTATCCATTGGTAGATGTAAATCGGAATACTTCTTCATTATTTTCATCTAATATGACTATTTCGGCCCCGGCAATTGGTTGCTTTGTAGTTGCATCAATTTTACGTATCTTAAACTCTAATGGAGTATTTTCTAGTCGTACAGTTTGATTTAAGCTTGTAGTATTTAAAGTAACAGAAGGACTATTTGATGATGCCACAAATCCATCTGGAGCATCGATTTCACGAATAGTATATTTTCCTGGTAACAATCCCGTGATTGTTTTTGCGGATCCTGTTGATGTAAATGTTTCGACTACTTGGTTATTAATATCTCTTACTAGTTCGATTCTAGCACCAGCTAAAGGTTCTTTAGTTTTAGAGTTTACTTTTTCTATGGTAATACTACCAGTTGGTATCGCTACTGTTGTGGAAGCGTTAAATTGTTTTTGTACCTCGACTAATAAGGAAGGTACTGCTTTTTGCATATCTTGCTGATTTGATGGTGGATCAAATTGATAAACCTCATTTTCTATATAATCTAAAATAACTGTGATTTTTAAATCAAGGTCTGATGTTGATAAGTTAGTAAGAGGAATGCGAATCTTAAATTTTTGGTTATTGTTTAATTTTCCTTGGACTGTTTGTCCTTGTTCATTAATAACTTCGGCTCCATTCATATCAAGTGCTACACTATAAGTAGAAAAGTCAACATTTGCAGTTACTGAGATGTAGTCTGTTTCTAAATAATTTCCCGTGGAATCTAACTTGAAGCTGCTCGTTGAGACTGTAAATTTAGGTTCTATCTTTTTATAATTATTTGCAACTTCTACTGCTGTTGTTACTAATGGTTCTAGGATGGAACCATATTGACTTGTTTTTATCTCTTGCTTTTGAGCAGCGGTAAGTATACCATTTGTATTATCATTTACTCCTGCAAGACGGTCTTGGTACCACCAAATTGCTACTTGTGTCAAATAAAAATCATAGTCACTTCTTTTCGTAAAAGATTTGTTAGGGTATCCGTTTTGCAGTATATAAGCGTATCCGGCATCTAATTTTTCTTTACTTTTTGTCATTTCTGTATCAGTGTACCATTCTTTTTCTTTTTCCAAACAGTACATGATATATTCTTTGTTCCCATCTGATGCCACAAAAAAACCAGATAAAATAATGCCATCAAATAGACTGATTGTTGCTCCAGATTCAAAGTCTTTTCTCGTAGTTGTTAAATTTTCTGGAACACTAGCTGCATAACTAATATTTATTGCTGTTCCTAAAAATATAGAAAAAATAATTAAAAACACCGAAAAAACAGTGATTATTTTATTTCTTTTATTCTCTTCTATCCACCATTTTTTTATCTTTTGTAACATTCTACTCTCACCTTACCTTATTTAATGTAAGTATAGCATAAACCAAAAAACAAGTAAACGAGATAATCTAAAAAAGCAGAAATTACTCACTCGTGTAATTCTTGTTAGCTTTCTTTTAATCATAATAAAAAACTATCTTTTAAAGATAGTTTTCGTTTAGGCTTTTTTTCTTTTTAAATAAACATATCCAAAGACACTTAAACCAGCAAGGAATAATATTGTACCTATAGAGAAATATAAAACTGAATTTCGAGATGTATTTGGAACTTCTACTTTTAAATTATTATACATAGTAAATACTTGAATATCACTCGTATCTTCTACTTTTATCGTTAAAAGTGAAGTGTTTAACTGATAGCCATCTGGTGCTTTTAGTTCACTTAATGTGTAATTACCTGGTTTTAATTTCTCAATTACCTTTGCAGATGTTGTACTAGTCCATTGCTCTACTATATTTCCTTCTTCATCTCTTAATACTAGTTCTGCTCCGGCAAGATTATCTCCACCAACCATTTCCTTTTTTTCGAAATGTACTTTAGTATAATCATTAGCAAAGTATATTGTATTATTTGAAGCATCATCAGAGATTGTGAAATAATATGGATTAGAGTTCATTAATCTTCCTTCTGGTACCTTTGTTTGTTTTAAAATATAGGATCCATTTTCTAAGGTATCAGAGGTAAATACTGTGTCTTTAATATCATAGGTATCTACTAAATCACCATTTACTGTAAATAACTGGAACTGATATCCTGCTACTTTATTTGTATCAATTACCAGTTTTTTGTTTTGGATAGAGATGTTGGCATATTCAGATTTTAAAGAAATATTTTTCGTTTTTCCATCTGATGAGATTTCAAATGAAATCTTTGAATTACTTGTAACATATCCTTCTGGAGCACTTACCTCTTCTAAGATGTATTTTCCTATAGATAGTCCCTCAAAAACCTTTGCTTTATCTTCACTTACAAAAGTGATAGGTTCCATATTTCCGTCTTCTCTAGATAGTTTTAGTTCTGCTCCGGCAATATATTTACCAGTAGTTGCATCCACTTTACCTAATTTTACAGATGTCTTTGTATTTTGTATCTCAATATTTTGAGATGTATTACTGTCAGAAACTGTGAAAGAAACTGGCGTTGAGTTTAAATAATAACCTGGTGGAGGTGTAACTTCGATTGCTTGATAACTGCCAGCAGTTAATCCTGGAATCGTAGTATAATCTGTAGTTGAAGTAAATCTATAAACTTCTGCTCCACTAGAATTAACAATTTTGATTACTGCACCAGCAACTGCTTGCCCTGTTGTTTTATCTACTTTTCTTACTCTGAAAGATAATGGTGAATTACTTAACTTTACAGTAGGATTTAATGCATTGGTGTCAATATTTACTGAAACTGTTTTTTCGTCAATTAAAAATCCTTCTGGAGCACTCGTTTCTGTAATTGTATATTTTCCAGGTAGTAAGTTAGTAATTGTTTTAGGATTTGTTTCTGTCGTAAATGTTTGAACTAATTCATTATTGATAGCTCTACGCACTTCTATTTTAGCACCTGCTAAAGCTTGATTATTATCTGATCTTACTTTTTCTATTGTTAAACTACCGGTTGGAATAGGTATTGTTTGGTCTAGTGTTGCCTGTTTAGAAACGGCATTGATGACTGCTGCAAATGACTTTTGCATTCCCGTCTCTGTTGATGGCGGAGAATATTGATAAGCTTCATATTGTGTATAATCTAAAATTACTGTAACTTTAATATCTAAATCTGCAGTTGTCAATTTAGATAATGGAATACGAATTTTGAATTTTTCATTACTAGATATTTTACCTGTAACAGGTTGATTTGATTTATTTAATATTTCAGCATAAGCCATATCTACTGCTACTTGATACGAAGAAAAATCTACATTAGCTGAAACTGAAATCTCATCTGTTATCAAATAATTTCCTGTAGAATCCAAATGGAAACTGCTTGATGAAATTGAAAATTCTGGTTTTACATTTTGATAATTATTTTTAGCATCGATTGCCCCTTCTACTAAAGATTTAATAATTGGTGCATGTTCACTGTTTAAAATCACTCTTTTTTGATTAGCTGTTAGCACACCTGTAGCATCATCAGAAACTCCAGCTATTCGATCTTGGTATAACCATACTGCTATTTGAGTTAAAAATGAATCACTATTTCCATCTCCTGTAAGAGACTTGGCTGGATAACCATTTTGTACGATATAGGCATATCCAGCATCTAATGTACCGGTTTTAGTAATTACCGTATCTTCATACCAATCTTTTTCTTTTTCTAAACAATACATATGGTATTGCTGTCCCGCACTGTCAGTCGCAACGAAAGGAACTAGTGCAATTCTTTCTGAACCAGTTAATTCTGGAAATAATTCCACACGATCGTCAGTTACATCTCCACCTAATGCTGCAGTTAGTTCATCCGGTGGTACGCTTGCCGCAAAACTAGTGCCAGCGATTCTTACAAACACTAATGAAAAAACTAATAAAAAAACTGCAGCAACTGTCAGGTACTTACTAAGTTTATCACCTTGTTGCCAATGTTTTTTTAATTTATTAAACATGCTTCTCACCTTACCTTACTTATCATGAGTATAGCACAAAGAAAGAAGGATGTAAATCTAAAACTAGAAATTACTAACTACTGTTTTTAATCTTTTTATTACCTTTTTTTCAATCCTAGAAATATATGATTGGGAAATTCCTAATTTTTCTGCGACTTCTTTTTGGGTTAGTTCGTCATTTCCTAAAAGACCATACCGTAATACAATAATATCACGATCTCTTGGTTTTAGTTTCATCACTTCTTCTAGCATTACTTTTTTATCATTTTCTTCTTCTATGCTTTTGGTGACAATATCCGGATCTGTTCCTAGGACATCTTCTAAATGCAATTCGTTTCCTTCTCCGTCAAAGGATAATGACGCATCGATACTTACTTCTGTTTTGGTTTTTTTGTTTTTTCTAAGATGCATTAAAATTTCATTATCTATACACCTAGACGCATAAGTAGCAAGCTTAATATTTTTCCCGCTTTGAAAAGTTTGAATACCTTTGATTAAGCCAATTGTACCTATACTTACTAAATCTTCTAAATCGACACCTGTATTTTCATATTTTTTCGAAAGGAAAACAACCAGTCGTAAATTATGTTCTATTAATTTATCTTTGGCTTCTAAATCTCCTCTTTGCATTTTTTCTACATAATACTCTTCCATTTCCTTCGATAATGGTTCTGGAAGCATATCTGTTGATCCAACATAGAAAACACTATAAACTTTGGAAAATAAACTTTTAATCCAATTTATTATTTTTCTCATAATTCCTCCTTAAATTTATTTGGTAAAATACAATCTACTCCTCCTAAAGAGAACTCATCTTTGCTAATACCGATTAAACATTTCGAAAAAACTCTATTATCTACAATTACTCTTTCTACTTTACAACAAGGTATCATACCCTCTGTATTTAGTGCTTTATACGGGACATAGAAAAATCTGGGCATAGGAATATTTACTTTTGAATCTATTAAAATTACACTTTTCCCAGTATAAGGATCTTTTAGTCTATTTCCTGTATCTAGCATACCTTTTAGATGATAGACCTTTTTATTTACATATATTTCTACTGTATGTGTAATTGATTGTTCAACTTTACTTTTCTTTTCTTGTTTAATATAAAAATATAGAAAAATTGGTGCTAAAATTATTATAACTAGTAAGTTTAATCCAAGTCCTGCACCAAAGAAAATTACTCCCTGATTTTTATAACTAAAACTGATGTCAAATAAATATAAAAAGCCTCCTAAAATCATACTAATTAAATAAAAATATACTATATCTGATAAAAAATTCCTCCTTCCAAAAGTAACTAAAATAATTAAAATACTCATCAATACTTTAAATAAGAACAATTCCAAATTTGAAGGTGATAGAAATAAAAGAAAAATTGAACTACTAGCTATTAAACTCCCTAATATTAATCTCCAGAATGGAACTACTTCTTTTAATACAATTTTTGTTGCTAGTAATATTAAAAAATCAAAGAAAAAGTTAATGAAAAAGACTAAATCTAAATAAACTTTCATTCCTATCACCGAATTAAGTATAAAAAAAAGAAATGACTAAACTTGTCATTTCTTTGTATCTAGTTAAATTTTTTTCTTTTTGATAAATATTTTAGTAATATATCCTAAGAAAATACACATTAATATTACAAATGCCCATTGTAATATTGTATTTATAATACCATTACAGTACTTATCTATAATTGCCGGAATACTTGCTGGAATATATTTTCCTATTAAAGCACTCACATCTGGAAGTCCAATATTGTTTTTAATAAATGTTAGTATTCTAAGTAGGATATCTACGATTGCCATAAAAAAGACAAAAGATGAAAAACGCTTAAAAAACATAATAACTAATACAATTAAGATTACTAATACAACTACATCAATATACATAAATTACTCCTATCTAAAATATGGATTGTTTTTTATTTCTTCTTCCAATGTTGTAATTTCATAATGTCCTGGATATAATGTAATATCCAAAGGATAGGTTTTTATTTTATTTAAACTTTCCTTTAATTCTTGTTCGCTTCCTCCTGGTAAGTCACATCTTCCAACAGAGTCTTTAAAAATAAAATCTCCTACAAACATTACTTTTTCTTCTTTAAAATAGAAAGTAATCGAATCTTTAGAATGTCCTGGTGTAAAAATTGTTTCAAAAGAAAAGTCTCCTATATGATATTCTTTTTCTTCTACACTACTCTTCTTAAAGATTTTTATACTCCTTTTGGTTAAAAAATGACGAAGTGCACCGACATGATCGAAATGAGAATGTGTCAGTAATATTCCTAACACTTTATCTTCACCTATTGCTTCTTTTATTTTTATATAGTCATCTCCCGGGTCTACTACTAAACAGTTGCCATTACTTTTTAAAACATAACAGTTTTCGTCTAGCATTCCAGTTACAATTTTTTGTATTTCCATTCTATCACCTTTTCTAATATAACATATTTTTTATGCAGCTTCAATGGTTCTATTAATGTATGCATAATGATAACTATTGTCTAATTTAAATGTATGAACATATACTCCACTTTGTAATTGGTCATTACTAATTCCTTCTGCACTATAATATCTAACATCTTCTCTTAACGTAATTGTATCTCCTTGTACTGTTGCTGAAATCAATTCCTTATCTACGTTATAAGAAGTGGTTGGTATTTGTCCACAATATCCTTGAACATATTCTCCTCGTTCTGCTATATATTGGTATCCACCAAAACAACTGTTTCCAAGTACAATGTTTTGATTTGGTATAGAGATACTTTCTCCAAACAGTTTTCTTACTTCTCTTTGTAAGGTTTCTTCTTTAAATGCGGTAGGAGAAAAATTAGTCGAACTAGAACATGTGAAATTAGACATGTTGCTTTCATTAAATAAATTACAGTTTGATTCATAAATATCTGATGTTGGTATTTGACGATATGCTAGATATAGTTTAAAAGTGTCATCAAAGTTATGATAGGCAACATCTTCTCTGATGGTAGTTTTAATTTTGTCATATAACTCTTGTACTATAGATGAATTAATATCTAATTCTCTAAGAGTATCGTCACTTGCTACTAAAGGGCTACATTCTCCTCTTGCTAAATCTTTTCTATAATCTTGATAAATATAAAATCCCATACCTGATATTACTAATAGCAATAAGATTATGAGAAATTTTGATTTTCGAGATTTTTTGGGTATTGGTTCTGGTATAGATTCCACTTGTGGATTTTCTTCTATTGGTGGTGGCGCTGCTGTTGCTGATGTGATTTCAACTCTAGGAGTTACCACTGTAGGATTAATCATCGTAGTATGAGAGAGTGTTTGTTCTATCTCTGTTGCACTACGAACAATACCATTTACCCTTCCCTTGTCGGCACTAGATGCATCTGTTGGTTCACTACTTACCGGTGCTACTACCACACCGGGACTACCTGCTAATATATTTGATGGTTGTTCTGGTTGTGTATTTGTTTGAACATTGGTTGGAGCTTGCTGGTTCGGTGTTATATTGTTTGTATTCGGTACAGGGTTCATGTTATTTGCTACATTTGTTTCTGTCTTGTTTTGTTCTTGATTCATACTTTATCTTCCTTTCTCTGATATCGTATTTTTTTATGAGACAATCTTTGAGTAGATTTAATATGCTGTCCTATAATGTCTGATACTTCTAAGATAGTGATAAAAGCACTTTCGTCCATTTCTTCTGCGATATGTCTAAGTTCATAAATTTCCATTCTAGTAAGTACACAATACATAACTTCTTTATCTCCACTAATTAATCCTCTACCTCGAATAGTTGTTACTGTACGGCCTAGTCTTTTATAAATTTCTTTTGCCATATCTGTACCTTTTTCTGTAATAATTAAGGCAGCTTTTGCTTGTTCAAAACCTTCGGATACAAAGTCAATTACTTTAAATGTAATAAAATATGTTAGCAGTGAATACATTGCTCTATCAAGTCCAAAAATCATACCAGCAACAGCGTAAATTACTAAATTAAAAAGAAGAACTACTTGTCCTACTGACAGTGTTGTTTTTTTACTGATTACTAATGCAACGGACTCCGTACCATCTACACAACCACCGAAGTGAATTACTAATCCAACTCCTACTCCTAATAAAATACCTCCAAAAACTGTTGCTAGAAGCATCTGTTCTGTCAATGGTTCATAATATCGAAATATCGATAAAAAAAGAGAAAATAATAACATACTATAAACTGTTCGAATTAAAAATCCTCTTCCTAAATTTTTATACCCTATATAGACAAATGGAATGTTTAAAAGTAATACTAATAGGCTGACTGGTACTTGTGTTATTTTAGATACAATAATGGAAATACCAGTAACTCCACCATCTAAAATAGTATTAGGTATCAAAAAACTCTCTAGTGCATAAGCAGCAACAATTGCACCAATTGTAAGCATAATAAATGATATCATTCTTCTAGATTGCTGACTTTTTACCTTTATCAAACTACCACACCCTATCATATTACATTATATACTAAAATTTAAAAACTAACAAGAAAAAACAAATAAATAGACAGACCTTCTAAGAATGTTACCATTAAAACAATAATAGTGAGTAATCATAGGAGATTTTTTATTGTGTGGATCATATTTATGTCGGAGATAAAATTAAATTGTTCATCAATCCTAATCATCCTAAAGATTTTTTTATCCTACCCTAGAAAAGAACTGTCTTTTCATTTTGTTGTTTATAGCTGGTATATCCTTACTATTATCATAGGAATAATAATACTATTTTTACTAATCTTTCATTAAAATATAAAGAAAAAAAACGCATAATGCGTTTTTTATGAGAAGTTACTCTTCTACTTCTTCAAACTGAGAGTTATATAGATTTGCATAGAAACCATTCTTTTTAAGTAATTCTTCATGGGTTCCTTGTTCTATAATATCTCCTTCATTCATAACTAAAATTAAATCAGCATTTTTTATTGTACTTAAACGGTGAGCAATAATAAAGCTAGTTCTACCTTCCATTAGTTTATCCATTGCTTCTTGAATTAATATTTCTGTACGTGTATCTACACTACTTGTTGCTTCATCTAATATTAATATTTTAGGATTAGCTAAAATAACACGAGCAATCGTAAGTAATTGTTTTTGTCCTCCAGAAACATTATCTGCTTCTTCATTTAATACCATATCATATCCATCTGGTAAGGTTTTAATGAAGTGATCAACACTAGCAGTATGACAAGCAGCTTTTACTTCCGTATCTGTAGCATCTAACTTACCATAACGTACATTATCCCTAATAGTACCATTAAATAACCAAGTATCTTGTAATACCATACCAAACATACGACGAATATCACTACGATTAAACTTAGTCATATCTTTACCTTCAATTAAAATACGACCAGAATTAAGTTCATAAAAACGCATCAATAATTTAACAACAGTTGTCTTACCAGCACCAGTAGGACCAACAATTGCAATCTTTTGACCATCTTTAACTTTAGCACAGAAATCTTTAATAATTATCTTATTAGGATTATAACCAAATGATACATGATCAAATTCAATATTACCATGTAATCCTTCCGTAGAAAGTGGATTCTCAATTTCTTGTACTTCCTCTTCTAATTCTAAGAATTCAAATACTCTTTCACTAGCAGCAACAGCTGATTGAACTGTATTCATTACTTGAGAAAGTTGATTAATTTGTTGTGTAAACTGACGAACATATTGAGTAAATGATAAGATATCTCCTACTTCAATACGCTCTCTAATAACCATATATCCACCTAGAATAGAAATTACTACATACCCTAAGTTACCAATAAATTGCATTATTGGATGCATCGTAGTTGATAAGAATTGACTCTTCCAAGCACTACGATATAATGTTTGGTTAATATGATCAAATTTTTCAATAGCTTCCTCTTCAGCATTAAAAGCTTTCACAACATCATGACCACCATAAATTTCTTCTACATGACCATTCATATGTCCCAAATAAGCTTGTTGCATAGCAAAGTATTTTTGACTCTTCTTAACGATTTGTCTCAATACTAACATACAAAGTGGAACAATCAAAACAACGGCAATCGTCATTGGAATATTAATAGATATCATCATAATAACAATACCAATAATAGTAGAAATACTAGTAATAATTGTTGTAATAGATTGATTTAATGCTTGAGATAAAGTATCAATATCATTCGTTACAATAGATAAAACTTCACCATGTGTTTTACTATCAAAATACTTCATAGGAAGTTTATTAATTTTATGACTTAAAGAATTGCGTAGACGATAAGAAATATCATTAGATACACCTGCCATAATAATTCCTTGAATTGCTGAAAATAATGCACTAATAAGATATAGACCAACAAGTATAATAACAGTATGATTAATAAGATCAAAATCAATACCACCAGTATTCGTAACTTTTCTCATTAATCCATTAAATATTTCAGTTGTAATATTTCCCAAAATTTTAGGTCCAACAATTAGAAGTATAGTAGAACCAATGGCAAAAACAATAACGAAAAACATTGCTAGCTTATAGTCTTTTAAGTAAGACAAAAGTTGTTTTAATGTCTTTCCAAAGTTCTTTGCTTTCTCAGGTGCACCATTACCACCTGGACCATGACCAAAACTAGGCATTTTCAAGTTCCTCCTTACTTAACTGAGATAAAGCAATTTCTTTATACACAGTACAATTTTTCATTAGTTCTTTATGAGTACCAATACCAACAACACGTCCCTCATCTAAAACTACAATCTTATCTGCATTCATAATTGTAGAAATACGTTGGGCAACGATAAGTACTGTTTTGTCTTTCGTAATTTTAGCAAGTTCTCCACGAAGTTTAGCATCCGTTTTAAAATCAAGTGCAGAAAAACTATCATCAAAAACATAAATATCTGGATCTTTTGCTATTGCTCTAGCGATAGATAAACGTTGTTTTTGACCACCTGATACGTTCGTTCCACCTTGACTAATATCATAATCTACGCCACCTTTAAGTTTAGAAACAAACTCAGTAGCTTGTGCAACATCTAAAGCTTTCTTTACTGCCTTATCAGAGATTTTATCATTACCATATTTAATGTTATCTTTAATAGTACCAGTAAATAAAACTCCTTTTTGTGGAACGAAACCAATCTTTTCACGAAGTTCATGTAAATCTACATCTTTAATATTTACACCATCAACCAATAATTCACCATCAGTAACATCATAAAATCTTGGAATCAAGTTAATTAAGGTAGACTTACCACTACCAGTAGAACCAATAAATGCCGTTGTTTCTCCAGGATTAGCAACTAAATCAATATCAGTAATAACATCATAGTCAGCATCTGGATAACGGAAACTTACATTTTTAAATTCTACTTTTCCTCTAGCTTCTGGTTTAAATTCAACTAAATGGTCACTGTTATAAATAGTATCTGGAGTTTCAATAATTTCCATAATACGTTTAGCAGATACATTAGCACGTGGTAACATAATAGACATCATAGAAATCATTAAGAATGCCATAATAATTTGCATTGTATATTGAATATAAGCCATGATATCTCCAACCTGCATAACACCAGTATCTACACCTTTAGCTCCATTATAAATAATAACTAGACATACAAAGTTCATAATTAACATCATAACAGGCATCATAAAACTCATTGCACGGTTAATGAATAAGTTAACCTTGGTAAGACGTTTATTGGCTTCTTCAAATCTTTCTTCTTCATGACGTTCATTAGAGAAGGCACGAATTACTGGAAGACCAGATAAAATTTCACGAGTAACTAAGTTTAATTTATCGATTAATTTTTGTACTCGATTAAACTTAGGTATAGCAATCGCAAATAATACAATAACTACTGCTAAAATAGCAAGTACTGCAACAGCAATAATATAAGTCATATCAGCATTTGTTTTCATTGCTTTCATAACTCCACCAATACCAACAATTGGGGCAAAGAAAACAACACGGAACAAGAATACAACAACCATTTGAACTTGTTGAACATCATTAGTTGTTCTTGTAATTAATGATGACTGACCATAAGTCTTAATCTCATTCTTAGAAAATCCTACTACTTTCGTAAATACTTTATGACGAAGTGTCTTAGCAAGTCTTGCAGCCATACGTGAACCAATAAATACAATAAATATTCCCACAGCCATAGCAGCAGCAGCTAAACCTAACATAATAAGTCCAACTTTAAAGATATACATCGTTTGAATTTGATCAGTGTCTACACCAATTCTTTGATACTCCGTCTTTACATAATTAACCGCAGCTTGATCAATGATAGTATCTGGAATATCTTTAATAGTCTTGTTAATATCTTTTAACATTGCACTACGTTGTTCTTCATTCATCATACTAAGAGCTTGATACAAATCTACTCCCTCAGGTAAATCAAAAGATATTTCAGCATCTTTACTGTTTTTAGATTGCTCTACATAATTGATAATCATCATAGGTTCTGCCATAATAGAGCTAACTTTATCAGTATTACTATCTTCTTTTAATTCATAAATAGTTTCCCCTTTATAAGTATCTGTTTTCTCATAATGATTTAAAATATATTTTTTATCATCATTATCCATAAATAAAACTAACTTATTTAAGGTATCTTCTCCTACTTTTTCTATCGCAGCATTCTCAATACCGCCTTGTTGTACACCAACATTAACTATTTTAGACGTATAATCAGGTAATGTTAAATCTAGAAAAGCTTGTACAAAAAGTAATAGAATGATTGCTAAAACAGAAAAGATAGAACTTTTTAAATACTTAAAAACTTTTAACATCTCTTATCCTCCTTATAAATTCCATA
>CALVJR010000011.1 GCA_944332295.1 uncultured Bacilli bacterium | reverse complement strand
TCTTAGTAAATAATTTAACACAAAAAAATAAGATATAAATATTAAATTATTTACATCTTAAAGTATACTTGTAATTTGTTATTTATTTCTTTTTATAAATACTATCCCTAATATTAACGTGATTAGTATAACTATAATTGGTGCAATTTTAAAAAATATCCATTCAAATGCCTGATATATAGTTCCTATAACAGCCCACTCAGGATGATTATAATCCCAATTTTGATATGGACTTCCTAATACTGCTAATAATATAAAAAGCAATATAATGCACACATCTATAATAATAAAAAAATTTATAGTTCTTTTTCTTTTTTGTTTTTGTTGCATAAATAGTTGTTCATTTATAACTTCTAATTTTTCTGATATTACTTTTAAATCATTCTTTTCCTTTTCATCTATATTTTCTCCCAAAATCATACTAACAGGGATATCAAACACATCTGATATAGATATTAACATTTCAGCATCCGGAACAGATAAACCTTGTTCCCATTTAGAAATTGTTTGTCTAACTACATTTAACTTTATAGCAAGCTCCTCTTGTGAAAGTCCTTTATTCTTTCTTAAAGTTTTTAAATTATCTTTTAACATATAAAATTCACTCCTTTTAAGTAAATTTTATTATAAAGGTCTCGTTGCTACAAGCAATGTATTTTAACATTTTAGCAAATTGTAATTTATTCACAAGTTCCATTTTTACCTTTAAAATAATTATCTATATTTTCTGCTGTTTTTGATATATCTCCAAAATCTACATAATTATCCTTAATATCTTTTTGTAATTGTTCTGAACAATTAGAACAGTTAAAATATCCATCTGAAGCAACATTAATTATATAATCATTTTCATCGATAGAACACTGCATTTCTATTCCTTCTATATGTGTTTCTGATGTTGCACCAGTAAAAGTATAAGAAATGATTGCTACCACTATAAGAACTACATAAATAATAGATAATATTCCTATTATTTTTAAAATCTTTATTATTATTCCTGCCAATCTTTCTGTATTAGACACCTTTTCTATTACCACATTTTTAACATCATTATCTAGTAACTCATCAATACTTATGTTTAATGCTTTTGATAATAATTTTAATTGTTCTGGATTTGGAGTTGTTTCATTTAATTCCCAATTTGAAATTGTTTGCCTAGTAACATTTACTTTTTCTCCTAATTGTTCTTGTGAAAGTCCTTTCTTTTTTCTTAATTCTAAAATTTTATTTCCTAATGACATAGTCATCGCTCCTTTCACTTACAATTATAGATTATTACTAATTAACAAATCTACATAAGAACTTTGGAACTTTGTCAAAGTTTTTTTACATTTGAAATATACATTATAATTATACACAAAAAAAAACAATTCTAAAATATTGAACTGACCAATAAATTGTAAATTTATAATGTTTTAACTTTGCAAAAAACTTAGAAATCATGATGTAAATTATAATCATAAATTACTTACGAAATTTTTCAGTGTCAAAATTTAATGAGATAGTATCACCTACAGAACAGCCTAAATCAATTGCTCTTTTTTGTATCATTTCATACTTTCTTTTAACTTCTATAAATGATATTTTTTCATAGGAAATTTTACCATATAATGCAATACCATACTCGCTTTGCATATTTGGATCACTATAAATCATACTAGAATCAATTCTAAATGAAGATAACCGTTGAGAGAAAGTTGGCAAATCTTCTATTATTCGTTGCGCTTCTTCCAAAGATACTGTTCCATCCCTTAGTCCGTTAACATCACCAAAACTAGCTTTAATATTCCCAATATCTTTAAGCTTAATTAAATATATTTTGTTAGTATAACTGCAAAAATTGTTAATTAATCTTTTTCCTCTAACTAATACTTCTTGTTTAAACATAGGATTAAAATTTTCAAATGAATCTATTTGAAAATTTAATATCCTTAAATAAAAATCTTGTTCACTCTCTCCAACAATTGGTTGTATAGGGAAATCATGATCTAGACCCTGAAAAACATCTTCAAATATTCCTGCTGGAAACGTTCGAGTTCCATAATTGAATTCTGTTGTTCCCAATAGTGTTGTATATGTTACTGGAATATTATTCTCTGAGTACATAGTATTTTTTCCAAAGCAACTAGATATAAATTTTGCATCTTCAATGTCTTGTGGTTTCAATTTTAAATTACCTAACCCATTTGCTCATGAAAATATCCACTTTGCCCGGTGGCAATATATGGGTTATCTTGTAGCATATTATAATTTTGTAACTCCATCAACAATTGTGCATCATTTATATCATCATATCCATATCCATATTTATTATATAGGTTTTGAACAAATGAATTAACTCTGCTTTTTTGTTTAATTCCTTTTATATAATTATTTATTATTGTCCAAAAATAAAAATCTTTTTCCATCAATATCATCCTTTAAAAAGTACAACATATAAATTACTATTTATTATCTACGCATTCATTGCAATTTATCAGACAATATCTTCACCATTATTTGGATTACATTCTAAATACTTTTTTTCAAACGCAGCATCGTTATACAGTTTTTTTAAATGAATATATGTAGATAGTAATATGTTTATAATATCTAAATATGTATGATTTGGTTCATTTCTTGATACTGAAAGTTCAATTAAAGATTGAGAAAATTGTGGATAAGTTATTCTTACTAAAGAATCTAAATATTCAAAATTATTTTCTTCATTACTGTAGGATACATTTTTATAATCTAACATAGTTCTAAATAAATCTAAATATAAATCATTCATCATATTTATAACTTCCTCATATTTTTCTTGGTCATATAGATTTTTTGAAAATTTTGTTTCCATATTAAATTTCATTCCTTTCACTTTGTTAAAGGCTCACATAACAATAAAAACCTCAAACTTAAATTTATTTTCTTCTTCTACAAATTACTGCTTAATAGCAAACTACTAAATTGTAATTTATTGTTTCACTTTGTATTTTAACTGAACATAAGAATTATCTAAATGATTACATTCAATAAGTTCCAATGCTTTTAATTTATTTAATTCTTCTGAATAACTAATTGCCTCTCCATCAATTAGAGTAGATACATCTTTACCTCCAACTAATAAAGGAGCAATTACTATATTCACATAGTCAATTAAATTGTTTCGTAAAAACAGTCCGTTAAGACTCCCTCCAGATTGAATTGTTAATCTTTCAGCATTATATTTACTAGATAAATCTTCTAATAATCTTGTTAAGTCTAATTCTTCATAATATAAAATATCTAAATTATCATATTTCTCTGTTAAGGAATAAGCAATATGTTCTTTATTTGTTGTAACTAATATTAAGCTTTCTACCCAGTTACATATATAATCTATTCCATTCTCATTCAAATGTGGCTTATTATCAATAATAACAAACTTTACTTCTACTTTATTATGATATTCTTTCCTATCATTAACACCAATTTTTGCCATTACTCTACCAGTATTTAATGAAAAATAATCAGTAGTAGATTCTATTTCATAATACTGATGCAATCCTTCTTTAACACCATCAATTTGACACCAATCTTTGTCGGCATCTAATTCATCAGTATTACCACTACTGATCTTGCCGTCAAGAGATTCTAACATAAACAAAGTTGTTATTGGTCTTTTTTTCACTTTAAATCATCTCCCTTAAAATTGCAATTTATATTACTTTTTATTTATACTAGAACGTAATATACATAAACCAGAAGTATTTTATTCATTATAATTATTTCTAACTAGTTTCATATATAGTCAATTCTAATTTCTTTTCACTATAACCTATTATCGATAATAACAAAAACAGCTTCTATGTTCTAAGGCAATTACTTTCTATCTCATAATACTGGTGTATTTCTTCTTTTACACCAGAAATCTTAGGCCAATCTCAATTAGCATATAGTTTATCGAAAGTAACACTACTAATTTTACCATCTAGAGATTCCAATACAATTAGTGATTCTTTCTCGCTTTTCATTCTACACACTTCACTGTTCTAATTCATAGTCTTTTAGCTTATTGCGATATTTATCTCTTAACTCTTTTGTATAAATCTTTTTTCCTATAAAATTACGAACTTCACGCCAAAGAATTGATGCAACTTTTAATTGATTAGAATATAAAGAATTTGTTTTATCTGCACAAAAATCTTTTATAAATTGATTCCATCCACAAGAAGAATTATCATATTTTGCATATTCCTTTTTACCATAATAGACATCTAATAAATCTCTTAATGTAAATGAAGTATCATGATTTTTCTTTACTTTTTTTACTGTTGCAGCCATATCAGCAGTAAATTTAAAATTACTAATACCAGATTGTTCTCGTAAAAAGTTTCTAAACTTTTGATTAAAACAAAAACCACATTCTACTAATTTGGTATCTAACGTAAGTTTACCATCTGCAATAACTAGTTTAACATATTGCTTTTTCTTCGTTATTATATTTCCTTTAAAATATCCTTCTAAATTGTAATTTAATTCTAATTTCGTTCCAGAAAAATCAATATATAAATTCTTACATATTTGTTTTAATTCTTCCTTATACCAATAATATTTACTAAACTCAGCATAAGATTTAATATCTTTAAAATTAGGCCTTTTATTCATATTTCCTTGCATACTGACACATAATTTATTCCTGTATTTTTTTAGCAAGTTCCTTCCAATAATTTTTTAACATATCTAATATTTTTTTAGCATCAGCAACTGCAGTACTTTCATGATACTCTTGCATTTCACTAAAAGTTCCTGACTCACTAACAATACCTAATAACCATTTTCCAAAAATAGACTTCTTATATTTAAAAATCATACATTTAATACCATCTTCATCTTCGAAAGATTTCACATACTCTATCTTTACCGGCTTATGACCAAGCTCATGTGGATCTGATAACCACTTTTCCATCTCTAGAATAGCATCTTTAATTTCTTTATCCATAACCTATACTCACTTTCATAACATTTTAAATCATACACAAAAAATCACTCTAATAGAACTATTTCTGATAACTATATCATATAACACATTTGTTCGTATATCAACTTCTTTTTATCAAGTTTTCAAATTTGTATTTTGAGAAGCAAATTTCTTATAAATAAAAAAAAAGAATCTTAATAGATTCCCTTTTCAATATAATTATACCCTTTGCCTTAATTCATAGTAGTTGCGATAATTGCTACCATCATAACAGCATCACTTATTACTTGTTCTGCAATCTTTACTTTATCAGCAATTGGAGAATCTTTAATTTCTTTTATTCTTTGATCTAGAATTTCACGCTCATATTTAGTAAAGAAGTTTTTTAAAAAACTAGTAGAATTTAATAAAGCACCTAATAAAATATAATCATCTTTTAAATTTCCCTTTTCTAAAAATTCTTCTCTTAACTCTTGAAATAAATTATTAAATTTTTCATCATTGATAAGAATCTGTTTCTTTTCACCCAACAACCATTTTTTACGTTCGATTGAAAGTAGTTCATGATGCTTCATTTCTTCTTTTAAGGAATCCATTACTTCTGTTCTTTTTTTCAAACTATAAGATATATGATTTAGTATTCGTTGAATAGAGATTTCATCCTTCTTCAAATCTTCTAATAATTTTTTGATAATTTCATAAAACTTCTTGTTATATTCAGCAGTTGGTATTTTATTATTTAATTTTACTTTATTATTTTCAATTTCTAAATTTTCATCTAACATCATTTCTACTATCATAAAGATAAATAAATATAACATTAAGTTATCATCATATAATTTTTTCTTTTCTTTTAACATACATAAAGCATATTTTTCAGTAATTGATATATTATTCATATTTCTCCTCCTACATTAAAACATTATCAATAATAAATATTACTATAAGACAAAGGACCAAAGCTAATAATGCAGCAACCATAGCAAACACTATTTTTTGATAGACTCTTTTTCCTTTTTCTTGTTGTCTTTCTTCATAAGTTAAAGACTTTCCTTCTAAAAAAGCAAGAATTTCTTTGTAAGTTTCTACATTATTATCCTTTTTAAATTTCTCTGCTATCGTAGCAGTAATAAAAGTTACTATAAATAATAATAACCAAATAATTACTCCTAATGTATCAAAGAATTTAAATAAAGGATAAGCAGCAATTGCCAAAATCAACATCTCGATTAAAAAAACATAATTCAGTAAATGAAACTCCTTTACTTTTTCTTTTTTAATTTCTCTTCTCATCATATCAATATCTCCTTTTACAAATTCATCTAGAGATACGCCAAAGATATTCGTAAGTAGTGATAGACTTTTAATATCGGGATAACTTTTATTGGTCTCCCAATTCGATATTGTCTGTCTAGATACAAAAACTTTTAATGCTAAATCATCTTGTGAAAGATTTCTCTGTTCTCTATATTTTTTTATTTTATTTCCAATATCCATTTTGCACCTCCACTAACAGCATAATAAAATCTACTAATTTTGTCTGTCAAAAGTCTTTGACATGATGATTTTTATAATAAATATTACAATATTACCGATGAAAAAAGTCAAACAATCTTGAATTTGACTTTATAATATTATTTTATTTTATAAATATAATTTTCTTTTCTTGGACTAGCCTCTTTTACTTCGTCAGGATAACCTAAAATACAGTTAGCAATACCTTCATACTCACCTTCAATACCGAGATTTTTTAATATTTCTTTTCCTTCTTCTGTTTCAAAAGTTTCCTTCGCTCTATGTATCCAACAACTTCCTAAACCTAAAGAATGAGCTGCTAACATCATATTTTCCATCACTAAACTTCCATCATAAACATGAGTAGGACTATTTTTATCTGCTAAAACTACTAAAACTACAGGAGCTCCATAAAAAGGATCTATATCCGTTCCCATGATTTTTGCATTAATACTTGCAATTTTATTTCTTACCTCTTGATTTGTAATAGCTAAAATAATAGGAGATTGTCTATTCATACCAGATGGTGCATAAGTACCCGCCATAACTATTTCATCAATTAAATTCTCTTCGACTGGAATATTTTTATATTTTTTAATACTTCTTCTTTCTACTATATTTTTGATTACCTCATTCATATAATTTCTTCCTCCTCTTGATATTTATTTAATATTTTATTTTTATAATATGGAACATCTAAATCATTTACTGTAATAAATCCTGGTTTTGCCTTCATAATATCAGGAATTCTATTAATCACAGAAGTAGTAGTTGTAACCTCACCATGCATATCATCAATCGTTGATGTTATATTAGGAATTCCTTTGATATTCCATTTACTATAAGCTGTATCATTTTCTTCTTTTAACTTAGAAATAAAAGAACAAGATATTTTTATATTCTCTTCGGTTATTAATTCTGTTTTAGCAATGGAACCAATTAAATCTCCTGCAGGAATATTACGATTTAACGCTCTACAATATAAATCTTTATCTATAATAATCGGCTCAAAAGAAGAATGTTTTGATATTACATGTAACTGTAATTTATCGGCTAAGGCATAAATGGAAATTTCAAAAGCACTTAATGGAGGATTCTTTACTTGTTCTGTTTTTTCTTCAAACTCTTCTCTTGTACATCCGACAAAAGCTTCTTCCATAACTCCTGGACCAAAATCATCAACCATAGCAAGAGTCTTTCCTTCAATACTATATATTTCTTGACAAGTAGCAGTTAGAGAAGACGGAATAATTCCCCAGAATACATCTTGTACTCCCCCTGCACAAACTGTAACTTGAGCATTTTTTGCTAGCATATCTATTTCTTTTCCTACCTCTTCATTTGTTAACTTCCAAAAGTACGCATGCTCAGATGAGGTCATTACATTGACTTTATTAGCAATACAAATTTTAATATCTTTTTCTATATCAGGTAATGTAGTTTTTGTACATAAAATGACTAAATCCGGATGTGTTCTTTTTAATACTTTATCCAAATCACTTTCAATAGCAACACCCAACTTAGAAACATTTAAATGTTGTCCTAAGTCCATACCAATAATCTTATCATAAGAATCAACGGCTCCTACTATATTCATTCCTCGATTTAACAATTCCCTGGCACATTCACTTCCAATCATACCCATTCCAACAATAACTATGTTTAAACTTTCTTCCATGATTACCTCCATCATAACTAACCTATTCTTTATACCTTATTATAGCACAAGATATTTATTTTACATTTTAAATTTATCATTCAAACTTATTAAAATCAGTTATCGGAAAAATAATCTTTACAGTAGTTTTCTCTTTGTAAATAGACTGAATAGAAATTGTTAATCCTAACTCGACACATATCTTTTTAGCAAGATATAAACCTATTCCTGTAGAAGACTCTTTACCTCTATTGCTACCAGTAAATCCTTTTTCAAAAACTCTAGAAATATCACTTTCTTTGATACCACAACCATTATCAGTAATTGTTAAAGTAATATTTTCTTTTGTTTCTTCTCCTGTAATAATAATTTCTTTTTTACTTTTATCCATATACTTAATAGAGTTTTGTATAATTTGCGAAATTACAAACTGTAACCATTTTTCATCTGTATAAATCTTCTTCTCTAAATTAGTTGTAGTAATTTTAATCTTTTGTTCTAATAAATAATCTCTGTACTTCAACAACACATTATGAATAACAGAAGATAAGTCTAACTCTTTCACAAAATAATCTTTTTCTGTTGTATTACTTCTAGCATAATATAAAACTTGATCAATATAATTATCAATTTTATCTATTTCTTTTTTAGAAATTTTATCTTTTGTATCATCAAAGATTAAAGATAAGGCCGCAATAGGAGTTTTCACTTCATGAACAAAACTTTCAATATATTCTTGATAATCTAATTTACTTTGTTCTAAATTACTAATCCTATCATTCATCGCTTTACAAGCTTTTTCTAAAGCATAACGATAAGCTATATTTTCTAGATTACTAGACTTCGGAAGAATTTCTGAAATATAATATTTTTCTTCTAAATTATCTACCATATCGATTATTCTTTTTGCCCTCTTTTGAATCAATAAATAATCTACTACTAAATAAATTATCAAAAGAAAAATACAAATAAAAAAAAGAAAAGCAATATAGAAAAAAGGAATACTGGCTAAAGCTAAAATAACAGTAATAAAAAGAATGGTTGTAATCTGAAACAAAATATAAAAGATTTTATTTTCTAAATAATTTAAAAAACTCATAGACGATACCCTTTCCCTTTGACATTTTCTAATAGATTATCAATTCCTATTTCTTTTGCTTTTTTTCTAAGACGATTGATATTTACCATTAAAATATTGTCATCTAAGTAATATTTATCATTCCATAGGTGTTCTAATAATTCTTCCTTGGTAATAATTCTATCATCACTAATAAAAAAATAATATAAAATACGAAACTCATTTCTTGTTAGTTCTACTTCTTTATTTTGATATTTTAATAATGATAAATGTAAGTCTAACGTATATTTCTTTTTTGTTATTTCTTTAAAGTTAATAGGATTATTTAATTTAAAAGCTCTTTTAATCTTTTCTAATAAAACAAGCTTATTATATGGTTTGGTAATAAAATCAAAGCCACCTACCCTAATACTTTTCAATTCATCTTCTGTAGTATCACGGCTTGTAACAAAAATGATTGGTATATTAGATTTTTCTTTTATCTTTTTACATATAGTAAAACCATCTATACAAGGCAAATTAATATCGAGCAAAATCAAATTAGCATCTTCTTTTAATATAGTATCTACAACATTTTCAAAATCTTCAATCAATGTAGTTTTATAACCAGCATCTTGTAAAAGTATAGATAATTTTTCTCTTATAATTGGATCATCTTCGATAATTATAATATTCATAACATCACCACATTTCCTTTTTAATTATACTATAAAAAGAGTTAGATTTTACCCTCTAACTCTTATCAATATTTCTTTTGAATCCAAAATAAGTTGCAATAAAGTAAATGGAATATATTAATAAAAATATTATAATACTCACAAAGAAATAGTTCAAATAAGCAGTAGAACTTGGTAATAATGGTGCATAAATTCTATTAAGTAAATAAACGGTTATAAAACTAATGATTATTGGATAAATAGCTGGTATTGCAAATAAAATATATAATTGTTTTCTAATTGTTTTGTATAACTGCTCATTTTTTACTCCAAGTCTTTTTAATACCATATATCTATATTGATATTTTGCACTATCACTTAATGATTGTATGGCAAGTATTGTTCCAACGATAGCTACAAATATAAATGACATATAAACACATACTGCTGTAACTATCGCTGTCATAATATTAGAAGTTTCAATAACTGCTCCTTTTATGGTAGTACGATAATAATGACACTCTTTTCTACCATTTTCATCTATTTGACATAAATCTGAACTAAGCGCACGATTCAATTTTTCTTCATACTTCTTCGTTGTATCTTCTTTTGTATTAATAGACATAAATGTTTCATAAATATTCAAATTATTAACTGCATTATCTGGAACAACTACCACATAACTTGCATTAGATAATCCGTAAAAGAATAATTCTGTAGTTATATTTTTTTGATAAAGCGTATTTCCGTTTGACAAAGTAATCTCTTTTATAGAATCGCTTTGTACAAAAGATAGTCCTGCTGTTTCCATTACCAATAAATATTCATCATCATTTAGTGATATTTTATTTTTTCCTTTCATACTTAACAATTTATTATAATCACTTATTTTCATAACAAAATCTGCTGTATCTTTTTTATATGAATAGGAAGGGAGCAATTTTTCAATGTTACTATTTGGATCTAGATATATATCATATATAACGCTATCAGTAATTGTATAATCTTCTTTAATTATATTATATGCTTTTAATACTGTATCTCTATTTTCAAAAAATACAGAAATATCAAAAGGAGAAGTTGTTTCAACGATAGAATCATATAGACCTTTATTTAAACTTGAGAAATTAAGGAATAAAGATGTAAACATAATTAGTACTCCTAGTGTTCCAAGTGTCATTCCCATGGTCCTAGCTTTAGAAGAAAATGCTCTTGCCACAAACAAATTATCTTTACTGTATTTAATTTTCTTGTTTTTCAAAACAATAGACAGCAAGAAATCCGAAAGACTAAACATTACACCATAGATACTTATTATAAATAATACAATACCAATCATTAAATATGTTAATACTGAACTATCTTGAACAATATCAGGTTGAATTTGCATATTCCAAATCAGATATGCCCCTATACCAATTAAAATACTAATAAGAAAGATTATATTACGACTTTTCTTTGTCTTTATGACTTTTTCTTCATTCTTTTTTTCTAAATATAATAAATCATATATCTTTACTTTTTTAATTCTTCTATAGGCAAAGAATAATACTAACAAATAAATAGCAATAAAGTAAATAAACAGTAATATAAAGGACATTGCATTAAATTCAATAAAGATTGCTTGTGGAAGCTCCAAAACTTTTACGATAAAAAGTGATATAAATTGACTAAATACAAAGCCAAGAGGAATTGCTAATATTAAAGCAATAAAACCAAGAATTATATTTTCAAGTAAAAACATTTTAGATATTTTTTTCTTTTTAATTCCTAAAAGCATATATGTTCCAAATTCCTTACTTCTCTTGGAAAACATAAATCTTGTAGTATAGTTAATTAAAAAACAAATTACAAAAATAACAATAACATTAACAAATACTATTACACTTTTAAACGTATCCATATTTTCTGAAATATTTACTACAGCATCAGACCATGACACCAAATTCAAAGCAAACATAAGTGAAAAAGCAATAGTTATTGTAATTATATATATAATATAATCTTTGATACTACGTTTTACATTGCGAAGCGCTAACTTTCCTAACATATCTACACCTCCTCCATTTTTCCAATGTTTCTTTTAAAACCAAAATATGTAGCTAAGAAATAAATGGCATAAATAAGTATAAATATAAATACATTGATAGAATAATATAGTAAATAAATAGTATCTGTCGTTAAAACAATATTAAAAACATTATTTAACGTAAAAACCGTAATATAACTAATGATTAGTGGATAAAAAACTGGAAAGATAAAAAATATAAATAATTGTTTGAAAATTGTTTTATTTAATTGATTCTCTCTTACACCTAGTTTACTTAATACTTTATAACGATAATGATATTTAGTTGAATCACTTAATGACTGAATAGCTAATATTGTTCCAACTGTTGCAATAAAAATAAATGCTATATAAAGACAAACAAAAGATATTATTGTGACAAATCCATTATTATTTGCTTCTTCTTGTCCTCTTACCGTCAAATTATATAATGAATAGCAATCCTCCTCGCCATCTTCTGTTTCTCTACAAATATTAGAACTTATAAATTTTGCCATCTTTTTGGCAAAAGATTCCGTTGTTTTTTCTTTTGTGTTAACAATAAGACTGGTTGCTCCTATTTCTAGGTCAGTAACAACATCATCAGGAACTACAATGATAGAACCATAACCTACTCCCCAAGCATAAGTATAACCGGTAGTAAGGATTTCTTTTTGTTTTAACTCTATTCCATTAGATAAGGTGATTGTTTTAATGGAGGGATTACTCACTAATAAATCTCCTAATTCTTTTGTTACATTCACTACATACTCATCACTAGCCAAAGTAATCGGACTATCTCCCTTTAACTCTAACAATTTATTATAATCTGTTAATCTTATTACCTGATCATATTCTCTCCAACCACCATATTTTCCTAGGGCATTACTAATATCTCGATTTGTTTCTTTATATCCATGGTAGCTAAAACTTTCTTCTATGGTATACTCATTTTCTATAAAATTTATATATTCAGGAATATTATTTTCATCTATTTCTTTGATACTGATATCATAAGGAGATGCTAGCTCTAATTGATAATCAAACATTGCTTTAAATAAACTAGATAAATTTAAAGCAATTAAAGTAAATGTAATTAATACTGTCAATATTCCTAAAGTAAAACTCATCGTTTTTACTTTAGAAGAAAATGTTCTTGCCACAAACAAATTATCTTTGTGATACTTTAGTTTTTTATTTTTTAGAACTATTTTTAAAATAAAATCAGCTAAGGTAATCGTAACACCATAAATACTTATTATAATAAGAATAATACAAACGAGAACCATTCCAAAAGATGGTTCCGTACCAAATCCTTTAAACTCTCTATTAAACAAAACTACAGCAGTAATTCCTATGATTAAAGAAAAAACAAATGTAATATTTCTAATTTTATTCTTTTTGAATTGCTTTTCTTCGTTTTGTTTTTCTAAATATAATAAATCATATATTTTTACTTTTTTCATTCTATGATGTGCTAACATTAAAACAAATAAATAGATAAAGATAAAATAGGCTAACAATAATAAAATAGGGTTTAAGCTAAAAGTAATTTTTACAATTTCATTCAAACCAAACGTTCTGGTAACTATAAAAGACATAAAAAGACTAAATAAATAACCTAGAGGAATAGAAATTAATAAAGAAAGAAAACCTAAAATAATATTTTCTAAAGTAAACATGCTAGAAATTTTTTTCTTTTTGATTCCAAGTAACATATAGGTACCAAATTCCCTACTCCTCTTAGAAAACATAAACTTAATTGTATAATTGATTAGAAAGCATACAATAAATATAATAAATACGTTCACAAAATACATCACTATAGCAAAATTATTCATGATATCGCATAAATTTAATATTTCTTTAGAATTACTCATTAAGTTAAATGCAAAAATAAAAGAAAAAGCGAGTGTGACCGTAATTAAATAAATTACATAATCTTTGGCACTTCGTTTTACATTACGAAATGCTAATTTACTTAACATTTCCTACGTCTCCTCCAAGGAGTGTTAAAACATCCAATATTTCATTAAAAAATTCTTTTCTAGTCTTTTCTCCTTTTATGATTTCATTAAAGATTTTTCCATCTTTTAAGAATAACACCCTTTTACAAAAACTAGCACTAAAAGCATCATGAGTTACCATTAAAATTGTGGCTTTTAATTCTTGATTCATACTCTCCATAGTTTCTAATAATAACCTAGATGATTTAGAATCTAAGGCTCCTGTTGGTTCATCTGCAAGAATTAATTTCGGCTTGTTAATTAAAGCTCTAGCACAAGCACAACGTTGCTTCTGACCACCACTTACTTCATAAGGAAACTTTTTTAAAACATCTTGAATTCCTAACTTAGATGTAATACTTTCTACTTTTTCATCTACTTTATTTTGATTTTCTCCATTAATAATTAAAGATAAGGCAATATTTTCTTCAATATTTAGGGTATCTAACAAGTTAAAGTCTTGAAATATAAATCCTAAATTATCCTTTCTAAAGTCTGCTTTTTCATCTTCTTTTAATTCTGTGATATCTTTATCTCCTACAAAAATATGTCCACTTGTTACATGATCTATTGTAGAAATCGCATTTAATAAAGTTGTTTTTCCAGAGCCAGATGCTCCCATGATAGCAACAAACTCACCCTCTTCTACTTCAAACGAAATACCATCGACTGCTTTTGTAATATTAGAAGTAGTACCATAATACTTTTTAACATTTTCTAATCTTAAAACCTTCATAAAATCTTCCTTTCTACTAAGATTATATCAACTCTAATATTACTTTAAAATTACAGTTTTGTAAGTCGAAAAAAAGGAGTCATTCAAATAATGCTCCTTAAAAATATAATAGTTTATTTATTATAGAAATAATTTTTATCAGCTAAATAAGAATTATTTTCTTTTACCCAGGGATTCATTGCCTTTGTCTTTGGAATTTTCATCTCTATTTTTCCTTGCTCTAACTCTATTTGTATTTCATCTTCTAATAATAACCCTTTTTTTAAATTGAAACTTTTTAAGTCACTCCAAGAAACAAATGATTTACCCATTACTTGATATTTATTATTCAAATCTAATGGAAAAAAAGTTATTCCAACATTATCAAAGTATATAAAAAATGGTTGAAATTGGTCAAAGGAAGATATCATCATCCCTGGTAAAGGTAGAATCCACTTTATTTTCATTTTCGGATGACCAAACGTAATTGCCTTTTCATCTTTTAATTCAAATTTTTTTATTAATTCTTTTACCTGTTCATCTAACATATTTTCTCTCCTTACCTATTACTATTTTTTATATATTGTAAAGAAGGTAGTTAAATATCTTTCATGAATTAATATACCATCAACTATTTCAAAATGATAATCTTCTCTTGGATTAATTTTTACTATAATACAATTACTAGTTCTTCCCTTAATTGAAAGTCATACATTTCATTTAACTCAGGATACTTTTCAGGATTAGTACTATAGCCAGTCAAGAACATTTTTGACATCCTGCAGCATGATAAAGATTATCTATTCTTCTATGTAATTCATCTTGACTACACATAATACGATTTTATTTATCTGTCAATAATTATAAAAGTTCATATACTCCTCTACTAAAGTATACTGAATAATGTTTTAAAACAAACTCTACAATCTCATATTTTCCAAAATACAATCATCATATTAAAGTGAGAATAATAAATATTAACATTCGCACAAAGAAAATTAAGATTAAGATAAAGATAATTGATATTAACAAGCATAAACATGCTCCTATAATCCCATCAAACTTATGATATATCTTTATAACAAAAATTAATAATAAATATTCTATCCAAACAATTGGTATTAATATAATCCCATATACTAAAACAACCCAGCTAAATATACCTTGAAACAGTAAATTAATACTATCATGTTGATTACTAGCACCAGGTATTGCATCCCAAGTAAACTTCATTTTTAAATATAAACATATATTCAAAAATAAAAGTATGATAGATAAAATAATAGTTACTTTTCTTAAGATTTTTTTATTTTTCATACTATTTTTTCCCATAAGTCTACCACTTATCTCTCTTGCTTATCTATAAATATCGGTTTCGTTCTATCATCTAATTCAAAATTTTTATTATCTACTCTTATATAAGTAGAACCTATTTTAGAATGCAAATAAGGGATGATATCTGAATCATAATTACAAATGGTATTAATAGCAAATATATGATGATTATGAGGATTGTTCATATACTCATCATCCTCATTACCCGCCATAAATCTCCAACCACTATCAGGCATATCCATATTAGGCTCTTCTCTATACATATATCCAACTTTATATCCATCTTTTGTTATCTTATCTGATACAATACACCCTTCTCCATTAGGCTCATTCCAATCAATTAATTCTTTTACTTCTATTTTTATAAAATCTTTTTCTTCATTATGTTTATCCATATTTAACACTCCTACTGTTTATAAATCACAATCTATTTCTTAATTATGAAACTTCTTCCATTTTCTAATTTTCCCTCTAAAATTTTTAAAATTAGAAACCGTATTTAAATGTATTAATCTGCATACACTAAATTCTTTACCATTTGTCTTAGCCCAACCTCGCCTGCCTTCTATAAATAAATCTTCATCAGATAAATTATTTATTAACTGAATAATACTATTTATTCTTTGATTAAAGTTATCAATTATTTCTTTTAAAGAATTGTTATTATATCTATCATAAAAACTCTGATATAACCAGTCTAAATCATTCCATTTCCATTCAGTAGCAAGCGGTGTTTCTTGTATTCCTTTTAGTTCTTCCTCTTCCCAAGACAAAACTAAATCCATCCAGCCAATACAAAATGCTAACATTTGATAAGGACTATATTCTATTTCTTCATAAGTTGTATCCATAAATTCATCT
Organism: uncultured Bacilli bacterium; assembly: GCA_944332295.1. Lineage (GTDB taxonomy): Bacteria > Bacillota_I > Bacilli_A > RF39 > UBA660 > Faecimonas. The sequence goes on along the minus strand of CALVJR010000011.1, from coordinate 15,586 downwards.
TTTAGATCAGAACATTCTCTTATAAATAAATCCGCATTACTTTTAATTGTGTCTATCAATTCTAATTTATTATTATATTTCATAGATTCAGCCTTTTCCATTTGATAAATTGTAATCAATAAAATCTTATTTTAGTTTTATTTCTTCTTGTTTTTCTTTAACACATGATATAATCTCTTCTGCAATTTCTGACGGCTGTCTACCATTTTCATATATAATCATAGTTGCTAACTCTTTATTGCAAGGGCTTTCTAAAAACTTTTTATTATCTCTAGTATCTCCAGTAGACCTATTTTTCATGATATCTAAAGCTCTTTTTTCATCTTCACATGGAAGTAATAAAATAATATTTTTAAAAGGCTCTAACATTGATTTCACTTCTTCAAATATCAAAGTATCATCATATACAGAGTGTCCTGCTCCAAAATCTACAATTCCATACATATTATTCTCTTGTGCTTGCTTTAACACTTCTGAAATCATATAGCAATTAAATTCATCCACACTCTTAAATTTACTTTTAAGTCCTGTATTCCTAGCCTTATTTGCAATTTGATCTAAACATAATCTTGGCATATTAGTTATTTTATGAAGTTCTTCAGCAACAGTCGATTTTCCTGCTCCAGAAGGGCCTATTAAAATTATACTTTCATTATATAATTTTTTATTCATTTAATTCTATCTCCTTACAAAGTTCTATTTTTCTAATTTTAAAACTAATGTTTTTATATCTTGTTGATTCTCTTGTTTTATAATATTTTGACTTTTATTATCTGTCATTAAGACAAGTTCTGTTAAGTTCATATCTTTAGAATATTGAATTTTGCATAAATCCTGTACTGGTACTACTCTAGTTTCCTTCCAACTATGAATAACTTCGTTATTAAAAAAAGAAAAGCTTGAACATGTAACATAAGAATAAGTATCATCTTCTATATGCCCTGAAAATTTAATTATTTTATTATATTTATTTTCTTTTATTTCATCAAATAATATTGCGTCTATCTGCTCATATTTTATACCATCCGAATGATATCTATAAATACTCCACCATTTACCAGTACTCATCTTTAAATATATTATTCTTATTAATTCATTTTCAGATAATATATTAACCTCGCCATTATCTTCCTTTATATCTTCATTTACTATTTCCCATTTTTCAAATTGCCTTAAATATTCTATGACAGGTGGAAAATCTAATAAAGAAGTATCTAATTTTTTTATTACTTGTATCATAAAACTCTACTAAATCTTTCTAACAATAGCCATCTCCTATAATCTTCAATGATATCATTTCATAACTTATCTTATAAATAAAACTTCTTACTTTTTTAATAATATTTCACTAAAAAATATTTAGTAAGCTTAGGATTTTTCTTATTCTTTCGAATAAATTCCACTTGAAATCCACACTTTTTATAAAACTCAGGTGCTTGAAACTGATAAGTAGTAAGATTAATATTTTCAAATTCCTTATCTTTATAATATTCTTCTACTGCTTTTACTAATTTTGTTCCAAGATGTTTTTTTCGGTATTCTTCTAATATGATAAGATTACTAATATGTACTTCTTGATAATAAGTATGTCCTGTAATAATTCCAATTACTTTATTATCTTCTGTTGCGACAAAATGAAAAGATTGATAATTACAAGTAACACCATTTTGAATTGCATACTTATCAAATTCTCTACCTATAAAATCATCCAACTCTTTTCCTATTTTTTTCTTATACTCAATATTTATCATCTCTATACTCCTAATTATTACTTCTTATTTATCATTATTATAATATCTTTTTTCTTATATGAATAGTAAAACTTAACCTATTTATTACCATAGATAATACTTTATTGTAAATGTAGTACCATATCCTTCCTTGGAATCTACTGTAATAGTGCCATTATTTTTCTCAATGATAGCCTTAGCAAGAGAAAGACCAATTCCTACACTGTCAGAGGAAGAGTTTTTTCCTTTGTAAAAACGTTCAAATATATGTGGCAAATCTTTTTTTGCAATACCTTTTCCATAATCTTTAATAGAAATAGAAGAATATACTTTATTGGTATCTATCTTGATTAAAAGTCTAGACTTTTCCTTAGAATGTTCTATACAATTTTTTAAAATATTAGTAATTGCTTCTGCTTGCCATTTTAAATCACCCTGAATTTTACCTTCGTTAGAATATTCTACTTTAATTTCTATATTCTTAAGCTCTGCCATCATTTCTACATTTAAGATAGCAAGCCTTACCAACTCTTTTAGTGATACTTCTTTTTTCTCCATAGTTACTACATTCGCATCAAACTTTGATAGTTTTAACAATTCACCTACTAATGAACTAATATTAGTAATTTCTCGTTTGATATTTACTATAAATTTTTCCTTCGTAGCACTATCCATCTCTTTATCTTCTAAGATATTATCTAACATAATATTAATAGAGGTAAGTGGTGTCTTTAACTGATGAGAGATATCAGATAAAGAATCTTTCAATTTTAATTTATCTTCTTCTGAGTTACTGGCAACTTCTTTTAGCATAATCATAGTTTTATAAATCTCATTCTTTAAGATAGATAACTCATCTTCTGAGTTTTCATCAATATCAATTGCATAGTTTTTCTTATTAATCTCTTCCATACAAGCAACTAATTTTCTTATCTCTTTATCTTGCTTTTTCTCATGATGTAAATAAAGAAATAATAAACTACCTGTAGCAGCAATCAATAATACATTATAAATAATACAAAATAAACTAAATTTTTGATTATTTTCTAAAATAAAAGATTCTTTATCTATATCAATTCCATACTCATGAAAAATATCATCAACAGGGATATCCTTACTGTTTAATATTGCGATTAAATCTTCTTCTTTTACCTTAGGGTATTCTTCTTTTACTAAAGAAATGACTGTACCCAGCTTGTAATTATAATTCTTTGTATAAGTTCTATATTGATAGAAAAAGAAGAAATTAGCAAGAATCATAAAAATAAATAGAACAAGAAAAGACAAACATAAATATTTTTTTAAATGTATTTTATTTTCTAACATCATCAATCCTATACCCTATTCCTTTAATCGTGATAATAATATCTGTTTGTAACTTTTCTCTAATTCTTTTTAAATAGACAGTAACGGTATTATCATTAACATCATTTCCCGTCCATTCCCAGATTTTTTCTATCATATAATCTCTTCTAACAACTCGTCCTAAATTAGTAAATAATAAATATAAAATTTTAATTTCTAACCTCGTTAATGGAATTACTTTATTATTTTTACTTACTTCCATTTTATCAAGATCAAAACTAATATCTTGAATAGTGATAATAGTATTATTTTGTTTTTTCATAATATTTCTTTTAATACGTGCTAATAACTCTCTTGTTGAAAATGGTTTTGTCATATAATCTTCTGCACCAAGTTCTAATCCCTTAACAATATCATCTTCGCTATCTCTAGCAGTCAAAAAAATACTAGGAATATTCTTGCCTTTAATATATTTTTGATATAAATCAAATCCGTTTCCATCTGGTAAAGAGACATCTATAACAGCAAAATCGATAGAATTATTTTCTTCTAAATAGTTAATAGTATCTTCTATGCTTGCACATACCATAACATGATATTTTTCTTTTTCTAACGAATATTTTAATCCATTACTAATATTTTCATTATCCTCAATAAGTAAAATATTCATACGTACTCCTTTCTATCTACTCTTATTATAGCAAAAAAGGGAAATAATTCCCTTTAAATATTATCTTTTCTAATCGTTTCTATAATATTTTGTTTATTAATCTTATTCATAGAATACTTCATAATAATAAATACTAATATGAATACTGCAACAATCGAAATAATGGTTGCTGAAAGTGGAAAATGATAACCATAATCCAATTTACTTGCTGTTGCAAGATATACTAAATATGAACCTATTGAACCTAATGCTACACCATATATAAGTGCCTTTATTGAATAGAATATCGTTTCTAAATTAATCATTCGATTAAATTCTTTTCTTGTCATACCAACACTTTTAAGCATTGCAAACTCTTTTTGTCTAAGCTCTAAATTAGATGTTATTGTATTAAATATATTAGTTATCCCAATCAAAGTAATTACTACAATAAATCCATATAAGAATATGGCTGTAAGTAGATAAACAGATCTTTCTGCTTGAGCATTTTCTCCTATATTTACTGCACTTAATTCTGGTACTTCATTATTAATATCTAAAGTAACTTGTGCAGGATCATCAGCATTAATTGTTAAAATGTAAGGAGTAAAACTCAAATCATGATATTCTTCTTCTGATACAATTAAATATCCGCCAGAATCCCAAAAGTTTTCAAGTCCACTTGGTCTTACATTTGTAACTTCTGAAACACCAATTTCTAATGGACTACCATTATAAGTACCTTTGATTGTCTCATCCTTTTTATAATTATAAATACCTTTTTCTATTCGAATACCTTCAGCATTAATATATGAATAATCATTTACTAAAACCCCTTTATTTTTCACACTATTATAATTTAAACCAAATTTATCTACATACTCTTTAAAAGATTTTTCATCCATACCAATAATATTCATTTGACGTTTTTTATCACAATTCATAGCAAAAGGATCTTTTTTCTCATCATAACATCCTTGTTCTCTTAATCCTTCTTCTAAAATATCATTTGCAAAGTCAGTCAATTTAGACAAATCATCTATCTCCAAATAACCATCAGTAGTAAGAGAACTTTGATATAACATTGTATAATCGTCAGTACCTTTTACTTTTAAAGCATCTTCCATTTTTGGAGTATCTTCAAAACTTGATGTAATCATTACATTGTAATCTAAATCATCATAATAAGTACTCGTTACTCTGAAAGTATAATACATAAATGTATTCATACTAATAAACACAAATACACTAACTGCTAAAGATATTACTGTTGTACGATATTTCTTCTTACTTCTTTTTAAGTTCTTATAAGCAATTACTCCACCAATATGAAATATCTTTTTTACCCAAAACGGAGTTTTTAATTTTTTCTTATTTATTTTAACATCTTCCCTATTTCTTATCAAATCAATAGGACTCACACGACTTGCCTTTTTTGCAGCACTAATACTTGATAAATAAATCGTAACAAATCCTAAAATAATAGACAAGACTACTGGTAATAAAGACACTGAAAACTTAAATGTTACTTCATTATTGATAAAGTCTCCAATTAATGAGTTTACTAGTCCTACTAAAATAAATACGGCAAGATAACCAGATAAAATACCTAAAGGAATTCCAATCATTCCTAGCATAAAACCTTCCGTCACTACACTTTTTCTAATCTGCTTTTTAGTTGCTCCAGCACTTGCTAACATCCCATAACTTTTCTTTTTCTCAGTAACCGAAATATCAAAAGAATTCTTGATACAAAAGATGCTAGTCCCTACAATAATTGCTAAGACAACAATCATTACAGAATAAAGCATAGAAGTAGTACGAGAATCAAATCTTAGTGCTTGCCATCTTAATAACTCTGTATTAAGAGAATATTCTTCTGTTGAATTTTCAGAATTACTATGAAAGGTTTTTCCTAAAATTTCAGAAAATGTTTTTTCATAGTCTGTAGGTTTTTGAATACGAATATAGAAAATACTATCTTGATTCGTAATTTCTTGATTATCGAGGTCTACCGTAAGAGCACTAATTCCAGGATCTCCATGTGGATCTAGTTCATAATCTCTTTCCATAATTCCTGTAATCACAAATGTCATCTCGAAAGAATCAGCAATTACCTCTTCTTCTGTCTTAGGATTTTCTTTCGTCATGATATAATTATCTAAAGTTTTTCTTTGTCCAACATTTAAGGTAATTGTATTACCTATGGCGTATTTATCCTTATTCATAAGATACAACTCTTCACTAATAAGAAGTTCATTTTTATCTTTAGGATATGCTCCATCTACTAATTGGATAGCTAAGTTAGAAAAAGATTTCGTATCCTGATAAGAATATAAATGAATATAAGGACGGTCTTCTGTTGCATCGAGAAACTTAGAATATCCTATATCATATAAAATATCAATTCTCGCAACATCACGGTTATTCTTTAATACTTTTAATTTTTCTTCGGACTCATTATATAAAGCAATATGGTAATTACCTCTACTAGCAATAGCTGACTCTATTAAAGCTGTTCGAAAACTAATAAATAGTCCTACAGTTGCACAAATTAGGGCAACAGATAAAATAATTCCAATGAGTGTACCAATGCTTCTTTTTTTATTTAGTAATAGATTTTTCTTCGATAGCTTGTTAAGTATTTTCATAACTAATCCTCCTTAACAATCTTTCCGTCTTCTATCCTAATAATTCTATCTGCAGCACTCGCTATTTCCATATTATGGGTAATCATAATAATAGTTTGATTATAATCTTTATTTGACTTTTTCAATAAAGCGACAATCTCATCGCTAGCCTTAGAATCTAAGTTACCAGTTGGCTCATCTGCTAAAAGAATGGACGGATTCGTAATCAAAGCTCTACCAATAGATGTTCTTTGTTGCTGACCGCCAGATAATTCATTAGGCAAATGATCTCTTCTATTTTCTAATCCTAATAATTTTAATAAGTTTTCTAAATTTTCTCTATCTACTTCCCGATTATCTAATTCTAATGGCAATGTAATATTTTCTTCTACATTTAATATTGGTATTAAATTATAGAATTGATAAACTAGCCCTATTTGTCTTCTTCTAAAAATAGCTAGTTTATCATCATTTAACTGATAAATATTTTTACCAGCAATAAACACTTCTCCTTCCGTTGGTCTATCTACTCCACCAATTAAATGCAGTAATGTAGATTTACCAGAACCAGATGCTCCAACGATTGCAACAAACTCTCCTTTTTCTACTGAAAAAGAAACATCATCTAAAGCAACTACTTTATTTTCACCTTTCCCATAGACTTTGGAAAGATGTTCTACTTTTAATATTTCCATACTATCTTCCTTTCTTAGTGATAAGTATATGATAATGCAAGTGACAAGTAAGTGACTTTTTATACATTTTTAAAAAATATATCACTAGACTGATAGACTCTATTTATTTAATATTACACTCTTTCCGTTAAAAAGAAGAAACTTAATCATTATTACTTTATGACAAATTCGCTCGTTATATAATGAGTAGTTCCTTCTCCTGCTTCAGAAGTACTTTTTACAATTCTATATTTTCCACTTTCTAAAACTCCATAAACATCTTTCCAATCAATACTAAACTCTAATGTATAATCATCCCCTACAGAATAGCCAATAGAATTCCATACAACATCTTCATTCGTAACGGTATCTAAAGTGACCCAGACATCATTTTCTTTTTTATCAATTCGATATTCTTCACCATAAATATTTTCTCTATCACTTGTATCTGTTATGATTACTACTGCTTTGGTGTCCATAATTTCTTTTATTGTCATAGAAACACCATCCAAATCATTTATTTTTATACTACACAAATCACTTAAGCTTTCTAAATGTTTTGCAACATAGATATCCTTGATATTATCCATACTATTACATGCTACTACATAAAAATTATCATTACCAAACACTTCGTTACTTTTGTTATATTTATAAACCTTAGAACCACCATCTTTCCATGTATCGATGTACTCTAACTTGTTTAAAAATTCATCTACTGATATATCGTTATTAGTAAAAGACATACTTAAATTACTATCACGATAAGGTATATCAAGTGCAAAATAAATTTTCCGCCCGTCATCCAAAGTATTTACCGTCGTAAATTTCTCGTTTTCTGTTTGTTCCATGCGTTTATTGCCACAGCCAGCAATTCCTATAATAAGCATTAAGCATATTAGGAAGTTTATTACTTTTTTCATATTTCTTCTCCTTTGGTTTTACAATTTAAAACTATCAATTTGTAGTTTCATTATACCATATCACGAAATATATTACCCTCTACTTTAATAATATCATCTAAGAATACTTTTGTCTTATCCCTAAAAACAAGACACTTCCCTACTGCATCAATTCTTCTAATATTACCCGTAATCTTTTGATAACTTCCTCCACTTTTTTTCTTATCTGCTACAAAATAAGTAATGGTAACTTCCGGCTGTTTCTTTATATTTTCTTTTAACCATTCCAGTTTATCATTTAACTTTAATTTTTCTTCTTCTGTTAAGTCTATTTTAGAACTGGTAATCCTTGCTGTCTCTTTTATCTTTTCATCATATCCTGTTAATGCACTAAATGGTGCAAATTGGAAAGACCTATTGTTTAAAGACATGGGTGGATGTGTTGATTTAGGTCTTGATAAATGAATAATATCAGCATATTTATTCATGATGTCCTCCAATCTGTCTATTTCTTTCTATTGTAGTACTTCCACTCTCTAAATTCATACCTCGAAGAATAGCATTTTTTCCATACTTTTCTTTAATATTTAACACGACTTGTTGAAGTGAACTTTCCTCTCTTTCTTCTTTTTTTCGTGCTTTCTCTTCTATTTGTAGTGCATCAGGATTTGTAAATATATCTAACTGCTCATACTTTAAAATCATCTTTTCTTTTTCTACCGATATTAATCCTATTGCACTAATGTTAATTCTTTTTACTAATAAATCTGGATTTATAATTTTTTCAAACAATTTAGTTACTGCATCCATTATTTTCCTAGAAGAAGATGTTTTTTCTTCTAAATGAATATTGCCATGAGCATGTTTAGGTATCTTTCTTCCATAAAAATCCACTTTTATTTCTCCATGATAGTTCTCTGTAACATTTGAAATATCATACCCTATCGTTAACACTAATTGATCCGTTATCAAATGTTTTTCTGCTAAATTTAACGCTAACAACTCAGACATTTCTCGAATAATTAACTTTGCTTTTTGATAAGAATAAGGACACGGTAGGACTTGTCCTGTACTAATGCTTTTTGCTAATGGTTTATAAGATTTAATAGATTCTATCGTACAGGGTTCCACTCCCCAGGCATGATCAATCAATAATTCGGCATTAACACCAAATAATTTATATAATAACTCTTCATTTTCTATAGAACATCTTGCAATATCTCCTAAGGTATCAATATGATATTGTTCTAGTCTACTAGCAATTCCCTTTCCTATTCTCCAAATATCTGTAATTGGACGATAATCCCAGAGCTTTTCTTTAAAACTCTTCTCATCTAACCTGGCAATTCTTACTCCATACTCATCTGCTTTCGCGTGTTTTGCAACCACATCCATCGCTACTTTTGCTAGAAAAAGATTACTTCCTATTCCCGCTGTTGCAGTAATTCCTGTTTCTTTTACCACTTCTTTTAATATCTTAGTTACAAACTCTTTTGGCGTAGTATGACCATATTTTAAATATTTAGTAATATCTGCAAATACTTCATCAATGGAATAAACAAAAATATCTTCTTTTGCAATATGCCTTAAATAAATATTATATATCTTAGCCGAAAAATTAATATAATGAGACATTCTAGGAGGTGCAATAATCAAATCCAACTCCTTCGTTTTATCACGTTTTAATTCATCATCATTTATAGATTTTCCTGTAAACCTTTTATTCTTATTTTCTTCTTTTCTTTTTCTATTTACCTCTTTTACTAATTGTAATAATTCAAATAGTCTAGCTCTTCCTCCAATTCCATATTGTTTTAGGGAAGGACTAATCGCTAGACATATCGTTTTTTCCGTTCTGGTAGCATCAGCCACTGCTAAATTCGTCTTTAAAGGGTCTAGTCCTCTTTCTACACATTCTACGGATGCATAAAAACTTTTTAAATCAATACAGATATAAACTCTTTCCATCTCATCACCATTTATATTTTATCACGAACATTTGTTCTTGTTAAGTAGAAAATTTTAGAAAAAATAGATAAATCTTTTTTCTGATTTATCTATCAATACTTTTATGCAATGGATACTAAGTTCAATAAAGAATTCATGAATTATAATCTAACTTTTCTAAAAAATAATATTTTATTTATAACTCATATTCTTTGATTTCACAATTTTTTAGTCCTCTGTTTAAAACCTTTCCATCTCCTAATCCTTCAAAATAGGCACTAAATGCTTTCGATACTCCGCTATGAGCAACCACTAATACACTACTATAATCTTTCTTTTTTAATTCATCTAAAAAATCATATACCCTTTTAAAAAATTCTTTAATATCTTCAGAAGTACCATATTGTACCTTAGTATTATAATTCCAATATTCCTCACGATTAGTAACCGTTAAAGATTTTCCTGATAAATCACCTGGATCTCTTTCTTTAATTCTCTCATCAATAATTACTTCTTTGTTATGAACATTGATAATACTTGCAGTATGCCTAGCTCTAATTAATGGTGACGAAATAACAATATCATAATCTAATTCTTTGATTTTCTCTTTCAAAGCATTGGTCTGCAGAACTCCTATCTCATTTAAATCTTCATCTGCACTATTATATTGTTTTAATGCATTATGTGGTACTTCTCCGTGTCTTACAATATATACTTTCATAACTGCCTCCATTAACTATCATTTTATTACTTTATTATTTACTTTTACGATTGTCTTTTTTTATCAAGGACCCTACTCCCATACCAACAGTCATTCCTATCGCAATACCAAAAGTCATACAAATAGGAACATTATCTAAAAATATTCCTACTACCACTCCTATAGAAACACCAAAACACATTCCTAAAGGAATACCTTCTACCATATAATTATCTAACTCTTGATTTTTTCTACCTTGCTTATTATCCATATATACTCCTTATTTATACTATCATAAGTTTTTCTTTCTATTTATATTACTTTATAGTATTTTTCTCTTTATAAGTAATAGCCTGATACACACTCATTACCATAAAATATACTCCCACTAGCATTAATACGATTAATACAAAACCACTAACTAGAAGTCCTATTCCATACATTTGAAACATTTGAATAAAAGAAAATGTTCCTGTCATCATATATAGAATACCATAACACAAAGTAAACAAAAATACTCCCATACCAAAGGCAAAAAAGCTAAATCTAGATGGTTTTTTATCTTTTGTTTTTTTACTAAATGTTTCTATTAAAAACAATGCTGGTAGTACTGTAAACATAAGACCAACTAATAAAAGTATAACAAAAGACTCTCCTCCTACAATTCTTGCTTCTTCAGGATTATCAGGATTATAAATAATTGTTCTTGTACTATCTTTTTTAGGTACCATTCCCGTTCCATAAGAGGTAGTGATTTGATATTCTTCCCCATCGACAATATAGTAATAAGTAAGGGCGTAAGATGTTCCATCTTCATCTTGTCTATAAATACTAGCATTCATAAAGTGACCTGATACTTCTTTATAATCCTTTGTTTCTTCTTTTACCGCTAACCAGTTGAAAACACCAAGACATAATAAGATAACACCAAAAACTAACATCAAAGAAAATACAATTGGTCTTGCAAGCCGTTCTAACTTTCTTTTTAATCTCGATTTTGTTAAAAATCTTTTATTTTCTTTTTCCATTTCTTCTTTAGACTGTCTCTTTTTAAAGAAACGATATCTAATAGCAAGAATAATGATCACTGAAACAATTAGTAATACTATCATAAGTGCATATATCTGATTTTTTATTGCTATATACCAAAAAGCTACAAAAAAACCTAAAACATAAACCAAAACACTAATGATATATACGCTGTTGCAATACTTTGACCATTTTAAATTTCCTTTTAACGTAAAAATACTTTTAAATAAAGTGGCAATCGCACATACAATAAATGGTGTTAATAGTAATCTTGCTATAAACTCCCCATGATAAAAGAATATAATTAAAAATATAGTAATAGGTATCGCTACAAAAAGTTGATATATTGCTACAGATTTATTTTTCATAATACTGACCTACCTTTTTAAAATTCATAATGACATAAGTTTAAATATACTTGATTTGTTAGAACACAATCATTTAAGGCCCTATGTTCTCTTCTTCTGGTTAAGCCAAAATAATCAATTAAATCATCTAATCTATGATGTCCTAACTCTTTTAATACTTTTCTCGATATTCTCAACGTATCAATATAATCATTTGTTAAATAATCTCCTAGTTGTTCTCTCATACTGTCATATAGAAAATTAATATCAAAGTTAACATTATGTCCTACAATAATATCATCTCCTAAAAATTCTTTAAAGTCAAGTAATACGCATGTTAAATCTTTACCCTCTTCTTCTACCATTTTAGTAGTAATACCAGTTAAGTTCGTTGTAAACGAGCCAACTTCATGATTTACTTTAATAATTTCAGAAAAGGTCTCTACTTCTTTTCTATTTCGTACTTTAATAGCACTAATTTCTAAAATCTCACCAACAGCAGCATCAAGTAAAGTTATTTCAATATCTACTACGGTATAATCTACTACTTTTTCTAGTAAACTCTTACCTTTAAATGCTCTTTTTTCGTTATTTACATACATAATCTAATATCCACCTAATTTCTAGTTTTTACTGTCTTCTTAACTCTTCACTTAACATTTTAGGTAATCTTCTTGGACTACGAATTGCTCTTACACCATATTCTTTCAGTTTCTCTAGTGTCCATTGCTCTTTATCATATTTTTTTAATAATTTTAAGTTCATATCATAAGATATCGAATTATCATTATTTTTAGAATTGCTTGGAATGTTTATCTCTATTACTTTACATTGAAAAAGTATTGCTGAATAAGGTTTCGCCATATAAATATAGACCATATCTCCTATTTGAATACTACTTGGTTGCTTCCAATATATAGTATCTATTTTTTCAAAAGTACCAATAATATCATAATAATATGGATTTGCTGGAATAATCCAATCTCCAGTTACATCAGACAAATCATAACTAATAGAAATTAATCTCATAACCTCATCATCAGTTAAAGTATCATCTAAAATAATAGAGACCCAGTTCTTTTTACTTGAATGATAAGCAGGATAAATACCTTTTCTTTGTATATACTCTTCTACTTTATCATCTAGTTTTACATTTAATACTTCAACTAGCCCTACTTCTTCTTTTACAAGTTTACTCTTATCTAAACTCATAATAATCGCAAACCACTTTTCACTTTTTTCATTTCTAAATACTCCGTAGTCAGGAAACTTCTCCCATAAAAATTCTGGATATGCATGATATTTTTCTTTGATTTTCATAGAAATACGATTAGACTGCTCAAACATAAAGTCTTCTTCTGTAAAACAATGAACAGCAATATCTTTTAAAATATTTTGATACTCTTCTTTCACCGTATTTGCAAAATCTCCCACTACATCATCTATACGAAAATTTGTATATTCTTCCTCCATATCTAAATCATATACTTTCCCAGTAACGAAACTTGCCTCATCCACTATTATCTTTGCTTTAAAACTATGATTCATAAACTCCTTAGAATAAATATAAAAAGAACCTTCTTTTTTAAAACCATAAGAAATTAGAGCATCTTTCTTTGTTCTTCTTTTTCTAAATATGTCTTCTTCAATACTCATACTCTACCTCCTATTTCTTTGATTATAACATAGAAATCTATATCTATTATAAAACAAAAGATATAGTTTTCTTTCTATATCTTCTTTTTTCCAAATACTTCTGGATTTCCTCCAACAAATTCTAACTCTCCATCATGATAAACTACCATTTGTGTATCTTTAATCGCATATACTGGAAAGGGATTTTCTTTTAACACTCGCTCAAAAAAGCTCTTAGTCCATTTTTTATGATCTTCTCTCATATAGTGAGGTATAATATTAAAGTTTGCAAAATTTAACTCTTCATGCGTTTCGGCTAAATCCCAATCTTTTGGATATCTCTCTTTCCAGAAATCTGTACTCGTTATCTTTCTTCCTAAAACTATAGAACCAGCTGATGTTCCCATAATTACTTTTTCATTTGCCATTTGTTTTAAGATATCTATCGTATCCGTTTCTCTAAACAATTTTTCTAATATATGTTGACGACCTCCAACAATATAAATTAAATCTGCTCTCTGTAAATGTTTTTTAATTTCCTCTTTATCGTAAGCTCTAAAATTTACAAAATCAATCGTCCCACCTATATATTTTTCTATGTTTGCTAATTCCTTAATTAACCATCTTTTATCACATGACTCATCCAAGCCTACATAAGCCTCATTAATAATAGCAACATTTATTTTCTCTAATGGTTTCCCTACTAATTCTTCTATCTTTTTAGCAATTTCATCCGTGGTAAATCCTTGTGATGCTAAAGCTAGTCTCATTATTTTTCCTCCTTGCTATTCATATTATTATTTTTTTCATTATATCAAACACATTTATTATATGGCTTAATTAAAACTTTACTTATTTTCTATTTTTTCTTTATCATCGATATATTTATAATTTAATTTATTCACATTAGTAATTACTGATGCTTCTAATTTCTTTTCTAAATCCTCTCTAGCAACTTTTGCGGTATTTCCACCCATTCTTGCTATTTTTTTATTTTGCTCGAGACCATAGGGCTTATGTTTTTTAGCAAGTTCTCTCGTTGCTATTTCTCCTAAATCTGATAAGGCAACTTCAATATCAGACATATTATCTCTTAAAGATTCCTTCCTAAGTCCTTTATACTGTTTATATTCTTTAGCACTCATTCCTGACCATTCTTTATATATTTCATTAGTCAGAATTGCAAATTCTTTTCCTTCTTTAATATTTCCGGCTTGCCAAACATCAGTCAACGCTTTTCTATCTTGGATGCCTTTTATTCTTTTAGCAATCCAAACCTCATCATAATCTTTTGCTCTATATAAATCTATTGATCTTTGAGCCGCAATTGATGGATCAAATATTTCATCTACTCTTTCACTACCTAAGTGTGCTAACCATTGCTTTATAGGTTCAGCATTTTTACTAGGCATAGACTCAATAATTCTAAACATTCCTTCAATATCAACAACATCAGTCATGCGATATTTCCCATCTTTAGCTTTAAGCTTCAAAGCGTTACAATTTGTAACGGTTTCATTGCCTTCATCTTTAAGTCTCTTTTTAAGTACTCGCCAATATGTTTGAGGATTATCACTTTCTGAAATAACTCCAACAATATCTACAACACTTATAAAGTATTTCTCCTGTTCTTTATCCCAAACTGTTCTTATAGTTTCATTATTAAATATCTTATTTACTAAATGCATTTTATCTTGATTCATTATTTCTCCTTTACTATATTAGTTATATTTTTACTGCTTCTTTTAATAATTCAAACATAATCTTATAATTGACATTATAATCTTTATCATGACTACTTTCACATTTTAGATATGTCTAACTTCTAACACTAAAGCCTTCGAATTCTATACACAATATTCCTCCTGATGAGAACACTATATAATACGTTTGTTCGCATGTCAACTATTTTTTATCAAGTTTTCAAATTTGTTTTTTTAAAAGCAAATCCCTTATAAATTTAAAAAAGGGCAACTTTCAATTCGTTGCCCTTAATACTCTTTCTTTTTAAAAATTTTATAAGATATCTTATAAGAAA
>CALVJR010000010.1 GCA_944332295.1 uncultured Bacilli bacterium | reverse complement strand
ATATCAAGAATTGATTAATACACCAGGAATATTTCAAGATATGTATAATGGAATTTTAAAGTAGACAAGATTTGTCTATTTTTTTCTTTAGAAAAATTATGATATAATGGTTTAGAAGATAAGAAAATAAGGAGGTTATATGAAAGTATTAATATTAAATGGTAGTCCAAGAAGTCATGGTTGTACGGCTAGAGCTTTAGAGGAAGTGGAAAAAACTTTACACGAAGAGGGAATAGAAACTGAGACTGTTTTAGTTGGAAATAAAGATGTTAGAGGTTGTATTGCTTGTAGAAGTTGTGCAAGTACTGGAAAATGTGTTTTTGATGATATAGTAAATGAGATTGCTCCAAAGTTTGAAAGTGCTGATGGAATTATTATTGGTACACCAGTATATTATGCTGGTTCTAATGGTACGATATTATCTTTATTAGATAGACTATTTTTTAGTACACATTTTGATAAGTCTATGAAAGTAGGAGCTTGTGTTATTTCTTCTAGACGAGCAGGTTCTACATCAGCATATGATGAGATTAATAAATATTTTGGAATTTGCTCTATGCCGATTGCAACAAGTACCTATTGGAATGAAGTGCACGGATCAAAGGCAGAGGATGTAGAAAAAGATAAAGAAGGATTACAAACGATGAGAAATTTAGGATGTAATATGGCATTTTTAATGAAGTCTATTCAGTTAGGAAAAGAAAAATATAGCTTGCCTAAAAATGAAAAAGGTACGTTTACTAATTTTTCTGATGGTCTTTAGAATATTGTAACAAATGGATAGGAGTTCATTATGTTAGAAGATGTAATATATAGATTTCAGTATAATTCTGTAGTAATACTTACTTTTTTCTTTTTGTGTCTTGCAATATTAATTATAGATAAAATATTTAAAGGTAAGTTTATTAATTGTTTTTTTACAACTTATAGAGGAGATTCTCTACTTAATCCACTTACTTATTTTAAATTGATTTCTCATTCTCTAGGTCATGCAGATTGGGATCACTTGTATAATAATTTTGTTAAGATATTATTAATTGGTCCTATGATGGAAGAAAAGTATGGCTCTATTAATTTATTAATTATGTTAGTTCTCACTTCTTTAGTGATTGGAATTATAAATAGAATATTTAGTAAAAACGGACTATATGGTGCAAGTGGAATTGCCTATATGTTAATTGTTTTAAGTTCTTTTGTTAATATTCAAGGAGGTAAGATTCCCGTTACTTTAGCTTTGATTATTTTATTCTTTGTTGTAGATGAAATTATTCAATTATTGAAGAGAAAAAAGAGTGATAATATTTCTCATTTAGGACATTTAACAGGAGCATTATGCGGATTGGTATTTGGAATACTTAGCATGAATGGTATAGATTTAGTGCATAGTATCATTAAATAGAAAGGAATTAATCATGATTATTTTGATTAAGATATAATGTAAGATGAATAAGAATATAAAAATTGAAGATTATCAAAGCGATATAAAGCAGGGAAATTATGAAAAAATAATGGATATAATAGAAGGCAGAGCTCTAGATTTAATAAAAGAAATTGCTGCCGAGCAAAATATAGAATTATCTTTAGAAAATAATGCTAATAAAGAAAAAAAGTATTATGCCATCATTCGTTGCTTTGATGGTAATAATTCTTATTTTGAGTCTGTTTCGGCACTTATGGATATGCTTTTAGATTGGTATTCTGATAATGAGTTTACGTTATATGATGAGAAGAGTATGGTAACTATAAGTGTTAGATTATATAATAGAGTCTTATCTTCATTTGAGAAGTATCAAAAAGCAAAAGAGCAAATTTGTGAAAAAGGATATGATGTATTAAAACAACAAAAGATAGATAGACTCATTCAATTGTTTAAAGAAATGTTAACCTATAAAAAGGTTGGATATGAAGATGATTGGGATTTCTCTAAATGGATTGAAGTGATGGATTGCAAATATCATTTTTATCATGAAGAGTTTGTAAATATTTTGGATGCGGTTTCTACTGGCTCTATAACTAAAAATTTTGAAGATGTTAGATATGATTCTGTTGATGTAGATTGTGTAGAAGTAATTCTTATGTTGGATTCTTTTTATGATTTATTAACTTATAAAGATGGTGACTATAAGGAGTTTGCTAATTACTATCGCGATTTTGAATTAAAAGATGGTGAGACTTATAAGGATTTATATGATAGAGAGAAAGAAAAACTTAGAAAATTATTTATGGAAATGTTAGATTTTTTAGATGTTTCCTATCCTAGTGATGATTTTGATAGTTTGACTTCTTTGATTAGAGAACATTATCCTTATTATTTTGATACTATGGTTAGTTTAAAGGTCACACTTGCTGATCCTAAATCAACTTATATTGTAGAATTAAATGATATGGAAGATATTTATGAGAGTTTTTCTAAAAATTATAAAAGACACGATGAGTTTATGAAAAAGTATTATGATGAGGGAAAAGATTTTTTAGATGATGATATTGAATTTATAGATGAATAGAGATGTTCATCTTTTTTTCTTTTTGGTAATATGCTATAATTTTTTTAGTTTGGATGGTGATTGTATGGCAGCAAGTTTTATGGTTGAATGTGATAAAAAATTGGATTATATAGATGAGTTGGAAGAGAAACTAAAACAAGAGTCATCAAGAATTTTAAGTTTTTTTGAACTAGATGGTCTAAAGCAACAAAAAAAGATAAAAATATGGACTGATAGAGAAAAATATCGAAGATACTTAGAACAGTATGTAGATAAATATTATGAGTGGATGGATGGAGATACTCATGATGGAAATATTAATATGCTTTCTATCGAAGAATGTAGGAAAACAAAAGCTCATCAAGATATGACTTTAGAAGAAATGTTAGAAGTAATTGTTCACGAATTTGTGCATACTTGTCAACAAGAAATTAATCCGGATGCTGAGAATGTAGAATGGTTTTGGGAAGCCTTAGCAACCAATTTAGCTAATCCTTTTGATTGTGTTGCTAGTATGCAATGTGAAGGTGATGAGCTTATATATCATTTAAATGATGTTCCATATAGTTATCAAATTTGTTTTACGATAGGTAAGTTCATATTGGAGTCCTATTCTCACGAAAAAATTATGGATTATGTTAGAAATCCAGATAAATTAAGAAAAGATGCCAAAACAATTTTTAAAGAAGAGCGAGAATGGTTTCGTAAAAAATATTTACCATTATCGTCATCTCCTAAAGCAGGAAATGAGGATTTTAGGATTTTTGCTGCAGATAATTTGGATGATTTCGCAACAGATTGTTTAGCAACTATCACCGAACAGAAACAGAAAATATTAGATTTCTTCGGGCTAGATCACTTTAGAAAAGTAGAGGTTAATTTATTTGATAATCAAGAGATGTTTTTAAAATTTATAAAAAGTTTGCGCTGGCAAGGTGCAAGAATACCAAGTTATTGTAAAGGAACTTTTGATAATTTCATGGTAAATTATAGTCTTAGTCCTATTGATGTATCTTTAAATCCTAATCGATATAAAAGTGGTGTGTTACATGAGTGTATTCATATCATTTATAATTCTATAACAGATAAACGTATCACCTGGTTAGATGAAGGGCTTGCTATGAACTTATCCGGAGAAAGGGACGATTTGTTAGATGATACTTTATTTCGTAATTTCTTTGAAGAAAAGATAATCTCAAAAAATCTACCAGAGAATATAAATACTTTAGTTCATGGAACACAATTTATGAATAATTCTTATGATGGATATTCATTATCATATGTTACAGTTAGGTATTTATTAGAGACAAAACCTAAACAAGAAATAGCAGAGATAACTAAAAATAGTGAGAAAGCTTTGGAATTAGGAACGGTTATTTTACCAGAGGCAATTGATTATTATAAAGAAAAATTTTCTATAAATAGGAATATAAAAGCGACTAGTAAAAAATAATACTAATCGTTTTTTATTTAATAATTTTAATTGTTCATCTGCAATACTTGATAATATTAGAAATCGTTCTTCTTTGGTTTTACCTTCTTTTATTAGTTCTGCATTATGAGACTCTAAGTTTGATAGTACAGTAAGTTCATAAATACTGGCGTAGTCTCTCATATTAGTAGTTTTGACCAATGTTGGATTTAGATTTCTCCATTCTTTTGCAGTTGATTTAAAAATAATAACATTTAATATATCCGCTTCTTCCGCATATTTTAGCCAGGTTTTATCTTTATAATAATCAGTTTTTGGTAATATATAATTTTTAATGGCATTGGTATGAATTAAATAGTTGTTTTTTGTTAGTATTCTTTTTGTATTCCATTCGATACCTTTATTTTCTTTTTCTTTTAGTCTTTGAAATTCTTTGATTAAATATAATTTAAAAACTGGACTAATTGCTGATGCAAATTCAAATGCTATATCTTTAGGGCATAGGTTCCTCCATATTTACCACGCTTAGAATAGATTCCTATGGCGTTTGTTTTTTCGCACCATTCACTTGGATTTGGAGTGAATGTATGTAATCCAGCATTTGCTTTAATGGAGTCGAATTCGACCCTATTAAAGTTTGCATTATAAAGTATTTCCCAAGTCCCTATAAATTCTAAAGTTTTTCTATTCCTTATCCAGTTTTTAATTATATCTTTTGAACTGCTATTTCCCTCTTTTGCTTTGGCAATATCTGAAATACATATATAGTCTGTAGCATTCGTTTGTACAATGGATATTTGAATATTATTTACAATGATTTTATTGTTGTTCATGGTATCTCCTTTTCGTTTGTTATGGGCACTTTAGCAAATTTCTCTAACTAGGTCAAAATAGGAAAAATAAGAAATGTTTGAAGACGGTTGCGAAAAAATATAAATTTACTTGCTAAAAATAGAGAAAGCATATTAAAAACGACGTTTAAATGTTAAGTTTACTAACAACTTAAAATATGATATTCTAATATTAAATAGAGGGATTATATGTATACAAAAACAGTTTCGTCTCCAGTAGGAGATTTAGTTTTAGTTAGTGATGGAGAATATTTAACAGGCCTTTTTATTCTTGGTCAGAAGTATTTTATGGATGGATTTTCCGAAGAATTATATGAAAATAATGATTTAGAGGTATTTCATATAGTAGAGGCATGGTTAAAATCTTATTTTGCAGGAGCAAATCCTAGTATTAAGAGTTTACTGTTAAAACCAGCGGGAACTAATTTTAGGCAGATTGTATGGCAAGAATTATTAAATATTCCCTATGGTGATACCATTACTTATCAAGAATTAGGAAAAAAAGTTGCGAGAAGGTTAGGTAAAAGTTCTATGTCATCTCAGGCAATTGGTGGTGCTGTAGGACATAATCCTATTTCCATTATTATTCCTTGTCACAGAGTAATTGGAACCGATGGTAGCCTAACTGGTTATGCAGCTGGACTTGCTAAAAAAGAGTATTTACTTGCTTTAGAAAAGGCTAATATTCATGGAGGAAATGAAAATGGTAAATAAAGAATTAAAGAAAAATAAAATTAAGATTATTATTTCTGTAGTTATACTTATTCTGGTGGTTTTTCCTGTTATGTTTTCTGTTTTGTCTAAGAAAAGTGATGTTATACCAGATAATTATATAGCGGTATTTCATGGTGGAAGTGGTGAGAAAACATATTCTACTTATATATATAAAGAGAATAATGGTCATATAAACTCTGGTTTTAAATATATAAATACAGAAAATACAACAGAGTTTTATGGTAGTAGTAATTGGATTAGTAAAATCACTGGTAAAGGAACTGTGATGTGGACAGATGATGTCTTTACGGTAGCAGAAAAAAACAATGCTTATTCTTATGTAACATTACCAAATGATAAAAAGACATATACTATAGAAGAATTTCAAAGTATGTTTTTAATGAATTAATAAAGGAATGAGAAATATGAAATATATAGAATCTATCTTTTTAAGCAATACATGTAAAATAGTATTAATGATATTAATTATAATATCTCTTGCTGTGTTTATTTCTCCTAGGGTAGTAAATGCTGAGAATATAGAAGATTATCAGACAATAACTCTTCGTGCTGGTGGAGGAGGAAGTTCAACTGGCTCTTCTAGCTCTGGATCTAGCAGTGGGCATCATACTTCTGGTGCTAGAAGCTATGGAACAGGTGGAGTAATATCTAATATCTTAAGTGCAATTTTAATGGTTATTTTACTTTGTATTGGAACGATTGTTTTGTATTTCAAAGTATTACGTTCTTCTTTTAATAGTAAACGATATATGCGTATGTTAGATGATAAAGATATTACTTGGAATTATAAAAATATTGAAAGACAAGTAATTGATAGTTATTATGCTATTCAAGAAGCCTGGGCAGAAGGGGATATGAAAAATGCGAAAGATTATATGACTAAAGAGTTATATGAAAATTTTCAAAGTAAATTAGAATGGATGGAAGTAAAGAAACGAAAAAATGTATTAGAAAAAATTAGACTAGTTAATGTAAAACCAATTTCTGTTCATGATGATTCTGATGATAAAAAAGATTTAATATGGTTTTATATTAAAGGAAAAATGGTTGATTATATGATTAATACAGAGACTTTAGAACGAGTAGGTGGAAGTATGAAGGCTACTTCTTTTGTAGAGTTTTGGAAGTTTACTAGAACTAAAGATAATCGCTGGGTGCTATCAAAAATATTGCAACAAGAAGAAGCAAATAAAATTACGTTTCAATAGAGGTGTATATGATAGATAAAGTTGGAGGAGTCATTTAAAAGATAAAAAAATATTAGTTCAAAGAAAAAATAATGGTAGAGAAGAGTGTATTATTCCTGGTGGTAAAAGGGAAGGCAGTGAGTCTGATTTTGAGACATTAAAACGAGAATTAATGGAAGAGTTAAGTGTTCAGCTTATAGATACAGAATATCTTGGCACTTATCAGGATATTGCTGTTTTTTCTAATAAACAATTACAAGTTATTACTTATCTTGTAAAAATAGAAGGAGAAATACAGTGTAATAATGAAATAAAAGAAGCTCTCTGGATTGATAGAAATTATAAAGAGTTAGGAATAAAAGTAGGTAGTATTCTAGGAGATTATGTTATTCCAGAATTGATTAAAAGAGATTTAATGTAATAAAGTAAAAAATAAAATGAAGGGTGAGAAATAAGTATGAATAACCATTTTAATTCTGATAGTTTTATAAATGAATTAAGACCATTAAAGACTATTTTAAAAAATCAAAGTGTTAATCAAAATATTAGACTAATAGAATATATCGTAGGTAAAGCGGTACAATATTTTATAATGTTTGATAATAGAGATAAATCAATTATGAATGAAGTATCTTCATTTGTTGGTAAAATAACGGACTTTATGTCAAAAGAAAATATTTCTTCTGTGTTTAGTAATTCTAAATTAGATGGATATATAAATGAGTTATATTTGGGTACGATTTTAGCTAAGAACAATATGACAAAAGAAAGTCTAACAGATGATGATAAAAAAATCAAACTATATCAATATATGGTTAGTCATATTGCTAATAGGAAAAATAAATTTCACGCATTTAATTCGGCATCTTATGAAAGTATAAAAGAGCATGGTCTTGATTCAAAATTTAAAATAACGAAAGATGATGAAATTAATCATATTAATCAGATTTTTGAATCTTATGGTGTCAGTATGATATTTGGTTGGCATCAATTAAATTGTATTGGAAAAGTATATTATTCAAATAATCCATCTGTTGCTTATTACTATGCAGAAAATTCTCCTGAATGGTTTTCGCAGTTTACAGGCCAAGGGTTTCCGTTTAATAATTTTAATATAGAATATAGTCGTTCAGCTTTTCTAGAAGGAGATTATACAGCAGCAAAAAATAATTTAGAAATATTAATGAGTAATAAAAAATTTACTAGACAAGATAAGGATACAGTTTTCTCTTTTTTTGATCGTAGTTGGAAAATATATGCCAATAATAATCCAATGTTAGCAATTATTCCCGACGATTCAGCAAGTGATGATTTTGAATATTGGACCAATCAATTGTTAACAGAACCCTACTATAGGGATGATATTAAACATGCATTAGGGCTCTGTTTTGATATAAATAGTAATACAGATTGCCAGACATCTGAGGTAATTAATGTAGATGATGCAATGTTTATAGAATTGCCTAAATATAGTGAGGTTATAAAGAAAATTAATTCTCCTCAAGTAGTAGAAACGTTAGAGGAAACAGAAAATATAAGTGATGAAAGTTTACATGAAAAACTAATGAGCTTAGCTCATTCTAAAATTGCAGTAAGAAGAGATGAGAATGGTCAAGAAGAATGGGTAAGTAAGCATGGTGTTGAAGAAGTAGAGAAAGTAAAAAGGATATTGAAAGATGATGCAGTATATAAAGCAATAATTACCGATAAGTTTGGGACAGGTTCATATTTAAATGGTTGGATAGGATTATTTGATAGTAAAATTATAAACGATGTAGAAAATATTAGACTTTTGGCATTAAATAAACCTACTTATATGAGTTATGTATCTCAAGAGTATCGAGAGGATTTGACGTTAATGAGAAATTGTGCATCCCAAGACGGTATTCATCCTATATTGACTTGTTATGTAGGTGAAAATGTTCAAAATGATTTTCAATTTATATCTAACTTGATTATTAATTCCAATGATAAAACCTTTGATTTCTTCGGTTCTTCTGCTGGAAGTATAAGAGGTAGTAAAATGCGCTATGGAAAAGCAATTGGTTTAAGTGTTCAAGAAAATCCTGATTTTTGGATATTACTAAATTCTAAAATAGAAAGTATTAATCAAAAATCTACCAGATTTATTCCTCCTTTTTCTATAGAAAAAGAATTAGGATTAGCAACAGGTACAATGGCAGCTGATATGTTGCTGTCAGATCATCCAGTAGAAAATATCCAAGAAAGTCATAAAAAAATATAAAAACTGGAAATATTTCCAGTTTTAATTTGCCCATTTGACAATAATTACATTATCTATTTATTGGATACTATTTTTATTAGTGTAAAGAATTATATTTTTAAATATTCCAAGTACACTATCTAGAATAGAAATAAGTAGTACTAGAACTACTCTTCCATATTATCTAAAGCTGTTGCAACAATTATTAGATAATTTACAGTTAGAAATTAAATTAAAAAAATCTGTATCAATTCTATACAAAAGAAAAAATGATAGAGAATCGTAAAAACATCAATTTTTTAGATGAAAATATTTCTAATACAACGTAATGTTTATACCCTGATAGTGGTAGAATCTATGGAGAAAAAACTACTAAGTATTGTGGATACTGTTTGCCGTGTATAATTAGACAAGTCCCAATTAAGAAAGCTAGAATTACGGATAGTAGCTTATATAGAGATAGTAAATTTAATAATTTTGATATTGTTAAAATGAATTAGTAGGATTTGTGATTCAAAACATGCCTTTATGTCAATTCAAAAAACAGGTCTATTAGTGATAATATAAAAAATATTGATATATGTAAGAGGGATGAAAGAATATATAAATTCTTTAAAATAAGTACTAAAGTTGAGAAAAAACTCGACTTTTTTGGTATAATTATATTGAGAAACTTTGAAAGGAGATTAGCTATGAAAAATAATATGATTATATATATATCAAAAGATGGTAATGTAAAAGTTGATGTTAATATTCAAAATGAAGATATATGGATGAGTCAAGATGTAATGGCTAATCTTTATGATACCACTAAAAATAATATTTCTATGCATTTAAAAAATATCTTTGAGGAAGGTGAATTAGAAAAAGATTCAGTTGTTAAGAAATTCTTAACAACTGCCAGTGATGGTAAAAAATATAATGTTTTACACTATAATTTAGATGCTATTATTGCTGTAGGGTATAGAATAAATTCTAAAAAAGCAACTGAATTTAGAATATGGGCAACGAAAGTTTTAAAAGATTATATGGTTAAAGGATTTGTCTTAGACGATGAAAGATTAAAAAATAATGGTGGAAGTCCATACTTTGAGGAATTGCTTGCTAGAATTCGTGATATTAGATCTTCAGAAAAGATATTTTGGAGAAAGGTATTAGATATTTATGCAACTTCAATTGACTATGATCCTAAAAATAAATTATCAATAGAATTTTTTAAAACTGTGCAGAATAAGATGCATTATGCTACACATGGACAAACTGCTGCTGAAATCATATTTTATAGAGTTGATTCGAAAAAAAACAATTTAGGCCTTACTAATTTTAAAGGCAATTGTCCAACAAAGAGTGAAACTGAAATCGCTAAAAATTATCTAACAGAGGAAGAACTTAATACTTTAAATAGGATGGTTTCAGCTTATTTAGATGTAGCAGAGATTAATGCTTTAGATAGGAATCCAATGACTATGAAAGATTGGATAAATGAATTAGATTCATTTCTAAAAATGACTAGAAAAGATATATTGAAAGGAACAGGCACCATATCATATAAAGAAGCTTTAGAAAAAGCGCATAGAGAATTTGATAAATATATGCAAAAACACTTAACTATTGCTGAACAAGATTATTTAGAAATGTTAAATAAAGAAGTAGAAGAAATTGATAAATGATAAAAAGGGGAATCGAATCTAAAATAATTATTATTAATCAAAATGAATAATGGTAAAACAAAAAGAATGAAACGCTAAAATATTAAAAAAATATTTCTAATCTTTAAGTTTAATATTTTTTAGTATAGTCAGTATGAGTCATATAATCAGATCCTTTCGATGTTTTATTGTGCAATTACATTGTATCATAGGTTTCTGAAATAACTCTCTTTGATAGACCAAAATAGTGTCAGCAATTTTACTCACCAACACTATTTATTATAGAACCCAAAAAACTGAGGATTTCTCAGTTTTTAGTTTGAAAGTTTAACAACAATTACATCATCTATTTCTTGGATACTATCTTTATCAGGATATATTTTCATGTCTTTATATTCTTTTGTTTCTAATATTTTTTGATAAGTATCTAAATCAACAAATGTGATTGGAAAACCTAGATATTGTTCCATAAAACGACTCCAACCATTTTTCATATTGGTAAACTCGCTCCAAAACAGAGGATAATTAGAAACGTATCCATAAGTAAGATTTGATAACTGACTAAGTTCTGTTGTTTGCTTTTTCATATAATATTTATTTTTACTAATATCACCAGCAATCATTACTGGTTTATTATAGTCGATTTCTATTATTTTTTCTTTTATGTCACTCGCAATACTATAGGTTTTATGATAAGTCTGTTCTAATACTTTATAAGTAG
The DNA here is from genome assembly GCA_944332295.1 of uncultured Bacilli bacterium. GTDB lineage: Bacteria > Bacillota_I > Bacilli_A > RF39 > UBA660 > Faecimonas. The sequence continues at coordinate 27,223 of CALVJR010000010.1, read as the reverse complement.
CGTTATCTTGAATATAATATCCTCGAATCATAAAGACAAATAGAAAAATAGCTATTATTTGTAATACTTTGTTATCGTTAATTAAGTAACAAAGAAAGAAAAATAATAAGAGATAGGCTGTTCCTTGTAATATTTGCATATTAGTATCTGGAATAATAATAGTAATTACATTCATAGTAACTGGTAGTAAAAATAAGAATAGATAGAATAGTAAAACATATTTTATAGATACTTTTTTTCTAAGAATAAGAACGATAGATGCAGTTATTAGTAATAATAGAAAAATAAAATTTAGATAGTTCATACCAATATTAGTAGTATTTACAATGTTATCGGTAAAGTAGAAGTCATAAAATGTTTGATAGGAATGAAGTAAGCCTTCAGGTATTTCTAGTAGCGATTTTATTCCTACTGTATTTGCTCCTTTATAAGTACTTAGTTCTACATGAGTTATTAGTAACGATAGTTTCATTAATATATAGTAGAAAACTGTTCCTAGTAAGATAATAAGAAAAGAAATAAAGAATTTTTTCCAGTTAAACTTCTTTTTTATAATTTGTATCATCCAGTATAGTAATAATAAAGTAAGACCGATAGCAAGGTAGGCTTGATACATACTGAGTGCTAGTGTTGTTAAAATACATGGTAAAATGTATTTCCATATTTTGTTTTTACTATTTATTAAAAGATAGACTGCTAATGTAGTAGCAAAAAATGCTAGACTATAGGGAAGAGAACAATAATGGAAAAGAAGAGTGCAAGAGATGATAGGAGATAGAATAATTAGTAGACAACTAAGTATTTGTAAATATCTCTTTTTTATTTCCAATAAGTCTAACATTAAAATAATACTTCCGGTTATAAAAAACATACTAAGTATGATTTCTAGTTCTGGTACTACAATAAATCCTTTTAATAATCCATAAAAATATAGTCCAAATCTACCCAGTGAAATTTCCCAGGCATATCCGGAATAATAATTGGTATTTAGTAATACATCACCTGTTAATAGTGTTTTTGTAAATAATGGAAGATGTAGTATAGTACAGGCAAGGATACTAAAAATAATTATTAGTTTGTATTCTTTTATTAATTCTTTTATTTTTTTCATAATATCACCAATCTTATTTTAACATAAATAAGATAAATTCATGCAGGAATGTTTTGATTAAGTAAATATAAGAATCGTAGGTACCTAAAATGATTACTTTTTTGTCTTGTTTATATAATATGATAGGAGGTGAGAAAATGTTAAAAGGAATTGATATTTCTAGATACCAAGCAGGTATTAATATTAATGCTTTAGCAATAGATTTTGTAATAGTAAAAGCAACAGAGGGTGTTGGTTATACAGATCCTAATTATATAGAATATTTAACGCAAGCAAAGAGTAGTAATAAAAAGATAGGAATTTATCATTATGCTAGACCAGATTTGGGAAATACAGCGGAAGATGAAGCAACTTGGTTTGTCTCTAAAGCAAAAAATTATATTAAACAGGCTATTCTTGTTTTAGATTGGGAAGTGGATGTTAGTAATACAGACTGGGCATATAATTTTTTAAAAGCTGTCTACGAGAAAACTGGTGTTAGACCAATTATTTATATGAGTGCTTATCCTGCTAATAATTATGATTGGAGTAGAGTCGTAAATGGTAATTTTGGTCTTTGGATAGCAAGTTATGGTGCAAATACTGGAGCTCCTGGAACTCCACCAGAAAATAAGTATTGGCCTTTTTATATTTTATGGCAATATACCTCAAAAGGATATATTAATGGTTATTCTGGTAATCTAGATTTAGATTATTTTTATGGAACAAAAGAAGCCTGGGATAAATATGCTAATCCTGATGGAACAGAAGTAGTACCTGAGCCTACACCACCAGAAGTAGCAGAATATGAAGTAGGCGATGTTGTTTCTTTTAATTACTTATATAAAAATAGTTATGGTGATGGTAAAGTATCTTCTCTTATTCATAGTGGAACAATTACTAGGGTAATTCCTGGAAGATATGCACCTTATTTAATTAACCGTGGTACAGGATGGCTTTCTAATGACTTAATATTAACAGCAAATACGAATGATTTTACGATTGGAACTAGGGTAAAAACGACTAAAAAGGGAAATGGATCATCTGATGGAAGTAGTAATACAGCTAGAAGCGGTATAGAAGGAGTCATTACTAGGATTTTACCGGATGCAAAATATCCGTATCTTGTTTCTACTTCTTCTCCTTTAGGCTGGTATCAAAAAGATGCTTTAGAAAAGATATAATTGTGATACAATGGATATGGTGGTAATATGATTTTAAATGTAAGTGGTAGAACTGATATTGTTGCTTTTTATACACCTTGGTTTATGAATAGATATCATGAAGGATTTGTAGATGTTAGAAATCCCTTTTATCCTAAATTAGTTAGTAGAATTTATTTTTCGGATGTGGACGCTATTATGTTTTGTACTAAAAATCCGATACCAATTCTTCCATATTTAGAAAAAATTGATAAGCCTAAAATATTTCATATTACCTTAACACCATATCTAAAAGATATAGAGACCCGTGTACCAGATAAAGTAAAAATTATAGAAGCCATCAAACAAGTATCTACTATGTTAGGATCTGAATATACTTATGTTCGTTATGATCCAGTATTTATTAATGATAAATATACGATAGATTATCATATTAAAATGTTTGAAAGAATGTGTAAACAGTTAGAAGGATATATTACTCATATCATTATCTCTTTTTTGGACGACTATAAGAATGTTAGAAAAAATTTAAAAATATTAAATCCTAAGGTACTTACCAGGGAAGACTATAAGAAAATAGGAGAAAATTTTGCGAAGGTTGCTAAAGAACATCATATGACAGTCCAAACTTGTTTCGAAGAAGAAAATTTAGTAGAGTATGGTTTTATTAAAGAGGATTGTTTAAGTGCTGCTATGGCGAAAAAGTTAACTGGAAAAGAAAAATTTAAAAAATGGAAGGCAAGAACTGGCGGAAAATGTAATTGTGTAGAGATGGTAGATATCGGTGTTTATAATACTTGTAGCCATTTTTGTAAATATTGTTATGCTAATTATGATGAGAAAAAAGTAATGGAAAATATGAATAAACATGATATAACTTCTTCTTTAATTATTGGTAATTTAGAGCCAGATGATATTATCAAAGTTCGTAAATAAAAAATATAAAGTAATAAGAAATATAAAAGTTAAAACTATCTAACAACATCAAGATAATGTAATAAAAAAAATAGTATAAGTTTTTTATAATCTAACAATGCTGATAAGTTATTAGCATTGTTTTTTAGTCTAGTACATTAAAAATATAACAAAATATCTAGTGATGTGAAAATGAATATGCTATAATGATTATGATACAAAGAATAGGAAAGTATTGGTGTAGAGGAGTATAAGTTAATGAAAAATAAAGTTAGACAAAGATACATGACTTTTTCTTGTGTAGTAGCCTTAGTTATTGTAAATATTTTTTCTTTTGTATTAATTTATAAAGAAACAAATGAGTTTCTAAGTTTGATACCTAGTCAGAAAGAGACAGTGACATATCAACAAAGAGTAGAACAATTAAGTTTACTAGGTGGTCCTACAAAAGATGAAACGGTAAATATTACTGCAGAAACTGCTGGAAGTGTGTTAGGCTCTAACCAGCGTGTATCATTAAGTGGTAATATTTATTATGCAGATATGGCTACTAACGAAGGTGAGAATGCAGAAAATGCAAAAACAGCAAGTTAGCTCTTTCTTTTTTGTTGTTTTTGTAGTAAAATTAATTTTGTCAGATAAATTGCCCTATAGCCAAGCGGTAAGGCAGTGCGCTCTGACCGCACGATGCGTTAGTTCGAATCTAACTAGGGCAACCATATAAAAATAACTCAATAATAGAATTTGAGTTTAATAAAACCAATCACTAATAGATTGGTTTTTTATATTATAAAATTAACTTAACTTAAATGAGTTAGCAGCACTTTTTTTATAACTATTTTCTTGGAAATGCCACCATTCAGAATTTAACGTTTCAAAACCTACAGACGTCATAATATCACTTAATACATTAGCTACAGAATTATTATATTTTCTAACAGAACGGGTATCTAAAGTATGCATTGGTGTTTGAGCATCTAATTCATTGCCCCAGCCATCCGTCAATGCTAAATCAATAGCGACACCTCGATTATGAAGAGAGATACTGTTTGCCAAAAACCATCCAGTTCCCCAATAATATCCGTCTTTATCATAATCAATTCCATTTTTTACAGTTCTATCAGAATTATATAGAGCTTTAAACTCTTTATTTATTTTTACAGATACATCATAAGGTCGATAAGTATCATAAATCTTTAAATTATAGCCCTGTGATATAGCAGTATCATAGGCTTTCTGTAATTGTTTCGCAACAGGATATAATAATGGAGCATAATAGGTAGTTTTACCAATCTTTTCATTATATTTTTTAGTAAAACCATATAAGTTAGATCCTGTTACATTAGGAATGTTTTTCCCAGATGTCTTATAGATAGACTTCTCTGCATTACTAATATTATAAATCATATCAGGGATAACATCAGGTAGATTAATATAAATAAAATTAGAATAAACATAGCCAACCTGATCATTGTATTTAATTTTTATATATTTTGTAGAAGAGTTTTCACTAGATAAAATAATCATTTTATCACCAGTTGCAACAGTTCCTATCTTTTTACTATTTTGAGTTGCTTTTTCTCTTATGTTAAGATCTTGGTTAGCCCAGGCAACAGCTCCATATAAAGTAGCACTAAAGTCACCAATCTTCTCTTGAGCCACACCTTTATTATCTAAATAGATATAATCAACATAAGAATTTTTTACTAAAACATTATTCTTGTAATAGTATTTTTTATTGTTTATAGTATACCAGCCATTCTTTTTGTTTTCTTTTTTCTTATCAGAATCAGATGGTTTATTTGTTGTTTGATTAGAAGAGTTGGAATTAGAGTTATTATTTTTTTGTTCTGTTTGTTGCTGTTGTTGTTGTGGTTTCTGTTGTTGCTGTTGTTCTTGTTTTTGTTCTTCCACATTATCATTAAGATATATAGTATTATTTCGACTTGATATTGTAACATAAACTTGTCCAGTAGCAAGGTTATTAACAGTAACAGTAAGATAACATTCCCCTGGGCTAAGAGCAGTGACAGTACCATCACTAGATACAGTTGCAACACTAGGATTGCTAGAAGAATATGATAGATTTGGACTAGTAGCATTTGCTGGATAAATAGTTGTAATTAAAGAAGTAGTATCTCCAACATATAAATCACTATTTTGAATTCTAACAACAAACTTTGTAACAGGAATATAAGTAATTTCCGCCTGTTTAGTCACAGCAACAGAATTACTTTCCTCTTGTTGATTCAAAGTAGTAGAACTATTTTCGCTAGAAACTTGACTACTTTCAGAAGTATCATTATTTATTGGCTCTTCTTGTACTTCGTTCTTAACAACTTCTTGGTTTACTACATCTTCTTTCTCAGTGACAACTGTTTCACCATTAGTATTATTGGTCTTACTAGTAGTATTACTACTACGATAATTAATAATAAAAAGTGTAACACCAACTCCTATGACACATAATACAAAAATAATAAGTAAATTCTTTAAAACTTTATTCATACAAACTCCCTCTTAAATGATTACTATAATATCATAAAATAATAATTTTTCAAGTTTTTTTTCAAGTTTAAATTAAGAATATTAAACTATAATATAATAAGAGCTCGAAAGAAGGCTTTTTTCTTGCAATTTTACCTATTTTAGTTTATCATTAAATAGAAAACGAATGAGGTGAGATAATGACTGAAAAAGAACGTATAGAGTTAGCAGAACTACTTTTTCCAAATATAACAAAAACTAGAGAAGAATATGAAGAAATGTATCCTGAAAGAGATTTGCCAGAGGGAGCTATGGTAACAAGATATGGACCAAGTCCAACAGGTAGTGTTCATTTAGGAAACCTACTTAGTGCTTTTGCAGATATGGTATATGCGAAGCAAACAAAAGGAAGTTTCTTTTTAAGAATTGAAGATACAGATCAAAAAAGAAAAATTGATGGCGGAATTGAAAATATCACAAGTATTTTACATGATTTTGATATTTTACCTACTGAAGGATATTCTTTTGGTGGTAATTATGGACCTTATATTCAAAGTGAAAGAACAGAAATCTATCAAACTTATATAAAAGATTTAATTGTAAAAGGTCTTGCTTATCCATGCTTTATGACAGAAGAAGAACAAAATAATATTAAAGAAGAACAAGCTATTAATAAAACTAAAATTGGTATTTACGGGATGTATGCAGTAGATAGAGATTTATCTTTAGAAGAAGTAAAAGAAAAATTAGCAAACAACGAAGAATATGTTATTAGATTAAAATCTCCAGGAAATGCAAATAATCAAATAGAAGTAATAGATTGTATCAAAGGAAAAATGAAATTCCCAGAACATGATATGGATACAGTTTTATTAAAGAAAGATGGTACACCTACTTATCATTTTGCTCATGTAATTGATGATCACCTAATGCATACAACACATGTTATTCGTGGCGATGAATGGGTATCTAGTATACCGTTACATATTCAATTATTTGAAATTTTAGGATTCGAGCCAGTAAAATATGCTCATATCGCACCAATTACTATCAAAGATCAAGAAACTGGTAATATCAGAAAAATTAGTAAAAGAAAAGATCCTTGGTTTGGTGCAAAATACTATGAAGAAAACGGAATTCCAATCGAAGCATTACATCTTTATCTAGCAACGATTACTAATACTAACTTTGAAGAATGGTATTTAAATAATCAGGATAAAACAATTTATGATTTTGAATTCTCATTTGATAAACAAGCAATCGGTGGAACATCTTTTGATGAAGCTAAGTTAATAAATTTATGTAAAACTTATTTTTCACGTAAACGTGGTGAAGAAGTATATAATGAAACATATCAATGGTCTTTAAAACATGATAAAGAATATGCAAAATTATTAGAAAATAATAGAGAAGATATGATTAAGTTCTTAAGTATCGAAAAAGATGGTCCAAGACCTAGAAAAGATATTAGTAAATACTCTGATGTGAAAGAAGAGTTCTCTTATGCGATTGATTCTATGTTTGAGGATGAGTTTTACTCTAAATATGATGGTGATAAAACATATGATATAGAATTAATTAAAGAATATGTAGAAGGACTAGATTTAAACACAACGAACGAAGAATGGTTTAACGCTACAAAAGAATTTGCAAGTAGTCATGGTTATGCAGCAAGTCCAAAAGACTATAAGAAAAATCCGGACGATTATAAAGGACATGTTGGAGATATCTGCGAAGCAATTCGTGTTATGATTACTGGAAGAACGAAATCTCCTGATTTGTTCTCTATTATGAAAATACTAGGTAAAGATAGAATTAATAAACGAATTGAATTATATAGAAAATATAGTAACAAGTAGAAGTATATCTTTATGTATACTTCTTTTTTTAGAAAGGATTTTGTATGAAATATGATTATGTAATAGTAGGGGCTGGTCTTTTTGGAGCAACGTTCGCAAATCTTGCAAAAAAAGATGGAAAGAAAGTTTTAGTAATTGAAAAAAGAAATCACATTGCAGGAAATGTTTATACCGAAGAAATGGAAGGAATTCAGGTACATAAATATGGAGCACATATTTTTCATACTGATGATAAAGAGGTTTGGAATTATGTAAATAGTTTTGTAGAGTTTAATCGTTATACCAACTCACCAGTAGCACGTTATAAAAATGAGATTTATAATATGCCATTCAATATGAATACTTTTGCTAAAATCTGGGATGATGTTATTACTCCAGAGGATGCTAAAAGACATATCGAAGAAGAAAGGAAAGAAATGGAAGGTAAGACTCCTGAGAATTTGGAAGAACAGGCTATTTCTTTGGTAGGAAGAACTATCTATGAAAAATTAGTCAAAGGTTATACTGAAAAGCAATGGAATAGAGACTGTGTTGAATTACCAGCATTTATTATCAAAAGACTACCAGTAAGATTTATCTATGATAATAATTATTTTAATGATAAATACCAAGGAATTCCAATAGGTGGTTATACAAAATTAGTAGAAAAGATGTTAGAAGGAATAGAGGTAAAACTAGAAGAAGACTTTTTAGAAAAAAAAGACTATTATAAAAAACTTGGTAAAAAGGTTATTTATACAGGAATGCTAGATGAATATTTTGATTGTAAATTAGGAAGATTAGAGTATCGCTCTCTAAGATTTGATACGAAAGTATTGGATATGGAAAACTTCCAAGGAAATGCTGTAGTAAACTACACCGGAAGAGAAGTGGACTACACTAGAGTGATTGAACATAAACACTTTGACTCTACATCAAGTAAAAAGACGGTTGTTACTTATGAATATCCTGATGATTGGACAGAAGAAAAGGAAGCATATTATGTAATTAATGACGATAAAAATAATAATTTAAAGGAACAATATCAAGAACTAGCAATTAAAGAAAAAAATGTAATCTTTGGTGGAAGATTAGCGGAATATAAATATTATGATATGGATGATGTTATTAGGAGTGCCATGGATACTTATCATAAGGTAGAGGTGAAGCAGTTATGGATGTTAGAGAACTAAGAAAAAAAGTAGAATATATGTGGAGAAGTCCTAAATTAAAAGATGAAACATTAGAAAAATTCTTTAAAGAATTAGAAGAAGTAAAAGAAGAAAACCGAGAGTTTTATCTTCGAACAATGAGCAAATTACTAGTAAAAAAAGGCAGAACCTCTTCTGCCAAAGTATACGTAAATGAATTGTTTCAAGAACCTTCAAAAATTCCAATAGACTATTATAATTCATATAAAATAAATGTTATGGAAGGTAATTACATAGATGCTTATCTAGATCTATTTAAATATAAAGAATTGTTACCAGATATAGACATTTCTTTACCAATAACAATGTTAGAACAAATAATTGATATAGAAAATAATCCTAATCTATATTTAAATGCAGACTATACTATTGAAAAAACAGACAAACTATTTGATTTTCAATTTAATAAAGTATTCTATTTACCAAGATACCATAAAATAATAGATTTTTTTAATACAAGAGAGTATACCAAAATGATACATGAATTAAAAAGATTAAGAATGACAACAAAAAATGAACCTTATTTAATAGAAACTAAGGCATTATTAGAACTTGCTAGAGTATTAGAAAGAAAACAAGAAGAATTAAAAGATAGAAGAGAGGAAAGTGAAAGAAAAGAAGAGTTCTTAACTCCTCAACAAGAAGAAGTATTAAATATAAAAATCAAAAGAATAAAAGAATTACCGGAAGAGGCAAAATTAGTATTAATACAGCATACTATGAAATCAGATTATAAAATTGCAAAAGAATTATTAAAAGAGCTAGAAGAGTCAACTCCAATTTTATATGATGTAGAGGTAGCATACTTAAAAAACTGTATTAGAGAAAAAGAATTAGAAGAAAATCTTCCGGAAGTAAGAAAAGAAGCTTATAATAATGCTTTAGAAAAAGGAATAGGTCATCTACACTATGAAGATTATGAAACAGCCTATGATTATTTCTTATATGGAAAATATGTCACAAACCATCCTATATTTGATTACTATATTGGATATTGTTTCTTTAAAACTTACCACGATGAAGAAGCTTACCAAATACTATCTAGTTATAAAGAACATGGAGGAGAAAAATTGCTAGAAACTTTGACATTATTAAAAAGCCTAGATTGTAAAACATCAAGACTTGAGCAAGCCAGTGAAAAAGAATTGGAACAGGCAAGAATTGTCCAAACATATAAATTAAATTATAGTTATTTGACAATTAATAAAAATAAAGTAAAAGAGTTAAACTTACCATCTACACAATCATAGTAGCTACTTAAAAACAGATAAACTCATAGTTTTCTTTCTATTATGACGATATCTAGTAACATTTTCAAAAAAACCGGAAATGGTTGCTAGATTTTTTCTGATTAAATATATTTAAGGAGTGATAATATTCATTAATATATATATTAAATTGAAATGTTATTAATATTGACAAATACTAAATATCCAATACAATAAAAAAGTACTATAACAAAAGGGGAAGATTATTATGATGAGAAAGGGATTAGTTATTGTTCTTTCAGGTATTTGTTTGATTTGTATTGTGTTATTACTGGTACCAGTTAATAAAAAAGAAATAGAAATAGAGCAACCAAGAGATGTTGCTGTAAAAAAAGAAAAAGTAGAAGATGTTGCAGTAAATGTTATGGAACAATATAGGATACAATATAATAATTCGGATATTGTTGCTTTATTAGATATACCAAATACTGATATTAATACTGTTGTACCTAGAGGAGAAGATAATGAGTTTTATTTGAATCACTTACCAGATAAACAAGAAAACTCTTTAGGAAGTGTTTTTTTAGATTATAGAAATGAATTAAATGATAGAAAGTTAATTATTTATGGACATAATTCCCCTAATGTGGATACTCTTTTTAAAGGATTGGAACAATATTTAAATTCTGATTATTATTCTACTCATAATAATATTTATTTACAAACAGATTATACTAGATATCATTATCAAATGTTTTCTGTTTATATTGCTACTAGTAATGTATCACATGTTAATTTAAATTTAACTAATAAAGAATATAAGAGACATTTACAATGGTTAAAAGAAGAATCTATTTATGATACAGGAGTATCTATTCCTGATGAAGATATTTTAATACTACAAACTTGTTTTTATAATCCAGAAAATTCTTATTTAATTATTGCCGCTAAGAAAGTAGAAGATTAAAATTAATATTTAGTTTTAGCATTAAGTGTAAACTAGGAGTTGCTCCTAGTTTTTTTTGTTCTAGCTTTGTTTTTTGACAAAATATGACAAAATAAATTGACGAATGGTATAAAAAATGTTATAATAAGCACGATTTATACACGTTTAGGGAGGGTTCGTATGGAAGAGATAAATTTAAAAGAAGTGTATAGTTATTTTAAATCTAGATTGCTTTGGATGATACTTGCGATAGTTGTGATTGTAATTATTGGTAATGTATATACCATATTAACAAGAGTTCCAATGTATCAAAGTAATACTACGATTGTACTAGTTGGTGAGAGTAAAAAAGAATATAGTCAAACTGATTCTCAATTAAATCAGAACTTAATTGGTACTTATAGTGAGATTATTACTAGTAGAAAAGTATTACAACAAGTAATTGATAATTTAAAATTAAAAATGACTGTAGATGAGTTATCTAAAAATATTACTACATCTTCTGTTGAAGATACAGAAATTATTCGTATTACAGTAAATAATGAAAAGAAAAAAATGGCTGCTGAAATAGCTAATGAAGTAGCTGATGTGTTTTCTGATGAAATACAAGATATTTATAACTTAGAGAATGTAGCAATTATCGATAAAGCAGAAGAAGCAGATGCTCCATATAATATTAATTATGTAAAAGATAATGTTATTTATTTAATGATTGGAGTAGTATTATCTTTTGGTGTAGTATTTGTTATGTATTATTTTGATACTACTATTAAATCAAGTGAAACTGTAGAAGAAAAATTAGGTTTAACTGTAATTGGTATAGTTCCTAAAGAAAGTAAGGAGTAGTGAGTTATGTCAACAGATTTAATTATTAATGTAAACCCTAAATCTATTTTTAGTGAAGCTATTAAAACAATTCGTACTAATTTAGCATTTCAAGCAATTGATGGAGAAATGAAAGTAATACTAAGTACTTCACCTCAATCAGGAGATGGAAAAAGTTTTATTACCGCTAATCTTGCAGTTGCTTATGCACAAGAAGGTAAAAAAGTATTGGTTGTAGATTGTGATTTACGTAAAGGTAGACAACATGAAATTTTTGAAGTTATGAATTTAACTAGTGGTGGTTACTCTAATTTAATTCTAAATTATAAAGACGATATTAAGTTAAAAAAATATATTGTAGGTACTAGTAATAAAAATATAGATTTATTACCTACAGGACCAACTCCTCCTAATCCAGTAGAGTTGTTAGCGTCTGAGAATAATAAAAAGTTAATGGAAGAATTAAGGGGAATATATGATGTTATTTTATTAGATTGCCCTCCAGTATTAGGATTAAGTGATACTATGATAATGACTAAGTATAGTGATGCTAATATTATTGTAGTAAGTAATAAAAAGACTAAAGTAGAAAGCCTAGATAAAGCTAAAAAAGTATTTGCTCAAGCAAATGCTAAGATAGCAGGTGTAGTGATCAATAAAGCTTCTGTAAAAGATAATAGCTATTATAGTTATTATTCAAGTGAATATTATGGCGAGAAGAAAAAGAAGAAAAGAAGATAATGAAAGATTTACATTCACATCTGCTTTTTGGGATAGATGATGGAAGTAAAGATATAAGTGAGAGTATATCTTTATTAAAAGAAGCAGAAAAACAAGGGATAACAGAATTAATGATCACACCTCATTATATAGAAGAGAGTAAATATAATTGTAATAATGAGGATAAGAAAAAAAGATTTGATCAACTAGTTCAAGCAGTAAAAGATGAAGGTATAAATATTAAATTATATTTAGGTAATGAAGTATTTATTAATGATAATTTTATTAAGTTATTAAAAAAGAAAGAAATAACTACTTTAAATAATTCTAAATACATATTATTAGAATTTCCATTAGGTAATATGTTATATAATACAAAAGATATTATTTATGAACTTGTAGTAGCAGGGTATGTACCAGTACTTGCTCATCCAGAAAGATATAGAATTTTTCAAAGACATCCAGATCATATAGAAGAATATCTAAGAATGGGAGTATTATTACAAGGAAACTATAAGAGTTTGTTTGGTAAATATGGTAGTCAAGCTAAGAAGACATTAATTTATTTTTTAAAGAAACATCAAATTACCTTTTTAGGTAGTGATTGTCATCATGAGAAAGATTTTAAGATAAAAAAGTTAAAAAAGAAATTGAAATCAATAGTAAAAAGTGATAACATGATAGAGGACTTATTAGAGAATAACTTTAACAAAGTAGTAGCGAATGAAAACTTTGGTATTAGAAGATAAGTTTGTAGTAGTAATTGTAGTAGTAAATAAGTAGAGAAGTTAAGGAGTATAGGTATGGATGAGGTATTAGTAAAAGAACAAGAAAATAGTAGTGAAGAAGAAATTATTAAGACAAAAGAAATTATTATGGATTTAGATGCTTATCAGAAGGAGCAAGAAGAGTTAGAAAGAGTGAATAAAGTATCTGTTAGAAAATTAGGATATTTATTCGTAAAAAGAGTATTTGATATTGTGTGTGGTTTGATTGGTGTTGTTATATTAATACCAGTTGGTATTATTTTAAAGATTATAACTATGGCAACTGGAGATTTTCATCCTATTATTTTTACACAAAATAGAATTGGCAAGAATGGAAAAGAATTTAAATTTTATAAATTTCGTTCTATGGTACCAAATGCAGATGAAGTATTATTTCGTACTTTAGAGATGGATAAGGTTGCTGCGGAAGAATATAAGAAAAATAAGAAATTTAAAAATGATCCTAGAATTACAAAAGTAGGAAAAGTCATTAGAAAACTTTCTATTGATGAATTACCTCAACTTATTAATGTTTTAAAAGGGGATATGTCTATTATTGGTAATAGACCATATTTACCTAGAGAAAAAGAAGATATGGAAGAATACTACGAAGATATTATTAAAACAAAGCCAGGTATCACAGGATATTGGCAAGTAAATGGAAGAAGTAAGACAAGTTTTAAAGAGAGACTAAAATTAGAAAAATATTATTCTAACAATTATTCATTAATACTTGATATTAAAATATTCTTTAAGACTTTTACAGCAGTATTATTTGGTAAAGGTGCAGAATAATTTTAATCAAATAAGATAGATGTATATAAGTTTGTAGTTAAATATTAAGTATGCGTTAAAAACAGTGAGTGCGGTAATATAATAATTAAAGTGCCTATGTTTTGCATAGACACTTTTGTTGTAAAGAGGTGTTGTATGGAGAAGAATGAACCTATAAGAATTGCTCAAATCATGGGTAAATGGGTAGGTGGAGGAGTAGAAGCGGTAGTGATGAATTATTATCGTCATATAGATAGAGATAAAATCCAGTTTGATTTTATTTGTGATGATGATTCTACTCGTATTCCTACAGAGGAAATAGAAAAGTTAGGTGGTAAAGTAATTTTGATACCACCTTATCAAAAAGTATTTAAGTATCATAAGACTTTAAAAAAGGTATTACAAGATGGACAATATAAAATTGTGCATTCTCATATTAATGCATTAAGTGTATTTTCACTTTGGGCAGCTAAAAGTGCTAAAGTTCCAGTAAGAATTGCACATAGCCATTCTACTTCGAATAAAAAAGAATGGAAGAAAACATTATTAAAAAATATATTAAGACCATTTAGTAAAGTTTTCGCAACAGACTATTTTTGCTGCAGTGAATTAGCAGGAAGATGGTTATTTGGAAACAAAACTTATGATCAAGGAAAAGTATATTTATTAAATAATGCTATTGATGTAGATAAGTTTAAATATGATGAAAAGATAAGAAAAGAAAAAAGAAAAGAATTAAATATAAAAGATAATCAATTAGTTATAGGACATATTGGTAGATTTGTACAACAGAAAAATCATGAATTTCTAATTGATATATTTAATGAAATTTATAAACAGGACAAAAATGCAATTCTTTTATTAATAGGAGAAGGCCCTTTAAAAGAAGAAATACAAAATAAGGTAGATGAGTTAAGATTAGATAAAAATGTAAAATTCTTAGGTCAAAGAAGTGATGCTAATGAATTGTATCAAGCTATGGATTTGTTTTTATTTCCATCCTTGTATGAAGGACTAGGAATGGTATTAATTGAAGCTCAATGTGCTGGGTTACCATGCGTAGCTTCTACAGAAGTTCCTAAAATTGCAAAAATATCAAACGGCGTAGAATTTATACCATTAAGTAAAAATGCGAAGTTATGGTCACATGAGTGTATAAATTTACTTACTGATAAAGATATAAGAAAATTAATTTTAAAAACAATAAAATTAAATAATTATAATATCAATAAAGAAGCAAAAAATTTGAAAGCAAAATATCTAAAAAGCATTTAATTTTTTTAGGGGGAGTAAAATTATGGAAGATATATCCATTAAGAAAAAAACAGAAACATTATTTAATTTATTATTAATAACTATTTTTTGGAATCTATGGTTTCCCAAAGCAGGAATAAAATTAGGCGGAATTCCTTTAACATTAGGAAATGTAATTTTTGCTATTACTTTTGTCATTTGGTGTGCCAAAGTTATTAAGGAAGGAAAAATTAAGAAGATTCCTTTAGGCGGATTAATTTTGCTAGGAATTGCTTATTTCTTCTTAAAATATTTCTATATTATTCTTGTAAAAAATGTTACTATTACTTCTGTAATTGGATATATAATTCCATTATGTATTTATCCATTAATATTTTTTATAGTATATGATTTAGTAGATACTAAAGAAAAAATGGATAAGATTATAAGAACTATTATCTATGGATTTTTCTTTTTATGTATATATGCAATTCTGCAATATATATTTAAAATAGAAACTGTTGCCATTCCAGGGCTCACAGTGAATTTAACTGATTATCAAGAGTTAGGACCATTATGGTATATGACTAAAGCTAATGGGACTGATGTAAATAATGCAAAAATTGTAGGAACTTATCAAAATGGTAATTTATTTGGCATAAGTTTAATTTTAATATATCCAATTGTATATTACTTTTATAGACATACAAATCAACCGAAAAAACAATTAATTTCGCTATTCTTGTTTGTAATAACTACTTTTTTAACGTTATCTAGATCATGTTGGTTGGGAATAGTTCTCTTTATATTTTTGGGCGTTTTAATGGAAAACGATAAAACAAAAAAATCATTAGCATTGAAAATTATGACAATTTTACTTTGTGGTGTATCATTTATTATAGTATTTCAATTATTTCCAGTTGTTTCAAGTCGTTTCTTCGGAACGTCTAATTGGTTAAGTATGAGTGGAAGAACGGAAGGATTAATAGAAGTTTTCAATTCATTAAAATATTCAAATAGTATTTTAGCATATATTATAGGACCTTATGGTATAATTCAATTTTCTGGCTTAGCATATGAAATGTTACCACTGGCAGTTTTTGTCCAAACAGGAATCATCGGCTTGCTTTTGCTTTATTCTGTATTTTTTGTGTTTTTAAAATTGTCAAAAAATGAAAATTATATATCAAAGGCAACACATTTAGCTATAATTATTTGGTTAATTGTTGGACTTATTGAAGGAGGATATTGGTTACCTCCAGCAGCATTAAATATTTTTATGATACTTGGTTTAGGATTAAAAGCAAATAGATTAAATTATAAGAGAGGAGTAAGCTTATGAAATTAGCAATCATAACAAGTGGTTTTTTACCTGTACCAGCATCTAAAGGTGGAGCAGTAGAAAATTTAATTGTAAATCTATTAAATGAAAATGAATTAAACAAAAAAAATCCATTAAACATAATAGTATATTCTGATTATGATGAAATTGCAAAACAAAGCTCTAAAGTGTATACACAATCAAATTTTGTTTTTATAAAGACACCCAAAATTATTAATTTTTTAGATAAGGCATTATTTTTTGTAGCAAAAAATTGGTTAAAAAAAACAAATAGTCAAAGTTATAGATTTATTTTAAAAAGATTATACTATCTTAATAAAGTAAGTAAATATTTAAAGAAATATAATTATGATAAGGTATTATTAGAAAATCATCCAACACAATTTTTGGCATTAAAATGGAGAAAAAACTATAGAAAATATGAAGGAAGATATTATTACCATTGTCACAACGAATTCCCGGGATTGTATGGTTGTGAAAAAATAATAAAAGAAACAAAAAAGTTTATATGTGTAAGTAATTACATTTCAAAATCATTACAAAATTATTTAAAATTAAGCTCAGAGAAATTTGTTGTGTTGAAAAATGCCATTAATCAAGATAAATTTCACCAAAATATCTCCAAGGAAAGAAAGGGTTTGCTTCTAAGAAAATATAAAATAGAGCATGATGATAAAGTTTTATTGTTTACTGGTAGAATCGTTCCAGAAAAAGGAGTTCTTGAATTATTAAATGCGTTAAATTATGTAAAAGGAAAATATAAATTATTGATTGTTGGAGCATCATTAAATAGTATAAATGCCAAAACTAAATATGAATTGGAAGTAGAATCAAAAGTAAAATCTATAGAAAAAAAAGTTGTTTTTACTGGATATATTGATTATGATAAAATCTATGAATTGTATCAGTTGGCTGATATTGCTGTTTTGCCTTCAATTTGGGATGATCCAGCACCACTCACAATAATAGAATCGCTTACATGTGGCCTACCAATTATAACAACAAACTCTGGTGGGATTCCAGAATATGTTAATAATAAATGTGCAATTATTTTGGATAAAAAAAATAATAAATTTGAAATCAATCTTGCAAAAAGTATAGAAAAATTATTGAATGATAAGGAGAAAAGAATGGCAATGAAAGCAGAAAGTTTAAAAATTTCAAAAAATTTAACAACAAAAAAATATTATAATAATTTTTTAAATACCTTATCAGAAGATTTTTATTTCAACGTATTATTTGATACATCTTCTGGCAGTCAAAACATGGGAGACTATATTATAGTTAATTCTGTTGAACGAGAGTTAAGTGATATATTAAGTAATAATTTTTTGGTTAAATATGGAACACACACACCTATTACCCACTTTTATCAAAATATTTATAGAAATGCTACAATAAAATATTTAGAAAAAGCAAAATATAAATTTATAGCTGGTACAAATCTGTTAAATTATAATATGTGTTTACCGTGGAATAATTGGAATGTAAATATATTTAATTACAGGCCATATAAAAAATCAATTCTTGTTGGTGTTGGTATAAATCCTAATGCTAAAAAAGTTAATTGGTACACAAAATTACTTTACAAAAAAACACTCTCTAAGAAGTATATTCACTCTACACGAGACGAAAGAACAAAAAAATTTTTAGAGAGCATTGGGATCAAAGCAATTAATACAGGATGTGCAACAATGTGGATGCTTACACGTGATTTTTGTAAAGAAATACCTACTAAAAAAAGTGAAAATGTAATATTTACATTAACCGATTATTGCCCTGATAAGGAAAATGATCAAAAATTAATAGATGTATTGCAGCGTAATTATAAAAATGTATATTTTTGGATACAAGGGTCTCGTGATTATCAGTATATTAAATCATTTGAAAATATCGATAATATAAAAATGGTTAATCCAAACTTAAAAAGCTATGATAATATTTTAAATATGGATATTGATTATGTTGGAACCAGATTGCATGCAGGAATATTTGCTATGCAACATAAATGTAGAAGTATTATTATTGCAGTAGACAATAGAGCTCTTGATATTCGTGAAAAATATAATATTAATTGTTTCTTAAGAACAGAAATTGACAAAATTGAAAAGGTTATAAATTCAGAATTTGAGACCAAAGTACATATTGATGAAGAAAAAATTAACGCATGGAAATCACAATTTAAAAATTATTAATAAATATATAAAGTTATAATTTATAAAATGAATCTGGTGTTATAATTTCTAGATAGAACGGATTGTTATGTTGATTTATATAATTTTATTTTATAGTAATTATATTTATTTGTTTATGACAAAAATCAATTCAAATAGGAGGATAAAATGTCAAAGGGTAAAGAATTAGCAAAAAACACATTAATTATTATGCTTGGAAAAATATGTACACAATTTATATCTTTTTTACTTATTCCATTTTATACATATTTTTTATCAACCAAAGAATATGGTCAAGTTGACTTGATAATAACATATATAGGCCTTTTTGTACCTGTTATAACAATACAATTAGAAATGTCAATGTTTCGATTTCTGATAGATTGCCGTGATAATAATAAAAAGAAAACGGGAGTTTTTACAAATATATTTAGTGTAGTTTTAGTATTAATTGTTATTTTTTCAATTATTTATTTAATTGTATCATTAATATTTAAGTTTCCATATAAAATGAGTTTATATACTTGTATTATTGCAACTATTTTATCAAATTTGTTTTTACAAAGTGCTAGAGGATTAGGTAATAATATTAAATATTCCGCTGGATGTATAATTGCTGGAGTTAGTAATATTGTTTTCAATTTAATATTTATACTTGGATTTAAAATGCAGGGGAACGGCGTATTAGTAGCAACGGCATTATCAAATTTATTTTGTACATTTTATCTTTTTATATCGAACAAATTATATACGTTAGTTGATTTTAATGAAATAAATAAAAATAGTGTAAAAAAATATTTAAAATATTCATCCCCACTGGTACCAAACAGTATTATGTGGTGGATTATAAATGCATCTGATCGAACAATAATTACGATATTTATAGGTGCAACAGCAAATGGGATTTTTGCAGTTTCTCATAAGTTTGCAACAATAGTTGCAAGCTTATACAATATTTTTAATTTATCTTGGACAGAGTCGTCATCTTTACATATAAATGAGGATGATAAAGATGAATTCTTTTCTGATACATTAAAAAAAGTGCTCTTCTTTTCATCGGCTGTATGCTGTTGCATGATAAGTGTGCTACCATTATGCTTCAATATCATAATTAGTCATAATTATCATGAAGCTTATATTTATATTCCACCATTAGTAATTGGCTCTTTTTTTAATATTATTATATCTTTTGTTGGCGGAATATATATTGCATTAAAAAAGACCGAGGCTGTTGCAAAGACCTCATTTTGGTCCGGAGTTATAAACATAGCTATTAATTTATTATTTGTTAAAATAATTGGTGTTCGGGCTTCGGCCATTAGTATCATATTAGCTTTTTTGATTATGTGTATATATAGAATGGTAGATGTCCAAAAGTATGTAAAATTAAAAATCGGTTGGAAAAATTATGCTGTTATAATATTACAATTTGCAATATCAATAATCTTATATTACGTTAATAACAGTTACTTAAATATTATGAACATAATAATAATGATAATTTCATCAATAATATTAAACCGTTATATTCTTATTGCATTAAAGCAAATAATACTAAATAGAAAGAAAAAGAGATTAAATAAAGTATTAAGCTCATAATAATTTATAAATTATCTTACAAACAATGAGAAGGCGTGGTTATATGAGAGTATTTAAATATATTAATAGAGTGATTAGTATTGTTTTAGATATTGTATTTATTCTATTATTAGTTAGTGTATATAGAATGGGATTAATACCTGTTAAATATTTAGTTATACTTAGTGTATTGGTTGTAGTACTTGGTATTTTCTTTACTATTTTTTCTTTTAAGGTTAAAAGATTTGTTTTGTCTATTATTTTACTTGTTTTTATGTTACTTTTTGGTACATTGTCTTTTATTGGTATTTATTATGTTTGGACTACAAATTCTTTTTTTGATACGATAGAAGAAGTAAAAGAGAAGAAGATTTATTATGTTGTAGTAAAGAAAGATAGTAAATATAAAGAGTTAGATGATTTAGAAGATAAAACTATGGCTATTTTTGAAAGACAGTCTAATAATTATAAAAAAGTATTAGAGGAAGTTCGTGATAGTATTACTATTCATGATAAGGAATATACGAATATGAATACTATCGTTAAAGATTTATTAAATGGTGATGTAGATAGTTTATTGATTAATTCTACTAATAAAGAGATATTAGATGAAAATATGGATTCTTTTCAGTCTAATACTAGGGTTATTGCTGAGTTATCGATAGATGTGATTCAGAAAAAAGAACAAGAAGAAGAGAAAAAATATGGACCTATGAATATTTTAATTAGTGGTATTGATACGAATGGTCATATTGATAGTGTATCTAGAAGTGATGTTAATATTGTAGTAACGATTAATCCTTATACTCATGAAGTTTTACTTACTAATATTCCTCGTGATATGTATGTACAACTTCATGGTACTACTGGTCTTAAAGATAAATTAACTCATGCGGGAATTTATGGTATTGATATGTCTATTAATACAATAGAAGATTTCTTAGAGATTGATATTCCTTATTACATTAGAGTTAACTTTGATAGTGTTATTAAACTAGTAGATACTATTGATGGTGTTGATGTTAATAATGATGTAGCATTCCAAGGTAGAACTAGATACTTTGAAAAAGGTATGATTCATTTAAATGGTAAAGAAGCTTTAGAATATGCTAGAGAACGTAAGAAGATGCCTAATGGAGATAATACTAGAGGAGAACATCAAGAAAGAATTATTGAAGCTATTATTACTAAGATTTCTAGTAGTAAGGAATTACTTAAAGATTATGGTAATATCTTAGATGATTTAAAAGATTTATTTCAAACTAATATTCCTACTGATACTATAAAAAAATATGTTAGAAATCAAATAGATACTATGAGTAAATGGAGTGTTTATAGAGAAGCTGTTACTGGTACTGCTGCTTCTACTTATATGGAAACTTATTCTATGCCAGGTATGAGATTATATGTAACGATACCTGATGAAGAAAGTAGAAAAGATGCATCTAATAGAATTAATGAATTGTTGGAGAAGGTGTCAAATGAAAAAGACTAAGGATAAGACTAAGAAATATCATATTAGTAAATTAAATATATTAAGTATTATTGTAGTTATTGTATTTAGTATATTTTTATATTTCTTATTTAGTATTAATATTTTACCTACTAAATACTTAATACTTATTATTTTAGTAATTTCTATACTTATTGTTTTATCTATTGTATTTATTAATTTAAAGAAGAAAGTAGTTAAGATAATTGGTGTTGGTTTAATACTTATTTCCATTGTATTAAGTGGTGTAGGTAGTTATTATTTATATTATGGAAATGAGTTTTTAAATGAGTCTTTTAGTAATGTAAAAAAAGAGATATCTACTTATTATATTGTTACTAATAAAGAGAATAAATATAAGAAGAAAGATATTAAAGGTACTATTTATTATTATAAGAATAGTAGTAATATTAAGAAGGCTTTAAAAGAGGTAGAAAGTGAGTTTTCTATTAAGAGTTCTTCTTATGATAATGTTACTACTATGGTAAGTGATGTATTAAATAAAGATATTGATTTTATGTTGATTGATAAAGCTAGTTATGATGTTTTATTAAATGTTAATGATAGTCTTGATAAAGATTCTTTTAAAATAGTTTATGAGTTTGATATTGCAACCGATGTTGAAAAGAAGGAAGAAGAGGAGAAGAAGAGTAGTTTTAATATTTATATTGCTGGTAGGGATTTTGATGGCCTAATTGATTATAATACTATTGTTACTGTTAATATGAATACTCATGAAATATTAATGACTAGTATTCCAAGGGATTATTATATGAATATTTCTGGAATGAATGGTAAAAAAGATTCTTTATCCCATATGTATGCTTTCGGGTTAGATAAAGCAGAGAAATCTGTTGCTGAGTTTTTTGAAGTACCAATTGATTATAATATTCATATTACAACAGAGAGTTTAGTAGAGTTAGTAGATAAAGTTGGTGGTATTACTTATTGTTCTGATCAAAGTTTTACGACGACTCATGCATTGATTTTAAATTCCTATGATGATCGTGGTAAGAAAAAGTTATATGTAAAAAAAGGATGCCAAGAGTTAAATGGAATAGAAACTTTAACTGTTGCAAGAGAAAGAAATGCTTTCGTTGGAAGAGATAGAGTAAGACAGCAGAATTGTCAAAAGATTATTATTGCTATCTTTGAAAAGCTAAAGAGTACCAATTCTTTTGTTAATTATAAAGAAATATTAGATTCTTTAAGTAATTTATATACAACAACTATTCCAAGAAGTGTAATTACTGATATTGCTAAAGATACGATTGATGGTGCGGAATGGAGGTTCATTACTCAATCGGTGGATGGATCTGATTTATGGGATGCAGATATTGCTATATTGAACGGAAAAGGTTATGCAATGCAACCTAATATGAATGATGTTGTTAATGCAAGAAATAAAATAAATGAAGTTTTGGAGAAAGAATAAAAGATGAAAATCTTTTATTTTTTTTGGAAATATCATTTACATATGTTAACGTATATGTTAATATATTAACAAATGAGATAAGGAGGTGTATGAGAAAAGAAGGAGGAACAAGAAAAAATGCACATAACATATACAAAAAGTTTTGATAACTCAGTAAAAAACTTAAAAAAACATAGAAAGGAATTAGCTAATTTAGAAGACATAACGGAAAAGATTACGAATCACAATTCATTTAAAGAATTACAAAACAATCCAATTATGACGACAATTTATAAATTTGGACCGTTAAGATATCAAAATAGTGGTTTTTGGTCTTTTAATTTAGAAAAAAATGGTGGAGTAATAAGATTAATAGTAATGCCATCAACAGACGAAAGAGAAATAATTTTTGTGTATGTAAGTTATGATCATTATAATGACTTTACTCCTGCTAAACTCAGATTTTATGATGAATAAATTTGGTAGAGAATTAGGTGAATTTTTAGAGTACAAGAATATTAGTATAAAAGAATTTGCTGATCGAATTAATACAACCTCTAAAAACTTAATAGATATTATAAAGGGTAACGTTGAATTGTCTCAAAATATGATATATAACATTTCTTTTATTACTGGTATTCCAGTAAGTTATATTGAAAATACTGAACAAAATTATAAAATGGATAAAGTAATTAAAAATTATCTGGATGAGAATCATTTATCTATTAGAAATTATATTAATAGATTTAGTTATAAAGAATTAGCTAATGAGTATCAGGTAAAATATAGCGACTCTAGAAATGATTATGCTATCGCAAAAGATATATTAAAATATTTAAGAATTACTAATCCTAATTCATTAACAAAAGAAAATAATGTGATTTTTTATAAAAGTAAAAATGATAAACCAGAATTATTAGCTTTATGGTTAGAAAGATGTAATAGAATTATTGAAAATCAAGAAGTTGAAAAATATACAAAAGAAAATATTAATAAATTGGTGGAATTTATTAAAATGGAAGCAAGTAATCATTCTTTTGATGAGAATAAATTAATCATGGAATTTAATAAGAATGGTATTTTTTTAGCTATCCAAGATGATTTAAGAGGTACTAAGGTAAGAGGTGCATTTAAAGTATTAAATGATAAACCTGCAATATATATAACGAGAAAACATAAAAGATATGCTGATATTTATTTTGCTTTATTACATGAGCTTGCTCATTGTAAAAGTGATTATAATCGAGCAAAAAGTGGAAGTATCATTACAATGTTAGATGATAAAGAAACAGAAGATTATGAGATAAAAGCAAATATGCAAGCATTAGATTGGATGGTTCCTAATAAAATATATGATAAAATAAAGATTAATTACGAAAATATTGAAGAATTAGATGTTGTTAAATCATTTTTTGTTTACCGGTTAGCTAGAGATAAAATAATTAAATATAGTGATAGTCTATATCAAAAGTATAATCCTTTAGTGAATATATAGGGATTATGTATAAGTAAACTATACATTTTTGTATAGTTTTTTTCTGGTTTTTGGACTAATATTTTGAAAAAGTTGATATACTAAAAGAAAAGGGGAAAAGATAATATGTGGTATATTATCCTTGGAATTATCTTATTTATTTTAGTTTTATTTTTGTTTTGTGCTTTAAAATTATCTAGTAGATACGATAATGATGATAAAAAGTAATTTTTTTTACAATATCTCTTGCGTGACCGCCCTAAATGTGTTATGATTAAGGAGTCATGGACCCTTAGCTCAGTTGGTTAGAGCATCCGGCTCATAACCGGGCGGTCACTGGTTCGAGTCCAGTAGGGTCCACCATTATCAGTTGCGGGTATGGCGGAATTGGCAGACGCGCTAGACTTAGGATCTAGTGTCCCAGACGTGCAGGTTCAACTCCTGTTACCCGCACCATTATGAAACAAAAGGACCCTGCTGGTCTTTTTTTTTGCTTTGTGACCGCCCGAACTTATCCAAAATATAATTTTTATTCCAAGAATCAACAAATATCGCTCTAACCAACTGATAGCATAACCCTCTAAAAGAGGTGGAATATGGAAAAAGAATTTGAAACAATAATTGAAGAATTTAAAAAAATAAATATGAAAGGATATATGAAAGGCATTAATAATAATTTATATAATTCTGCTGGGCTTACATTAGAAAATCAACTTGGTAAAAATCCTGATAGTATGTTTTTACCTGATTATTATGGTATAGAAGTAAAATGTACGCAAAGATTTAGTAGGTACAATATAAGTTTATTCTCTTTAGCATTTGATGGTCCTGATTTGTTTGAAAGTAATTACTTATTAGAAACTTATGGAATAAGAGATGAGATGTACCAAGAACATAAGAAGTTAATTGTCAATTTAAAATTAAATAGAAAAGTTTTAGTTTATGATAAGTATTATTTTGAATTAAAGATTGATTATGATAGTAAAAAGATTTTCATAAGAATCTATGATAATGAGTTGAATTTCTTGGAAGATAGAGCTTTTATTTTTTTTGATTCTCTGGAGCAAAGATTACGTGTCAAACTTCGTTATCTTGCTTTGTTTTATGCGAGTAAGACTGTTTCTAATGACAATTTTTATTTTAGATATTATAAATTAGAGTGCTATAAATATAAGGGTATCGGAGCTTTTATAAAGTGTATTGAAGAGAAAGATATATCAGTTGCTTTAATATTAAGATTTGCTAAGAGTGGTAAAGATTTCGGGAAAAATAAAAATAAGAGTATGCAATTTTCTATTAGGAAAAAGAGTTTAGAAGAGCTTTTTGATCAAATTTATTATTTTGAAAATTAATGATAGAATTCAGTAATAAAAGAATTGGTGTATTATATTTATACTAATTCTTTTTTATTTTGTTTAGATAGACTATGTAAAAAATATTACTCTATGATATAATAAAAATAATCTTTTATAAAATATCTTTGGGAGTTTATTTATGGTTGCGAACGATGAATTAAAAAATGGAATTTTGAGAATATGGCGAATGAAATCCAACAAATATGATACTATATATTTTTATGGTGAGGAGGGAGAATGGAAGTTAAATCCTCAAATTAGTGATTATGTATTTCATGATATGCCTAAAGATTTTACTCCTGAGGAAAAGGGTTTATTTGTTTATTTTAAGTTGTGTGAGTTGTTTTCTTATGATATCAATTATATGTATCGTAAGATGGAAAGAGAGTTTAATAAGAGTAAATTAGAAACTATCAATATTGATACACCTATTGTATGTTGGGATTTTGCTAGAATATTTACTAAATTAATCGATATGATGGATGATAAACAAATCTATGGAGTAGTATTAGATTCTAAGGAAGATGTATTTAATGAACATATAGGAGTTGGTATGGCAACAGCGAATGGTATTATTGAATTGGAACCAATGGCTATTAATATTAATGAAAATAGACTAAGTGATTTAACTAATGCTAAAATGGGATTTCCTTTAACCAATATTGACGTTATTTTAGGTAATCAGGATTTTTATAATCAAAAAATTCAGAAGATGAATAATTTATTTGGTTATACCAATGATGCCACTTCTTTTTTGCAACAATTTATATCTTATGCAGATAATAATAAGCTGGATAATAGTATTGATAGACTTTCTTTGTTTATCAGTGATATGAGAAAAAGAAATATTGCAGGACAAGAGTTTATATATCTATTTAGTTTTTTTAATAGAAATCATGGTTTTAACGAACCATTCGAGCACAAATATATTGGTGAGATTGTAAATGAGCCTGATGAACCAAGAGAAGTAATTGATGAAATTTTAATTCAGTATGATGGGAATCAATATATTGTGGATACACTAAATCATAGTTGTCTTAAAACAACGGATGAACAGTTGGATGAAATGTTTTCTAATCATAAAATTGGTCGAAGATATTTTAATGATTCTATAGATAAAAAAAGATAAAATATATATTTTTAAAAGAACATCTGGTAAAAGTCAATAAGTAAATTATGGCAGTTTTAATATAATTTTCTGCCATATCAAAAAAATT
>CALVJR010000009.1 GCA_944332295.1 uncultured Bacilli bacterium | reverse complement strand
TAAGAATGTTTATTAATTAAAATCTGATAAACATGGAATTTAACCTTTCAAAGTGGAATTTACTTTTTCATTTCAGCCTTTTTTCAAATATTATTGCAAAGCTTTTATTTTACTAGCTTCTTCATCAGTTAATGGTTGATTAAACCCTCCTGCTTCTATAAATTTACCATAATTAATAGAAGCATAAGATTTATCGACAAAACCATCAACACCCGGACAAGTACCAGTTTCAGAAAATTGATAAATTCCATAATTACCTGAATAAGTAACATCAAGCAATTCATTATTATTAACTACTCCACTACCAGCACCATATTTAAATTTAGCAATCCAAACCGCATAATCACTTAACTGACTACCATCAGGATCTAATTGTTTTAAACCATTATCATTACAATAAATACCACAATAATAACCATTTTCCTCTAAGATATTTGCCCAGGCTTTAAAATTATTAACGATTTGATCTGGATGGTTCGCAAAAAAGTCTCGAGCATTGACTGCATTACCATTCTCATCATAAAATGGCTCATTATCTAAAGGTTCAACATCAAAATAGATTGGCCAAGATGGTTGAATCTGATACTGTTTAGCAAACTTCAAAAATTTATAAGCTTCAACCCTTGCTTGCTCTTCTGTAACAGCACGACTATAAATATAAATACCATAAGGAATATCATTTTCTTCACAACCATGAATATTATTTAAAAATTGACTATCTAACTTACTTAACGTACCATTAAGTTCCAATGTCTCAGGATCTCTTTGATACTCCATAAAATAAGAATCAAACATTTTAATAATTGCATAATCGACACCAGCTTCTTTAACTTTAGTCCAGTCAATTTCATTTTGATAAGAAGAAACATCAATACCTGATAAAAAATTGCTAGTATCTTGAACAGAAGTACTTTCTTCTTCAACACTTCTACTTTCTACCTCAGGAGCTTTAACATCTCCCTGTGCTAAATCCACGTACAATTGATAAGCCAACTTCTCATTACGATCAGTAACTTCTTCGTATTTCTCATCAGTCATAGAAGCAGTAACAGATAATACATGTCCTGCAAGAACAGTGTCACTAGTAAGTTCATTCTGTTCTCTAATATCACTAATACTAACACCAAGATAGGAAGCAATAGAACCTAAAGTATCTCCACTTTCGATAATATAATTAATACTCTTATAACTTGTAGAATTTCGACTATAGATTTCTACTTCTTCTCCATAGTTCTTAGCAATAGATTCATTACTTTTTAAAGCTTTATCTACTTTAGCCAAAGTCTCTTCTGTAAGACCAAAAGAAGATGCAATAGACTCAACTGTATCTCCAACTTGAATCGTATATTTTTGTTGATCATCTTTCTTATCTAAATCTATTTTCGCAACAACCTCTACTCCTTCTGGTAGTTCTTCACCTAGCTTCTTATTCCAACGTTTTAAATCGTCATAATCAATACCTAATTTATCAGAAAAAGCATCCATGGTGGTAGGTTCTTTTGTAACCAAAGTAACCTTACCAGATTCACTGTAAAGATAAGAACCAGCAACAACCGCAATAGCTGCTGCAATACCAGCAGGAATTAATATTTTTTTCTTCTCATTTTTATGACGTATTAATCGTCCCATAAAAACACCTCTCTCAAATGTGGCTAGATTATATCACAAAAAACAAAAAATATCAAATTTGACATTTTTGAGCTTATACATAATGAAAAAATATGCATAAGAAGTAATTAAATTACACACTTCAACAGAAATTACTGTGCATAATACATCTCAAAAAATTTATTAGTAATTTCTTTAGTAATATGTAATGTTACTAAACTAGCATAATCCGTATTAGAATTAGGATGAGATGAATTGGGAGAAGTAACCATAATACTCATAACTGGATCATTAGCAGGTGCATAACCAACAAAGGATGACGTTATGGTCTCCGTATCTATAATACCATTACCATCTGTATCAACAAAACTTTGAGAAGTACCAGTTTTTCCAGCTGCATCCCAGCGATCATCGATATATCCACGTCCATATCCTCCACTAGAATGCATAACAGCATAAAAACCTTCTTTTACACGTGCCATATACTCTGGCTGTGTATCAATAGTATTTAAAACTTCCCGCTCAACAGTCAAAATAGTCTTTCCCAAAGAAGCATCATCCGTTGCTCCATGAACTTCTTTTAATAAATGTGGAGCGAGTCTACTACCATTATTCGCAATCGTTGAAATATACTGAGAAAGTTGTAAAGGTGTATAAGACTCATATTGTCCCATGACAAAATCAAGTAAATTACCAGAATTAGTATCTTGTTTAGCACCATACCCTAATCCTTCAGAAGGCAAATCGATTCCAGTCGCAACACCAAGACCAAAAGAATGATACATATTGCGATAAGTGTCAAATGCACTCTGATTAAAATTAAGTTTCATTCCCCTAGAATACTCTTGTCCATTAACACGAATCGCCGCTTTAAACTGATAGACATTACTACTTTTTGCAAGTGCAGTAATATCATTAATAGTACCCAGATTGTTAACAGAAGAACATTTCTCAGGTGCACCAGCAATTTTAACACATTCATCTAGCATATATTCACCAATCTTTACTGCACCCGTATTATAAGCAACAAGCATCGAAGCACCCTTGACAACAGAACCAGGAGTAATAGGTAATAAAAAGATACTCGTCGTATTATCCACCACTTTATCACCAACAATCTGCTTAGAAGCCATGGCTAAAATCTCACCAGTATTAGGATCTTGAATAACTACACTAGAATGATCATAATACTCTGTATTAGGTTCACTTTTCGCCTTCAATACTTGTTCTGTTAAAATACGTTCCACTTCCTGTTGCAGATTAATATCAATCGATAAGACAATATCATTACCTCTTTTTCCCTCTTTCACAAGCTTTAACTCATGGGAATTAACTACTTGGTACTCTGCTTTTTCACCTTTTAAATACTCTTCATATTCTTTCTCAAGATAACTAAGACCAACACGATCATTTAAAGCATAACCTTTAGCTAAATACTCATCTTTCTCTTCTGCCGGAAGACCTTGCGTTGTCGTAGAAACCGTACCTAAAACACTACGAAAAGTATCACCGTAAGGATATACTCTCTCCCAGTCTAAAACTGTATTAAATCCGTCAAGCTCACTATTATGTTCAGCAATATAAGCATATTCTTGATCCGTAGCATCTTCTTTAATAACCTTCTCATCATAAGTATAACCACGATTCATAAGATAATATAAATAGGCTGCTTTTAAATCTTCTTCCGTAAGTGTTGCTAATTCTTCTTCTGTAATACGTTCAATTTTCAACTCTTCTAAATCCGTAGTACTAAGTTCTCCTGTCTTAACTTTTTCATTTTCCTTACTAGTAATCTTCTTCTTACACAAATCAGGATATTTCGCAAGATAAAATTCTCTTTTAGCTCGATCTGTTAAACTAGAATAAGAAAGTTCCAAATGCGGTGAAACTAAATAAGCTAATTCTATCATTTTACTAGTACTAATACTTTTATCTTTTTTATAAGTAATACTTTTAACAGCTTTATTATCTACAATAATATTATAATTTCTATCATAAATTCTACCTCTAGGAGAGCTAGTACCTTCTACTTTAGTATAAGATAATTCTTTTAATTCACTCTTATACTCATCTTTTTTTACTATCATAACAGAATATAATTTTATTCCAACAACACTAAATAATAAAAGAAGAACAACCAAAAAAATAAGAAATCGTCTAGATATAATTTGATTATAATTAATCTTCTTCTCTTGCTGATTTAATCGTAACTTACTCAAAATCTATCCCTCTTTTCTTAATAATTATTCTATCACATTTTTTAAAACTTATATCATATATTTTAATGAGGTGAAATATGTATAAAGAATTAATAAAAAGTTATATACCAAAATTAACTCCAAGAATGATAAAAGATTATGGAGAAACCATAAATATTTCTCTAACAGACTCCGAAACAATTATATTATACCAATTTATTATGAAAAATTATAGCGAAATTTTGGAGGGAAATGAAACAAGTTTTATAGAATTAAAAAGAAAACTAAATCCTAATTTATACCAGCAATTATTAAATCTATATAATGAAAACAAAAATAAATATTTATAAATACCTATAATTATAATATAATAAGGAAATAACAAAACCGAAAGGATAACGAAAAGATGGCAGAAAAGATACTAGAATATGAAAACAATTTTATAGCTAATCTAAATGAAAAAAGTAAAAAAGAACCTTTATCCAAAGAAGAACAAAAAGTATTAAAAGAACTCCTAGTAAATACTATTCTTTACGGTAATACAAAAGTAGATAAAGATACCTTAGCAATATTTATTCATAAATATGTACTATCTCAAGAACTTTTTTCGCCTTCTGATTTGTTATTATATACACAGCACCTATTTAATTATTTAAATGAAAATCAAGGAAATAATATAGCCTTAAAATTTACATATACAGATGCAATAATGGAAGCAAGAAAAACACCAAATAGCGGAAATACAATAAAAGTAGACAGAGCTATTTTTGAAAGTGAACAAACAATAAAGAAAAAAATTTTTTATAAACTTTTAATGGAAATAACCTTTGACCTCTTACACGAAACCTTTCATATACGACAATTTGAATATTTAACAAGAGTAAAAAATATAGAACAAGAAGAATTATTTAATGACCTTTTGATTGCTACAAACAGAAAAGAATATATAAAATATCATGATTCATTATTAATGGAAAGACAAGCAAATGAATATGCAATCAACAATTTACCCTATGTCCTACAAAAAATAGTACTAGAAGAAAAACTAATCTCTTATCAAAATAGATTAAGAAGAAAAATCAAACAAAAACCATCCCTAAAATATATAGAAAGACAAGAGCAATTAATTCAAGAAGCAAAGGAAAAACTTACTCCAGAAAACGTAAAAATTTTAAGAAAAACATACGAAAAAAAATAAACAAGCCTACGCTTGTTTTCTTATTTTATCAAGAATTCCTGAATCAAATTCTTTATTTCTTATCATCTCTATTTCATATTTATAAGGAGCATACTCCCTATCTACATAAGGAGTTTCTAATATTTTAGGAACATCTTCTAGTCTTTCATTATAAATAATAGAAATTAAATTATCGAATCCGATAGTTCCAAAACCAATATTTTCATGTCTATCTTTATGAGCACCTAAAAGATTTTTACTATCATTAACGTGAACACAACCTATTTTTCTAATACCAATCAAAGAATCAAATTGATCTAAAAAATCGTCAAACTTACTCATATCATATCCGGCATCATTCAAGTGACATGTATCAATACATACACCAATATACTCTTTATCATCAACCAAATCAATAATTCTCTTAATCTCTTCCAAAGAGGAACCGACTTCCGTACCCTTACCGGCCATAGTCTCAAGTAATATAGTAACATCGTGTGTTCCTAAAATCATATTAAGTCCCTTAGCAATATTAGAAATAGCAGTATCTACACCAAGTCCTACATGACTACCTGGATGTAAAACTAACGACTTAATACCTAATAGTTCACATCGCTCTAATTCTTCTTGTAAAAATCTAACAGAAAACATAAATTTATCAGGATCTTTATCATTAGCAAGATTAATAATATAAGGAGCGTGCACAACTACCTTAGAATAATCAATTTCTTTTTCTTTCATCAAAGACAAAGCCTCTATTGTAAGTCCATCCTGTATCGGATAACGGCTAGTGTTTTGTGGAGCACCTGTATAAAACATAAAAGTGTTAGCACGGTAACTTAACGCCTCTTGTAAACTACCAAGAAGTTGACTATCTTTTCTAAATCCAACATGACTACCAATTAATAACATATAAT
The DNA here is from genome assembly GCA_944332295.1 of uncultured Bacilli bacterium. GTDB lineage: Bacteria > Bacillota_I > Bacilli_A > RF39 > UBA660 > Faecimonas. Next base: position 33,808 of record CALVJR010000009.1, on the reverse strand, counting down.
AACCTCCTACATAAGTATACCAAAGAAAAAAAGAAAGAAAAAGACTTCTTTCGAAGTCTTTCATCATATTTCTTTAATTATGCTTCAGAGCAAAGTCCAACTTTATCATTATAAGAAGATGAACTACTAAATCTAAATGTAGATAATTCTCTTCTAGTAGGTTTTACACTATCATAAGAAACACCTGTTACTTTAACATGAGAACGTTTTAAATCATCTACAGAAACAGCAGCAGTTGTCCTATCTGAAATTCCATGAGTACCATCGGATAAAGCTACGAAATAAGTAGTTCTTCTATCTGTTTCTCTACCAGAAGCTCCAATATTTTCAACGTGAACTCTTACATATCCTTTCAAATCACGATTACCCCAAGAAGATAAACCTCCTTGATCTAGTAAATTAACAGCATTATTATTTGTAGTATCGATAATAACATACCAATCACCTACGTCAACTCCTGAAGATACCATAGACTCAGTAGTCCTACCACTAACACTAGTAACACATTCCAAACTATCTGATGCCCACATATTTCTTACGGCATTAACATACTCTTTTGAAGTTGATAAGAATGTATCCCTTCTAGAATTTTCAATGTAACGAGACATTGCAGGAATAGCTACCATCATTAAGATACCCATGATAACGATAACTGCAAGTAACTCAATTAGGGTAAACCCATTTCTGTTTAACTTTTTCATTTTAAACTTTCCTCTCTTTCTATTTTACAAAATAATCATACTATGGAATTTTCTAAATTGCAATACCCTGAAATTATTTTTACAAATAATTGACAAAAGAATTTACAACCTCTTATGTGCTAGCTGCATCTGCGGTAGTATATATCTTAGTAATATTATTGCAACCAACATGAGATTTAGCAGTATTAGCACTAGCTAAAATATTGGTGCCTGTACCATTAGTAATTAAATCTGAAGCATCACTACTGTTTAATTCGTCAGACGATTTATAAAGAATTCCACGATGATTATCTGTATCCATTTTTTCATCTAATGTAACATAATAAAGATATCTGTTTTTTGTAGTTCCTGCCTCTGGAGTATTTACAATTATGACATAAGAATTATCTTTTTCATAACTACCATTATTAGGTGCATTATCAAACTCAGTATTATCTAAATACCCTAGTGTCATAACTACACAATCATTCTGAGGTGGACGGTATGCCGGATTGCCACGAAACTCATATTCAGCCAAAGAAAGCAATTTTTTTGCATCCTCCACATAAGTATCTGCTTTACTATTATTTAATATTCCCATGACATTAGGAACTGCCACTACCATAATCGCCGCAAGAATCACCATAGCAGCAAGTAATTCTATCAATGTAAATCCCTTATTATTTACCTTCATTTATCATCACCCTATCATTATAATATCATAAATTTGACGAAAAAAAAGGTTATTTTAATATTTTTTTCATATTTTTAAGTTCTGCCATCGTCGTAGAAGTTCTTAACTCTGAGTTAAATAAATAATCATATCGAAATAAAGAAAATCCTTGATATTGCTTCAAATTCCTAGTTAATAGAACTTCTCTCATAATAATATCATCATTTTCCATCCATTCTGTACTTCCACTTTTCGCAAAATTATCAACAGCACCTACTTTATAAAAAGCAAGAACAGGTAATAGTTCCACTTTAGTTGCTAACTCTTCCCAAGCATTAAGAACAGAAACAAATGCTTTTGTTTCATTGTAAAAACCATAATAAATCTGTGGCATCAAAAAATCTACATATCCAGTTTTACCAGCCCAGGTTTTAACATCTGCATAATGTTTTTGGTAATTATTTTCAATATTCCCATCTGGAGAAACGCCAAACAAAGTATCGTTTTGATGACAAACCTGATAAACATCTTGAATCAACTCATTCACTTGGAGGAATCGAAACTCCTCTATAGAAACATCAGAATGCACCTTCTGATACTTTTCATACTCTTCCAAATCAATCGTATCATTAGGATAAAAATAATCATCAAAAATAACACCATCGACAGAATAGTTCTGAACTAACTCTTCAACGCCATCAACAATAATCCTCCTAGCTTCTTCACTAGCTGGATTATAAAAAATACCATTATTAACCTCTACAACTTCAGTATTTAAATAAGAATAAGCAGGATTATCCTTACTAATATCACTACTATCTTCATCCCCTCGGATACGATATGGATTAATCCAAGCATAAAGTTCTATTTTCTCTTTATCACAAATATCTATAAAAGACTTCAAAATATCATATCCAGGAGAAATTCCTTCTTCTCTACTAACTGTTGCACTCCAAGGGAAAATATCAGAAGGATAAATAGCATCACTAAAACTACGCACCTGAAGTAAAATCATAGTAAATCCTAACTCTTCAATATTAGAAACCATCCGCCGAATCTCTCCTATCCCATCTTCTTCACTCTTTCCCTTCAAATACTTAGATAGTTCTATATAACTAATAAAAACACCTCTCTTCTCTTTTGTATTTTCTAAAACAACTTCTTTCTCATCAAAAGAAGTAAAAATTAAAAAAATAGAACATAAAAAAAATATAATTATCAAAAATTTAGTCTTCATAGTATCACCATAAAAAAAATACCATATAAAAAAGAAGCAATTTGTCACTTTATTGCTTCCTTACGTATTAAAAACAATTTTTTCTTCTGATAAAATCCATAAAACACATCTTCTAATTGATAATTTTCTCTAGATAACACATCCATCAACCATACCATATCCTTACCAATCTGATTTAACACATCTTTTTGTACTTTCCCGTCAATAATAATTGGTAAAGGATAAACTCGATTCTTATCATCATCTCTCTTAAAAACAGATAACTTTCCACTAGTCTCTAAAATAGCATAATCAACTTCTTCAATCGATTTAATTCCTCGATTACGAAGCTGTACTAATAAATCATCCAAATTATATCTTTGCTTTAGCATCTCTTTAAAATTAACTTTTCCTCGCTCAATAATCATAGAAGGATCTCCATCTAAAATACTACGTACTTTACTACTCTTTAAAGAAATTCGAGAAACCACTAATTGTACGATAACTAAAGAAATAATAGGAATAACAGACAAAAAAATATTCTGCTTATAATTATCAATTGATATCGCTGCTAGTTCCGCAATAAAAATAGAAACAATCAAATCCATAATAGAAAGTTCCCCTACTTCTCTTTTTCCCATAATACGATAAATTATCGTAATTAAAAGATAAAAAAATAAAGTTTTCCATAAAACAGTAAAATAACTCATGATATCACCTAATATTAGTTTAAATCATTTCATATTTTTTATACAAAAACATAAATTTAACTGAGGTGCACTATGGAAATAATAAAAAAATATTCATTTCGGTTTTTATATACAATTCTATCAATAGTAATCTGTCTATTGATTATAACAACACTTTATCACTTTAATATCATATCATCAAATATCTATCAAACTCTAAAACTAATCATATTATTAGTAAATATATTAATTAGTGGTATCATACTAGGAAAAAAAGCAACCAGTAAAGGTTACTTAGAAGGAATAAAACTAGGAATATTTATGATACTATTATGCTTTTTAATAACACTAGTAACAGGTCAAGATTTAAAGATAAGATTACTTATATATGACAGTATAATACTAATTACTTCCATACTAGGAGGAATGATTGGAATTAATAAAAAATAAATAGACAAAGAAATAAAACTATATTACAATAACAGTGAGGTGATAACATGCAAAAATGGCTAAAAATTTTAATTGGATTACTTGCTATTGTAATTGTTATTATTATTGCAGCTTTCTTAATCTACATGAACACAGCCTTTATTAGTAAAGAGGAAGCAAAAACAAATCTTGCAAAACACATCAGCGTAGATGAAGAAGATATCTATTTTGAAAACGTAGACTTTGAAATGGATAATAATCAATATGAAGTAGATTTCTACTATAACAACCAAGAGTATGAAGCTAAAATTGATGCTAAAGAAGGAAAAATTATCTATACAGATTATCCATTAAATTCTACAAACACGACAACAAACAACGGAAATGGTAATCAAAATGGTAACTCAACACAACAAGAAATCACATTAGAAGAAGCAAAACAAATTGCCCTAAACCATGCCAATTTAAATGAAAATGATGTAACACTAGTAAAAGCAGAAATAGACCATGATGGAGATGGCATGTACGAAATTGAATGGCGCGATGCAACCTATGAATACGACTTCGATATATCAAGAACAGGAAATGTTCTACACTACGATAAAGATAGAATACATGATTAAAACTCCAGAAAATCTGGAGTTTTTATTTGTCTAAATGACTAGTAACATAAATAGTTGGATATTTTACATGAAAAGAACGGTGACGAACAAGTTCTTTTTTTATTTTCTCTTCTAATTTCGTAACTTGACGTAAAGTAAGTCTCGAATCCATCTCAACAATTAACTGAATCTTATAATACTTACCATAACGTATTAAATAAATCTTTACTTTCTCTACTCCTTTGATTTTCAACAAAAACTTCTCAATATCGTGAGACAATTTAGAATCAACTTCTACTTTACCTATTAAATTCATAGAGTTTTCCACCAGAATATCAATAGAAGTTTTTAAAACTAAAAGACCAATCACAACACCAGTAATCAAATCAACATAACGAAAAATATAAATATCTTGAGAAAACTGTAATAAAATAACCGCAATAACCACGCCTAAAGATGCAATCATATCCATCTTAGACTCTTCAAAAGAAGTAATAAGTAACTGACTATTAATATCTTTGCCAACTGTATATAAAAAGAATAAAACAACACCCTTAATTACAAAGCAAATAAGAAGTAACCATAAAACAGATAAAGATGGAATATGAAAACTACTAGAAATACCATGATAAATAATAAAAATAGCAAGTAAAAACAAAAGTACTCCAACAAATAAATTGGTAAGATACTCTACTTTACCAAATCCAAAAGGATGATTTCTAGTTGGTTGTTTTTTAGAAATTTTTGCTCCCAGAAAGGACACGATATCAGTAACAAAATCACTAAAAGTCTGAAGCCCGTCTGCAAGTAACGAACCAAACTGAAAAATAACTCCCGCAACAATCTTGCATACAGAAATAATAAAATTAGACACCATACTAAATATTAAAACACTAGCTTCTTTTCCCATAAAATCACCTATTCCTTCTCTAAATCAGTCGTAATATAAACACTAGGATACTTTACGTGAAAAGACCTGTGTCTAACTAACTCACGCTTTAACTTATGTTCCAAATTTGTTATTTGTTTTAAACTAAGGCTCTTCTCTACTTCTACCAATACATGAATCTTATAATAATCTCCATATTTAACTAAAGTAACTTTAGCTTTCTTAACACCAGGAATCGATTGAATAAACTCCAAAATATCTTTTTCTTTCGAAGGATCTATTTCTGCTTCTCCCAGTAAACACAAAGAATTTTCAATAATAATAGAAATTGCCAGATGAAAAATCATAAGTCCTATCACAATAGAACCTAAAACATCAGCATATTCTAATATTGGAAAACGAGAAGAAAATTTTAATAATATTACGACAATAAATACAATAACAGTAGAATATAAATCTGCTTTAGCTTCTCTAAAAGAGGTAAGTAGTACCTGGCTATGAATACGTCGAATCATAGAAAACAAAAAGACTAAGACAACAAGTTTTAAGACAAATACCGTAAGCAATAAAAAGAAGACAACATTACTAGGAATAGATACTTCCCCTAAAAAGCCAGCAACTACAATATAAATAGCTAAAACAATAAGAAGCATGCCAACAAATAAATTTGTAAGATACTCTACTTTACCAAAACCAAAAGGGTGTGCTTTCGTAGGCCTTTTTTTCGATAACTTAACACCAATAAAAGAAACCAAATCAGTAATAAAATCACTCATAGTATGCATTCCATCAGCAAACAAAGAACCTAACTGAAAATAACATCCTCCAAAAATCTTAATAATCGTAATAATAAAGTTATAGCACATACTAAACGCTAATGCTTTTAGTTCTCTAGTCACATAACCACCCTCTACTCTACTATAACCAGTATATCAGAACAAAAGAATTAAGTAAACTTAATTCGCCTTGGTCGTCACCTTCCAAGTTTCCTGCTTCACAGACTAAGTAACCTTATTTCGTGATTGTTTAACAGAAGGTAGTAGCTACCGTAGTTTTTCTTTTATTTCTTTCTTCTAGTTTAATTCTATCATATACTTCATTCATCCTTCAAACATAATATTTCCTCCAGATGAAAACGCCGACAAAAGAAAAAGAAGTGAAAACTATTTCTTTTCTACTTCTTCTTTTATCATCTTAATTTCCCTTTTCGTCAAGAACTTCTTCCATCGATAGCTTTTAGGTAAAATTTGAAGTAATATTTCTCTCGATTTTAATTCTCTTTGATAATATTCCTCAAACAATAATCCTTTTTTCTCTAGTAAAACTGGTCCAAAGAAATATTCTCTCCTAGAATATCGTTTTTTCCCTCTAGAAAAGACAAGTATCTGATAAATAAATTTTCCCTCTTTAACAAGTTCTTCATTAGAAAGATAAAAATGATGCTTACAAAGAAATCTCTTTACATCCTCCTGATAATTATTAGGACTAAGAATAATAGCATTTACTTTTTTTAATACTTCCAAATGACTTTTAAAAATACCTATCATACTTCTTCCACCCAGTCCAGAAATAATAATAGTATCAACATCATCACTATAAGTATCCAGTCCATTTCCTAGACGACATTCTATCTTATCTTCTAAGTGATATTTTTTTATATTTTCTCTCGCATGATTTAATGGTCCTTCTTTAACGTCACTAGCAATTGCTTTAATATTTTCTCCTCGTTGTACCAGGTAAATATCTAAAAAAGCATGATCACATCCAACATCTAAACAAAAGGAATTAGCTTCCACTAAATCCCCTATTTTTTTTAATCTATCATTAATTTTCATTAATCAGTCAAAAAATCCTTTAATTTTCTAGAACGAGATGGATGTCTCAATTTACGTAATGCTTTTGCTTCAATCTGACGAATTCTCTCACGCGTAACCCCAAAGATTTGACCAACTTCTTCTAGGGTACGACATTGTCCATCGTCAAGACCAAAGCGAAGACGTAATACTTTTTCTTCACGATCAGTAAGTGTTCCTAAAACACCTTGAAGTTCTTCTTTTAACATCTCAATAGTTGCATACTCTTCTGGTCCCATGGTTCTCTCATCTTTAATAAAATCTCCTAAATGAGAATCATCCTCTTCTCCAATTGGAGTTTCTAGAGAAACAGGATCTTGAGATATCTTATATACTTCACGTACTTTATCAATAGAAATTCCTAATTTTTTAGCAATCTCTTCATCGGTTGGTTCTCTATTTAAATCTTGTGTTAATTGACGTTGTACACGAGCAAGTTTATTAATCGTTTCTACCATATGAACAGGAACACGGATTGTTCTTGCTTGATCAGCAATAGCACGAGTAATCGCTTGACGAATCCACCAAGTAGCATAAGTAGAAAACTTATATCCTTTCGTAGGATCAAACTTATCTACAGCCTTCATCAATCCAATATTACCTTCTTGAATTAAATCTAAAAATAACATTCCACGTCCAACATATCTTTTCGCAATACTAACAACCAAACGTAAATTAGATTCAGCAAGCATTCTCTTTGCTTCTTCATCTCCTTCTTCTGCACGTTTAGCATACTCAAACTCTTCATCAGAAGTAAGTAAGTTAATACGACCAATCTCTTTTAAATACATACGAACGGGATCATTAATTTTAACATCCTTAGATAAAGTTAAATCCTCAACATGTACTTCTTCTGTAATCTCCTCACCAGTAGCATCATCACTACCATCTTCAGATACAATATCAATCTCTGCTTCCATCAAAGCATTATAAAGGTCATCTAAAGTATCACTATCAACATCTAAACCTTTTAACTCATCTGCCAATTGCTCATATGTAATAAACCCTTGTTTTTTACCTAACGCTAGTAATTTTTCTTTTCTCTCATCAATTGTCTTAATTTCTCCAACCATTCTATTTATCTCCTATCCGTAACTTCCGAATTTTCTCAGCAATTTTAGCTTGCTCTATAGGATCTACCTCTTTTTGTAATGAATTTGTAAGTCTTTTAATCTCTTGAGTGCGGCTATATTCTCGAATCACTCCAAAATATTCAAATAAATCATCACGTGAAGTAGTCTCTAAATAATCAGACGCTAAAATATCATTAAGAAAATTTACAACTTCTTCTTTATCTTGAACATAAGTATAAAAATCTGGAATATTAATATGACCATACGTTGTATAATAATAAACAATTTCACTAGCTAATAGTCTACTCTCTTCATTAGGAAAGATAAATCTTTCTTTTTCGAATTGACTAATTACCCAGTCATTATTTAACATAAAATAAAGAATTTGTTCCATAGCTTTTTCATACTTTGTTTTTTTCTTTTTTTGATATGTAACTACTATTTTTGGTGTCTTTGGTTCTGGTTTTTCTATTTCACGAAAACGCATTTCCAGTGTATTATAACTCAAATCAAATTCTTTTGCAAGTTTTTTTAATATTATTTCTACTCGAATCGGATCATGCACTTTAGCAGCTTCCACTAAAACTTGATTAATATACTTAGCAGTTTCTTCATCACTTCGAAAATCTACTGACTCTTTTAATTTACGAAGTTTAAAATCATTAAAAGTTACAGCACTATCTAACAGTCCTAAAAACTTATCCTTACCTTGATTTAATATAAAGCTATCAGGATCATCTGGATTAGGAAGCACCAGTACCTTAGGTTCTAATCCTTCTTCAAGTAACATATCACCAATAGAAAGTGTTGCATGTACTCCTGGATCATCACCATCTAAACATAAAATAATATTATTAGAAAGTCTTTTAAGTAACTGTAATTGTTCATGAGTAAGAGCCGTTCCCATTAAAGCAACCGTATTACGAACACCAATCGTACTAGCTCTAATGACATCCATGAATCCTTCCATAACAATAACTGATTTTTTTAACCTGCACTCTTCTTTCGCAATATGATAATGATATAGTAACTGACCTTTCTTAAAGATTGGTGTCTCTTTCGTATTTAAATATTTGTTTAAACCATGATCTTTATATATTCTACCACTAAATCCAACAACTCTACCAGTAAGGTCATATAGTGGAAACATAATTCTATCAATATAAACATCTCTAGCATCACTAGAAAGTCCTATCTGATTTAAACTAGCCAAATCATATTTTTTACTAGTAAGTAACTTCGTCAAGTCATCACTAGTATCTAGGGAAAGACCAATTTCAAATTCTTTAATAACACTATCATCAATATTACGCTTGGCTAAATAACTTCTAGCATCCTGCCCTACTTTAGATAACAAATTATTTTGAAAATATTTTAAAGAAAAAGAATACGCCTCATAAAAAGGATCAAACTTAGTATTTTTCTTTGCAACATGAACAGAAGAGACATCAACACCTACTTTTTCTCCTAAATATCGCAAAGTTTCTCTAAAATCCATATGCTCATAATTCATTAAAAAAGTAAAAACATTTCCTGTCGCATGACAAGAAAAGCAAGTATAAATTTGTTTTTCACGAGACACACACATCGAAGGATTAGAGTCATCATGAAACGGACAAACACCAAAGAAATTTTTTCCTCTTGCAACCAAAGGAATTCTTTCACCTATGATATCAACAATATCACACTTACTACGTATCTCACTCGCAAGTTCATTATTCATTGACACCACTCCTATAAAACATTACTAATTATATCACATTTTCTTAATTTTTTCCACTACTTCTACATTTTTTATCTCTGAAATCTTATTCTTAAAAAAATCTTGAACCAAAAAAGATGAATCTATAATAGGTGAAACCATAGAAGGATGATACTCAAAATCCAAGCCTGCATCAATATTATAATAAATAGCATCCTGACTTAAAATCATACCTTGTTCTAAGTCAACATAAGTAGAATAACAAAAACTTCCTAATTTTAAAATTTCTTGATAATTACTATCATTAATACACTCTAAAAGTTCCTCTTCCAACGAACAAAAAGTCTGAGCTAATTTAATTTGCTCCCCAATAATCTCAATCTCTGCTTTAATAGCAAGAGGATTAGTAATTCCCGAGATAATACTTTGAAAAGTGCTCAAAAAAGAAGCCTTAACATATTCCACTTTATCTTTTCTAACCTCATGAAATCCAACATCAACAAAATCATTCATTTCTCCAATATAAAATTGCAACCAATTTACAGCATCCTCTGAGTTTTCAGAAGAATCAGAATTAATATACTCATCATACTTTTCTTCCACCTCTAAAGCTGTACGAAAAAGAAACACTAAAATCACCTCACTAGTATTCTAAGGTCAGCACAATAAAAAAGCAATAAAAAAACATCACAAAAGTGATATTTTTCTAAATCATATTTCGTCTTAAAAAAGTATCTACATTCTTATCAATATAAACATCTATTTCACATTTATCTACCATCTTAATAAATCCAAGTCCAGAAATAACCAAATCTTCTCCATATTTTACTTGATAAGTATTTTTATTTAAATCTTTTAAATCATCCTTATTAGAAGAATTAAGAAGTCTCTTTACCTTTAAACTATTCGCAACATATAATGTGAAACTATTCTTTCCACCCTCTACATAATCTACTCGTAAAAAATCCTCAATAATAATAGACTGATTCTTTCGAATTTGATAAGTCTTAGGTTTAATCTCTTTTACTGGTGAAATTTTCTTAACCATAGAAGCATCCACAATATTTAAAATAGAACCATTATCAACAAGACCAGGAGTATCAATCAATGTTAAATAATCATTAATCTCAATCGTAATCGTACTTAACGTAGTAGAAGGAAGTGGGGACATCGTAATCTCTTGTGTCTTATCAGAATAATTCTTAATTAATTTATTAATCAAACTACTCTTTCCAGCATTCGTATGTCCAATCGCATAAACAGTCTTACTAGTCTGATAATATTTAATTCTTTTTAATAAATAATCAATATTATAATTCTTATTAACACTAACAACTATAACCTCTTCAAATCCTAAATTCATATCTTTAAAATACTGGATTAACTTTTCTTCTTTTACTGACTTAGGTAGGGCATCCTTCTTATTCAAAACCAAAATCATCTTATTAGGAATCATACGGCGAATCTCTTCCATATCTTTATCTACATTAAGTAAATCTGTAATATATAAAACTAAATCCTTAGTCTCTCCTACACTTTTTAAAATAGATAAATACTCCTCATTCGATTTCGCAAGGGTTTGATATTCTCCATAATTCTTCATACGAAAACATCTTTGACAAATATCATTTTCTAAACTAGTAGTATACCCTTCTTGTAAAATATTTTCATCTTGCAATAAAATACCGCAACCTAAACATTTCTTTTGACTAGTCATAATAATTACCTCTTTTAAACTCACCTTTCTTTTCGTATCTACGAATAATTTTATCTTCCCAATACCTGTTAAGTCCTGTAATCTTCAAATCTTTCTTACCTAAAGGATCAACTAAAATTGTCATAATATGAAATCTTTTTCCAGCAAGTACATCCGTAACAATCTGATCTCCTATCATAACCATTTCCTTTTTCTTAAGTCCATAATTTTTCTGAATTTTCTTAAGACCTCTAGTAGAAGGTTTCATACAAAAGGCAACTCCTCCTACTCCTAAATCTTCCATATAAGGTTTAATTCTTCTCATATAATTATTAGAAGCAATAAGAATTAAAAAATCCTTCTGTAAACCTTTAATTAATTTTCTAGTTTTTAATGGACATCTTTCATGATCCAATAATCCTAAAGTATTATCTAAGTCAAAAACAAGGCAACGAATGCCTTTATCTTTTAATTTTTTATAATCAATATCGAAAATATCTTTGCGATACATCGATGGTTTAAACATACCCATACTACCACCTACCAAACATTATACACTAAAAATAAAAATTAGTCTAATTATTTACATGTTGCATAACCATATCGGTATAAGGACCTATCTTATCAAAGACATAACCATTCTCCTTACCATACCGAATAATATTTCGTAATGCTTCCATAGTTGTAACTTTAATATCATGCATAAGTACCATATTTACTTTATCATGAGATAATTTTGACGTAACAAACTTCGTAATCTCATCTGCATTAAATCTTCCACCTTCAGCATCTCTAGAATCAATATTCCAATCATAATATCGATATCCACGTTTTACTACTTCTTGCGTCAAATAACTCATAATACCAGGAGAATATTTTCTACTAATCGTATTACTAGAACCACCTGGAAAACGAATAATCTTAGATTCTTCCCCAGTAATTCTTTTTACTCTCTCTGAAACTAAAGCTAAATCATTAAAATACGAATCTCCTGATGCATAAACAACCGAATAATCATGACTGGCGGTATGAAGTCCAATGGCATGACCTTCATCATAAGCACGCTTAATCAAATCATCTGGTCCACTATTTGTAACAAAAAAAGTAGCTTTTACATTTTCTTCTTTCAAAATATTTAAAATAATATCTGTAGTACCACTTCTAGGACCATCATCAAAAGTAAGATAAATAACACCCTGTTTACTAGGCTCAAAAACCATTACTTTTTGTACCTTTTTAGTAGTGTTAGAAGAAGAATCAGTAGCTGTATAAACCCTTTCATAAGTACCAGCTTTACTAGTATCAATATCTCCACTAACTTCTACTTTAACATTTTTATCACAATTATCACTAACTTGATAAGTAGAATCAGTAAACGTATCACCAACAGCTAAAGTAGTAACATCTCCTCCATCAAGTTCTAACGTAGGTCCTAAAACATCTTTATAAAAAACATCTCGTTCTACAACAGTCTTATTACCAAAAGTATCAGAAACAACATAGGTAAGTTTTTTGCCACTTTGTGTAACTTTCACTTTATCTGTAATATCACCATCATAATTATCAACCGCTTTATAATCATCATACAAATACTTACTATCTGGACATAAATACAATTTTTTAGCATCCGTCGTAAAAGTGATTTCTGGATAACTAGAATCCACTACTTTAACAATTCTCGTTTTCGTAGTAGAAAAACCACGATAAGTAACTTGATAAGTAATAGGATATTCTCCTATCTTAGACGTATCAACTTTCCCTTTAACTTTTACCATAGGACTAAGATTTTCTCCAAAGTAACTAGAAGCAAATCCAGGTTCTTTATATTTACTCTGATATTCAACTTCAATAACCTTAGAGCCCTCTAAATCAATTCTTGGAAAAACTAACATATGATACAAAAATAAAAGACAAATACCAAGTACTAAAAACAAAGTACACTCCGTAATTTTTCGCATAGAATAATCAGCTAATCTTTTTCTTTGTAATGCATTGACTTTTTGATAAAGTTTATAATAACGATTATAACGATATCTATGATAATTTCTATGATATCTACGATAATTTCTTCTATTCATATAACCACGCTCACTATTACTATTATACTACATCTAAAAAGATACGTCTATTTTTATTCTACATCAATAATCAAGATTCATACTTTTGATCTTTAATAAATTCTCTTAAAATCTTTGTAAGAGCACGTTTTTCTATTCTAGAAACATAGCTTCTAGAAATATGAAGTTTTTTAGCAATCTCCTTCTGTGTCTCTTCATCTTGGTTTCCCAAACCATATCTACGAACTAAAATTTCTCTTTCTCTAGGAAGTAATACTTTCATATATTTTTTTAATAAAATAATATTATCTTTAATATTAATATCTTCAACAAAATCTGGCTTAGGACTCTTTAATACATCTTGTATCGCAATCTCATTTCCGTCTTTATCAAAACCTACAGCTTCATTAATAGAAATATCTTTACTATATTTATTATTACTACGAAAATACATTAAAATTTCATTTTCAATACATCTAGCACAATAAGTAGTAATCTTAACACCTTTTTTACTAGAAAAACTATCAACGCCCTTAATTAACCCTATTGTACCAATACTAATCAAATCATCTGCATCACTAACCTTAGGATCAAACTTTTTAACAATATGAGCAACTAATCTTAAATTATGTTCTATTAATTGATTACGAGCATTTACATCCCCTTGCTCTTTTTTTAAAATATACTCTTCTTCCTCCTTAGGAGTAAGTGGTTCAGGAAAAACTTCATTAGAATAAGATCCTGTAAAACAAAATAAATCTTTTAACATAGAAAATAATTGAAAAAACATATAATCACCTAATGAATTATATGTTTTTATTTGTCGAATTATAAAGTTTTTATCTTCTTTTAAGTTTATTCTCGTTGGTAATATCTAAACTATTATTTTGATTTTGCAAATCATAATAAGCACTAGTAAGTCCTTTATAACGCTCACGATTATTATATAATTTCATCTCAAACTCACTCAAATCTCCCATAGCCTTTTCAATTCTTTGTGGTGAAACAAAAGAAGATTTAAGTAGCGTATATCCAGATACCAGCCCTACACAAGATGCAATCCCTATTTGCAATGCTGTCACAGCTAAATTAGGATCTTTAATAGTTTTTACTGCCATAAACAATCCAATAAATATAGCATCTGAAATCAAACTAATTTGACCAGTTCTTTCTAAAAGTGTTTCATAAGAGTCAAACAAATGTTGCTGTGAAGATAAAGTTTCTTGTTCGGCATCAACAGCTATTATTTCTCTAGAATATTCTTCCATAATAAATTGACTATACCTTATTTTTTCTTCCAAAGTTCCCGTTTTCTCTTTTATATCCATAACCTTCCCCCATAAATTAATATGTGCTAATTATATCACAAAACAAAAGAAAAATCAATGAGCCTTTCTCTTAAAGAATTTTCTCATAACTGTATTCCAGCTAGCCAGTAAAAAGTCTTTATTCATCAAGAAAGAATAAATAACTACTACTACTAAACTTAAAATATCTAAATATAGATTACGTTGATAGTAAATAACAATGGCAAAAATAAAAATTAAAATTGTTTTAATAAATAATCCTTTTTCATAAGTAATATTCATATACTTCTTTAAATCAAAATGGCGATAGACCATCATAACAAAGTAAGCAACTGCAGTAGAAATAGCCGCAGCATAAAGGCCAATAAAATGAATAAGACCAATATTTACAACAATATTAATCACTGCTCCAATAATAGAAGTAAGCGCTACTTGTTTTGTCATCTTTTTCGCAATATAGACAGCATTATACAAACAGACAACAACATTAAAAACAGCTCCTAGTACTAATATTGGAATATAGTAATAAGCATCATTATAACTTTTATTAACTAAAAATGGAAATACAAATGGCATACAAGCAATCATACCAACACCAAGACAAGTAAACAATTTAGTAACAGTATTAGAAATATCAGAGAAAAACTCATCTCGGTCCGGACTATCAATATGTAAGGCTGCAGACTCACTCCAAGATAAATTAAAAATTCCAAGCAAACTAGATAAAATTGTAGGAAACTTATTACTAACTGCATAAATTCCATTGGCAGCAGTACCAATAACTGCAGTAATAATTGTTCTATCAGATACATTAACAATCCACCAACTAATTCCATTAGGAACCAGCGGAATAGAGTATTGATACATTTCTTTAATCAACTTCTTATCTTTTTTACGAAAATCAATATATTGCCACATCTTAAGGCGAATAAATAAATATAAAGCTCCAAGACCATTCGCAACAGCAATAGAAGTAATCATACCAAAAGCTCCAAGTCTAAATACAACAATCAACAAAATATTAAGTAAAATTGTACTTACACCAGTAATAATACAACTAATAGCATAATCCAGCGTTCTACCTACTCCACGAGCAATCTGTAAAAAATTACCTGAAAAAGTACAAATAACAATATCAATTAAAATAAGATAACGGTAATCAAACTGAAAGAAACAAGTAACAACTAAATAAAGAACAACAAAAATAGCTAAAGAAGAAAGTAAAATAATAAAATCATTACTAAAAACCTTCTTTGTTGCATTCTTATCTTTTCTACAATCTACTAAATACCTGAAAACACTCATCTCAAGTTCCATCGTAATAATTGGAACAATCAAAGTAACATAAGTAGTAACTAAATCAACTAAACCATACTCTTCTGTAAGTAAATAACTAGTATATAACGGTAATAGTAAAAAGGATATCAACTGTGTACATACCTTACCTAAAAATATAATAATCGTATTTTTAGCAAGCTCTTTCTTTTTACTCATATCGCACCTCCTTTAATTTTTTTCGAAATAATAAATAGTAAAGAAAAACTCCCGAACTAGCACCTAAAGTATCAATAAAAACATCTAAAACTTTACCAGTACGTCCTGAAATAAATAACTGATGTATCTCATCACTACAAGCATAAAGAAATGCTAAAAAAATAGAAAGTAATAATAACTTTTTAACAGGAATAGAAAATTCTCTCAAAAAACTAATAAAAGTAATACCTAATATAAAATAAATAGTAAAGTGTGCTGTTTTTCTAACAGGCACTACAAAGGTATCAATCAAATCATTTCTTTCCTGTTTCGATAAATGATCAACGCCAAAAAAAGAAGATACACTTAAAATAACACTATCACTTTTATAACTAGATTCCTCTCCATTATCAGATGAAAAATAAAAGATAGTAATCATACACACAATAACTAAAATGCCCTTTAAAACTTTTTTTATCACGTTATCACCCTACATAATGATATCATAAAAGGAACAGAAAAGCTATTTAGTTTTATGATTCCGAATCATTTTAATTGCTTCACCTATATAAGAAATTGTATCACTCGCTATCATAGAAATATCTGTATTTCTCTCTTCTGCCAAACATCCTGCAATACCATGTAGAAATACGGAAGCAGCAATCGTTTTGATAGTAAAATTATGATAAGCAAGCATACCCGCAAGAATACCAGATAATACATCTCCACTACCAGCAGTTGCCATACCAGAACATCCAGTAGTAACAAAATAAGTATTCCATCCATCAGAAATAGTAGTAGTATGACCCTTTAATAATACTATCACTTGATATTCTTTAGCAAACTTTAAAACAAAATGCAAAGAATCATCTTTTATCTCCTCTACCTTTCTACCACAAAGTCTAGAAAACTCTTTTACATGAGGAGTAAGAATAATATTACATTTTTTATCCTTTAAAATATCTAACTTCATTTTAGACAAAGTATTTAACCCGTCCGCATCAATAATTAAATTACCAGTATAATTTTGAATAAGAAACTCTAAAACTTCCACCAAATGACAATCATTTCCAAGTCCCATACCAAAAGCCAAAGAATTTAAATCAGAAATAGAATCATATAACTTCTCTCTAAATTGACAATCCTCATAATCTGGTAAAACTACTAACGTTTGTTCCAAGATATTAGGCCCTAATAAAGGTAGCAAGCTCTCACTAACAAGTATCTTACTAATACCACTTCCACTTCTTAAAGCTGCTAATGATAAAGAAGCAAGCTTTAAAGCGCCAGAATACTCTACACTCCCGCCATAAATACCTGCTTTACCAAAATCACCTTTATTACAATCACAATCCCGTTCTTGAAATAAGCTATCAATATCAGAAATATCACAAGAATATATATTATTATCTAGCTTCTTCATAATCACCATCCTAAATAAATATTTAATCTTTACTATACCAAGTAGTTGCTATTTTATCTCGTCTTATCCAGACCCCATTTTGATAAGTATGTAAATAAGTAGTATATCCTCTCTTTCCTATCTGAACAGATTCAGTAGAATAAGTCTTACCACCAAGAGCATCCTTATTCGACCAAAAATCAACATGTGCTTCTCCACCTACTGCATAAGCAGAAATATAAATAGGATAAGAATAAGTATTTTTAAACTGAAAATCAATATTCCAACCATTAGAAGAACTAGCAACAGTAGCATCTAGTCCTCCAGGAACATAAGGAGATTTAGCAGAATGAGGAGAACGTTTAACAATCTCTAATCCCCCTAACAAGGCAGCATTATAAACTGTAGTAGCAATCTGACATACTCCATTACCTACATATTCATAATAAAAAACATATCCTTTTTTATTATATGGTCCAGCATACTTATAAAAAGAAAAAACTTCTCCTGGTGGAACAATAACTCCATCAATATAATCTAAACCAACTCGTAAATTATTAGCCCGAGAAATATAAGGATTAAACTTTGTTGTAAAAGAGGAAACCTTAGTATCAATAGATTGATATGATTCATTAGAAGAAGCCTGATCAATAGTACCATCAAGTTCTACAAAACCCTTCTGATTTTTCCCATCTAAATAAGAAAGTATAGAATCTAAAGAAGAATCAATATTCAAAGAATACCCGTTAACACCAGAAACATATTGTAAACTATGATCTTCCCCGATAGAAAAATGACCATCTACCCTAGTAACATCAACAACAGATTTTAAGGTATTTAAAAACTCTCTTATCTTTTCTTTATCATAAACAAAAAAATAATGAAAAGTATACCTTGTATTATCATCTAAAATACGATTTAACTCTTGCCAATCTAAAGCCGTTTGATAATTAGTAATAGAATCTATAATTTTATCTTTATCAATTTCAACTCCTAACTCTCTATAAGAATACAAATACTCTTTATTATTACATCGAAAAGTATTTTTCTCATCTAACACCTTATCTTCAAAAGAAGAAATCACAGATTCTAAATCCTCAAAACTAACATCAGAAATCAAATAATTTCCTAAGTAAGTATTAGGTAAAACCCTAGAATAATAAGAATATACTTGCACATAATAATATAACAGTACCAAAATAAAACAAAGAATTGCAGCACCCAGTAAAATTAATATAACAATCTCTCTTTTAGTCAACCGGTATCCTCTTTTAATACTCATCTTTTTCATACTATCACTCTACTATAGTAAAGTATAGCAAGAAAACTAAAGAAAGTAAAACAAAAAGAAGTTACTAATTAGTAACTCCTTCCCTAATTTTTCTATTAGCAACAGCTTGATAAGCTTCCTCTTCATCATTGAAATAAATCGTCTTATCTTTTAACTTCTCATAAGTTTCATTTCCCTTACCAAGAATTAAAACCATATCTTTTTCTTTTGCCATATCAATAGCTTTCTGAATAGCATCTCTTCTATCAAGTACAATTTCATAATTTTGATAACTATCTTTAATAGTTTTTACAATATCATCACAAATAGCCTGAGGATCTTCACTCCTAGGATCTTCATAAGTAAAGATAGCATAAGTAGCATTTTTAACAACAACTTCTCCTACTTGTGGTCTCTTTAAATAATCTCTCTCTCCCGCTTGACCAATCACCACAATACTACGATTAATATCCAAAGTATGCACAAAATTCAAAAGTTTCATAATCCCATTAGGTGTATGAGCATAATCAACCATAACATAATAAGGAGTATTAGTAGTTAATAAATCTAGTCTACCACTAATTTTAATATTAGAAATACGAGCTAGTGCCTGTTCCAATGGAACACCTAAAGATAAAGCACCTAAAAGTCCCGCTGCTAAATTATAAACATTAAAATCCCCTAATAAAGGACTATCTACTTCAATGATTTCTCCACGATACTTAAATTGAATCAAAGTATGTGTAGGATATACTTTAAATGAGACAATTTGTAGATTGGCATCTTCCCTCATACCATACGTAACAACTTGTCCATTACAAGCAGCTCTTACTTGTTCATAATAAGGATCATCCATATTTAAAACACAAGTACCCTCTTTTTTAGTCTGTCTAAACAATTGTAATTTACAAGCAACATAATTCTCAAAAGAGCCATGAATATTTAAATGTTCTGAAGTAATATTAGTATAAATACTCAAATCAAATTGAAAAGTTTGAAGTCTACCCCTAAAGAACGCCTCACTACTTGCTTCCATCGCAACATACTTACAACCACAATCTAAAAATTCTCTAAAATAAGAATAAAGTAAATGGGTATCTGGTGTAGTATTAGGATTATCTCCACTAAACTTAGCACAACTTCTTCCATTCGTACCAATATAACCACAAACATCACTTCCAATTAATGTCTGCAAAATAGTCGCAGTAGATGTCTTACCATCAGTACCAGTAACACCTAACACTTTTAATTCATGATCTGGATAATCATAGAACTTTTGGCATAAATATGGAAGCTCACGATTCGTATCAGGGACTTTAATAACAGGAACTCTATTTTCAGAAACATCACGACTAACAATAATAGCACTAGCACCATGATTAATCGCATCGTCAATAAACTCATGTCTATCAGCAGTTACACCTTGAGTACAAACAAATAAATCCCCTTCCCTACATTCTTTAGAATTAATTTTAATAGATTTTATCATAACATCCTGACTAACACCAGGGTATAATTCACTTAATTTTTTCATATCATTCACCCAAAACAATTATACAGTAAAGTAAAATAAAAAAAAAGACTTTTTCTTGATATATCTAAGTATTTAGTCTAAAATGTAAGAGGGTGAAATTTATGAAGACATTTATTGCAGGAGCAGGTAGTGATTTAGGTGTTCACATCGATGGAGCACATCTAGGTCCCATACAATTATTAAATGATTTAAAAGGTTTTTATAAAGGAGAAACTTTTACTCTTGTTCAAAATGAAGAGATTATAAAAAGTAGAAATTTATCTGATAGAAGAAAAAATGAATACGAAATAGATAAATTTAACACAGAATTATATAACAAAATATTAGAAAAAGTAAAAGACGGATACTTTCCTATTACCATTGGTGGAGATCATTCTATTGCTGTTGCTAGTGCCCTAGCTAGCGCTAAAGTACATGAAAATATAGGAATTATCTGGTTTGATGCTCATACTGATTATAATACCTTTGATACAACCGTTAGTGGAAATATTCATGGTCTTCCTCTAGCAGCAATCACAGGCTACAAAAATCACGAATTAAGATACTTCTATGATGGAAAAACAATTCAACCAACAAAAGCAGTAGTCGTTGGTGCCAGAAGTATTGATGATTGGGAAAAAGATAATATCAGATATTCTGGTATTACAGTATTTACAACTGAAGACATCAAACAAAAAGGAATAGAACAAGTAGTAGAAGAAGCTTTTAAAATTGCTGGAGAAAAAACATCAGGAATACATATTAGCTATGATTTAGATTTAATAGATCCTGAAATAGCACCTGGTGTATCTATCCCAGAATTTGACGGAATTTCAGAAGAAGAAGCTATGAAAATAAATGAATTAATTATGAAACATTTAAATCAAGTAGTATCCTATGACCTAGTAGAATTTAATCCGTTACGAGATGTAAATAGAAAAACAGAACAAATTGCTATCAATCTACTAGCACAAATTATAAGAGCAGCAGAAAATAAAGGAAAAATAGTAGAAAAAAAATATTAAAGAGTTGATTTATTCAACTCTTTTATCTTTTTCTTATATTAATTTTATTATTTATTCGCATATTTTTTTGCTTTACTTTGCCTTGCGTAAAAGAAGACTTTTCTGGCGGAACAATCTCCTGCACTTGATTTGCTTGCATTTCAATTAATTTTTTATAATCAATCGTAGTATGCAGACCTGGTATACTCATAAAAACCATCCTTCCTATAAATAAAGTATACACTAAAAAAAGAAAAAAGTTCACAAAAAGTGAACTTTCTTTTAATTAATAATTTCTCTCTCTTAAGAATGGAGGTAAATCAAAATCTCCATCATCAGAAGAATCACTAGAATCCAAAACTTCTGGAGCAGGATATTCTTCTTTAATTGGTGTTGCTCTTCTAGTTGGAGCTCCATTACTAAACACTGGTTCTTTTACCTGAGTTGGAGCTTGTTTTTTATCAAATCCAGTAGCAATAACAGTAACGATAACTTCATCAGATAAATTTTCATTAATTACTGAACCAAATATTGTATTAATATCCGTATTAGCAGCAGCCCTAACAACTTCAGCTGCTTGTTCTGCTTCAAACAAAGTCAAATTAACGCCACCTGTAATATTGATAATAGCATCTGTTGCACCATTAATAGAAGTTTCCAAAAGTGGTGAAGAAACTGCTTGTTGAGCTGCTTCAATTGCCCTATCATCACCCATACCAATACCGATACCAATGATAGCATGTCCACTCTTTTCCATAACAGCTTTAACATCAGCAAAGTCCAAGTTAACAAGACCAACAACTGCAATCAAATCAGAAATTGATTGAACACCACGACGAAGGACATTATCAACTTCTTTAAATGCTTCAAGCATTGGTGTAGTTTTATCAATAATCTCTCTCAATCTATCATTTGGAATAACAATTAATGTATCTACATGTTGTTTTAACTCTTCAATACCCTTTAATGCATTATCCATTCTTCGTTTTCCTTCAAATGAGAATGGTTTTGTAACAATTGCTACAGTCAAAGCACCAAGCCCTTGTGCAATTTCCGCAACAATAGGAGCAGCTCCAGTACCAGTACCACCACCCATTCCACAAGTGATAAATACCATATCAGCACCAGCTAAAGCATCTTCTATCTCTTTCTTAGATTCAACTGCAGCTTCTTTACCTATTTCAGGTTTTGCACCAGCTCCTAAACCATCCGTTAATGATGCACCAATTTGAATCTTAACATCTGCTTTAGAAGAGTTTAATACTTGTAAATCTGTATTAGCAGCAATAAACTCTACACCTTTAACACCAGATTCTACCATTCTATTAACAGCGTTTCCACCGCCGCCACCTAAACCAATAACTTTAATTTTGGCTAATTGATCCATTTCTAATCCGCCTACCATACCTAGTCCTCCTTAATTATCAAAAAAATGTCCAAAGACTTTACTAATAATATTATCACTATTGACGGTCTTATCATCAGGAGACATCAATGTCTGAACATCACTATCTGATATCATACTGACATTTTTCCCGCGTAAAGACATTTTATCATCAAAATACTGTACTGCACCAATGACACTACTATATCGATTATGTCTTAGACCCATTGTACTTATATTACACACCTTAGCATGAATTCCAAAAACAGACTCCACTAAATACTGAAATCCTGCTACCTCACTAAGGCCACCTGTTACTATTATATAACGTATTTCTCTATTTGTTAAGTTTTTTATCTCTTTTTTCGCTAAATTTAATATTTCCTCAAGCCTTGCTTCTACAACTTTAGATATTCCTATCTGACTAATTTCTTTCTTATCATTTCCTATTGGTACACTAACAGAGTCATTAGTATCAGCATAAGCTTGCATACTAACTGCAAACTGCTCTTTTAACCGTCTAGAATCCTCTTCTTTAATTTTAAAAATATAAGAAATATCTCTATCTACATTATGACTACCAATAGGAACAATAGCATTTTTAATCTGAATTCCTTTATTAAAAATAGAAATCTCTGTAGTATCTTCACCAATATCAATGATTGCTCCTACTTCTTTTTGCAATCTCTGATTACGTACTGCATAATAATCTCCTGTAGAAGTAAAACAAACATCAATCGCTTCTAACCCACTAAGTTTTAACACTTCTAAAATTCTATATAATGGCTCTTTTGGAACCGTAGCAACAACAACCTTAGTCTCAAGTATAGCACCAGCCATTCCCTTAGGATCTTGGATATTCTCTTGTTCATCTACCGTAAAACTAATAGGGACCGCAGTAACAAGTTCACGTTCTTCATCAATTCTACCAACCAAAGCATCTTTCAATACTCTACTTACATCCTCTCCAGTAATATAAGAAGAATTTTCTACTTCAATAGAACCAACCGCAATATCTAAATGACATCCAGTAGTTGGTACAACCGCAATTACCCGAATCACCCGAATACCAAGCATATCATTAACACGTCTCAAAGCGGTACGAACACTAGTAACACATTTTTTTATATCTACAACCTGTCCTTTAGAAATACCTTCACTAGGACTATGAACAGATGCTAAAACATGAAATTTATTCTGAAGTTTTTCTAATACAACAATCTTTATACTATCTGTACCTAATTCAATTCCCGTATATACTTGACTCATGAAAGCATCTCCTTACCTTAAAATTAATTATACTATAAAAGAAAAAAAACGCCAAGCGTTTTAACAATTTAATTCTTATAATAAACATCAAAATCTCTCCAAGAATCGACTTTTTCATAAGAATTCATAACATGTCTCACAATAGTTTTATCAAATTGATTATATTTATTATCATCATAATAAAAAACAACATTAATAATAATATAAACATTATGCATATCTTCTATCGCTTCTATCATTTTTTGACTACCTTGATAACCATGATTACCATTATTCAAAAGATCAAAATAAGTAATATCTTCTCCTCTACTAGCTTTATATTGCATAGAATTAGGAGATAAAATCAACTTATGATCATATTGATCAAAAAAAGAAAAAAATTTAACAGAATCTCGATACTCTTCTCTTGCACATAATGTATATTGAAATCCTAAGATATCAGAAGACCAAACAGGTTTTAATAAAATAAAATAGTTAATAAATAACATAATCGAATATAACCCGGATAAAAATATCATTAAACCGTAAAAATAATCTCTCTTAATAGGTATAAACTCTAAAATTTGTAATACAAAACAAATAACATAAATCGCAAAATGGTGAAAATCAAATATTGGAATCATAAAAGAAAATCCCATAATTAAATAGTAATTACGTATATCTTTTTTATTTTTAACAGTAATAATTATTTGAATAATCAATAGTAAAATACTAAGAAAAAAATAAAAAGAAAAAGGATGGGCATTATCACTAGAAAAATCCAAAAAGCTCAAAAAACACAAATCAATAAATCGATAAAAAGCATGATTACACAAGAGATAAATAAAAAAGATACCACAAGGAATAATGACTCCTACTGCCCTGCGCAATAATTTTTTTATATCCCTAAAATAATAAATAATAGAAGGAAGAATAAAGAAAGCTCCAACAGTATGTTTACTTAAAACAGCACACCCTATTGCAAACCCTATCAAATAATCTTTGTTAGGATACTTCTTCTCTAAATATAAAATAATTACCAACATAAATAATGCCATAAAATTATAAGTAGCATTAATTCCTAAAAATCCAAATAAACAAATACAAAGTAATACAAAATAACTTTTCTTACCATATGTTTCAAATAAAAAATAAAACATAATAGTAACTAATAAACTTTGTTCAATTATAAACATAAAGTAATTATCAAAGAAAAATAAACCTATAGACATAACAAAAGTATATAAAGGTGTAGTAATAATATTAAAATCTAAATAGGGAATCTCTCCCATCACAATAGCGTGACTAAACACATAGTTATTCAGTGAATCACCATAAGTATTAGAAAATCCAAAAAACTCATAGATACAAAAAACAAAGATAAAAATAAACAAATATCGTATCCACTTTTTCATACTTACTCCTCCAATACATAAACTTCATAAAAATCAACAGTTTGAATTCTTTTACCATGCTCTAAAATATATGCTAAAGCTATAGGATCCGTCTGATTATGAACTGTCTCATTAGGATTAACAAGAAATAAAGTATCTATATTCATTTTTTTTATTTTAGAAAGTAGCACTTCACTCCCTTGATATCCTAAATTCCCCTGATTGATTAAATCCAAGTATCCGACATCTTCATCGTTTATAATTTTAAAATAATAAGAATCAGAACTTAAAAACATAATTTTTTTATCTTTATTTTTATTAAGAAAGCGATTCATCTTTTTCGTAAACTTCAATCGATCATAATTAATAAACCTCATCTCAAAATGATGAACATCATTAGGATAATAATGAATATCAAAATCATTACTCCAAGCAGTAATAAATGCTAAAACAGTAACACAAACGATACTAAGAACAGAATAATTCACATACTTTTTCTTAATATGAGAACACGCTAATAATAAAAATGCTAAGAACGCATAAATTAAATGAAATAAATCAACAATAGGAATAACAATACTATAGAAACATAAAACATAATAATTAAGAATATCCCTAGGATTTTTCTTTATAAAATAAACTGTAAATAAAACCATAATAAGAAAGAAAATCATATAAATATTAAAAATTTCACTATTACCAGAAAAATCAAATAATCCTAAAACACATAAATTTAAAAATGAAAAAAATCCATCACTAAAAATCAAATAAATAATAAAAATAAAAATTGGTACTAAACACCCTATTACTCTTTTTAAAAGAACTTTCCACTCTCTAAAATAATACAAACTTGGAAGAAGTAAACAAAATCCAACAGTATGTTTAGTAAGAATTGTAATTCCTAACAAAAATCCTACTAAATAATGACTCCAAGAATATCTAGAAACAAAATTTTTCTCAACATAGTATAACACTACTAATAAGACAAATAAGAATAAATTATAACTAGGAAAAGTAGCATTTACCGGAAAAAATAAAAACAAGAAAAATATCCACATCTTATCCTGATACATCTTCTCTAATAAAAATAAACATCCAATTAATATCAAAGCATTTGTCATATGAAAGATTAACATATTGGACCCTAATAAATAAAATGGTAAAGACATAAGCCATGGATAAAAAGGAGGTATTACCATATTAAAATCTACATAAGGAATAAGTCCTCGAAATAAATTATTACTAAATCCATAATTCCAAATTTCATCTAAATTGATAGGACTACAAAGAAGATTAAATATTAAAATTACTAAAAAGATAAAAATATATTTAACTACTTTCTTTATCATAACTAACTCCCTTACTCAAAATGATACACTTCATATACTCCTATAGTCTTTACTTTCTCTCCACGCTTCATAATATATTCTACTGCTTCCTTCACATACTGCTGCGCACTATCTTTACTCTCATAAGCATCAGTATCTATAACAACATAACCATGCTCTATCTTTTTCAATCTAGAAATAATCTTAGCTGTACCATTATAGCCATAATTACCATAATTAGGTAAATCAAAATAGGTAATATCTAAATTACTTTTTATCTTATAAAAATAGTTTTCGCTACCTCTTAAAAAATAAATAACATCATCATCTAACGTCTCTAAATACTGATCCAACTTCTGAACAACTTTATTATATCTCTCGGAAATTAAGCTAAACTGAAAATTGGGATAATGAATAATCTTCAAATCATCAAAATATATATTTTGTATCACAAACCAAATAACACTTAAAGCAAGGACAAAGAAAATACAATGTTTATAAATTTCTATCTGAATAGAACCATCTAACAAAAGTAAAATAAAAAATCCTGCTAAAAATAAAGAAACATGATAATAATCAATAATAGGATAAACACAACTAGCAAAAAGTAATACATAATAATTACAAATATCTTTAGGCTTTTTAATAATGCGAATAATAAGAACAAGTATAGCTAAAATAAAACAAATAAAATAAAACCAATCAACATGTAAATTACTATGACCAAAATCAAAAAGTCCAAAAAAACATAAATCTAAAAAAGAAGAGAAGCTTCCCTGAAGAAGTAAAATAATAAAACATAAAGAAACTGGAAGTAAAAAACCTACAATTCTTTTTAACACTTTTTTATAATTAACAAATAAATAATAAATAGAAGCTAAAGCTAATAATCCCCCTACAGTCTGTTTTGTTAAAAAACTACATCCTAACAAAATACCTATTAAATAATCATTCTTATTAGTCCTCTCACAATAAATAAGGAGTAACAAAAAAAACAAAAGTAAAAAATTATACCCTGGAAACATAACGGATACCATCGCAATTGGAAAAGGAATCGATAATAATATCAAAGAAATCCATGTCTTATTACCAAGTAAGCGAAATAAAACCGCAAAAAATAAAGTAAGTAACAAGGCTTGTTCCAAATAAAAAACTAAGATAGAAGAATTAAAAAACAAGAAAACAGAATATAACCAAGGTGCAAGAGGCGGAATAACTAAATTAAAATCAACATAAGGAACTTCTCCTCTAGTAATAGCATAACTAAATCCAAAATTAACATAGCTATCTCCTCGAATCAAATTATATGCCAATACCAAACAATAGAAAAAATAACAAAATAAGAATAAATATTTAAAAACAGATTGTATCTTAATCTTTTGCTTCATATATTAAATAATCCCCTTCCCGTGCCACTAATGAAAAATGATCAATCACATACTCACAAACTTCGTACAAAAACTCCCTATTTCTACCAAGCTCATCCATCTCATTTTCATTAATAATGTATAAATTAGAAGACTCCTCTACTCTTTTAATTAACTTCTCATCTCCATTATACCCGTAATTTCCATGCAAGAAAACCAAAAAATAATTAACATCTAAATCATTACCCGTATAAATAAAACTATTTTTGGTAGATAATAAAACAGGAACATTATCTTTCTCATAATATTTTAGAAAAACTCGGTTCATATCCGAAAGAATTTCATATTGTTCTGGTTGAACCAAATAATACTCTAAATTAGGTAAAAAATCCAATCTTTTACTAGAAAATCCTTGATAACAATAAAAATTAATAAAGCAAAGAAAAATATTAAGTCCTAAAAATAAATAGCAATATTTCTTTTTTATATCTATCTTAGTCATAACATAAACTAATACACTACAAAGGAATAACAAAAAATGATAACTATCAAATAAAGGAATAACAAAAGAAAATGTTGCTAAAGTATAATAAGCACTTAAACTTCTATCCTTTTTAAAAACATAGAAAAATAAAAGAAAAAACAAAACAATAGATAAATAAAAATAAATAGAAAATCCTGTAGTATTTTTAGAAAAGTCAAAAAGTCCAAAAAAACAAAGATCAAGAAATGATAGAAAACTATTTGTAAATAATAAATAAATGAAAAATAACAAACACGGAATCATAAATCCCATAATTCTTTTCCCTAATATTTTAAAATCTTTTACATAATAAATAACACTAGCTAATAAAAAAAATACACCAATCGTCTGTTTTGTTAAAACACTAATTCCCAACACAAAACCTATAAGGTAATGGTTCTTATGAAATTTTTCCAAATAAAGTAACAAAATATAAAGGCAAAAACAAAATAAGTTATAAGTAGGAATAATCGTATGTAAAAAAGGAAACAATAAAGCAAACAACACAATAAAACTTCGATGTTGAATCACTTGAAATAATAAATAAAAAGTAAAAGTAAGAACCAAAGACCATCCAAAAATATACCATAAATAGTGATGACTAAAAATTAAAAAAAGAGAAAAGAAAAATGCACAAAAAGGAGTAGATACCGTATTAAAATCAACATAAGGTACCTCTCCTCTAGCAATCGCATAGCTAAAACTATAATTCCAAAACGAATCATAAGAATGATTATAAAAACTAAAAAGAGAAAGAACACAAAAGAAAAACAAAAATAAAAAGATATAGTTATGATACTTTTTTATATATTTCATAGTCTCCCTCCTCGTCTATCAATTGATAGTTTTCTAAAATATAATTAACAACATCCATATTAAATTGATTATCTACATCAACCCTTTGATATTCACTTGGTGATAAAACAAAATAAGCATCACATTCCTTTTTAATTTTCTTAAGTATTTTTTCTGTCCCATGATAACCATGATTTCCATAATTAAGTAAATCAAAATAAGTAATATCTAAATGATTAATAATCTTAAAGAAATACGCATCATTAGTCAAAAATATAATATTTTTATCCTTATTTTGATTTAGATAATTTGATAATGATACAATATTTTCCTCAGTCTCTTTACTAATCTTTAGAATTTCAAAATTAGGAAAACTAGTGATATAAGGTATTTGAAATTGGTGACACACCATCATAAAAGTGAAATAAATAATACTAGAAAAAACAAAACAAAAAACAGTAAACTTTGA
Source organism: uncultured Bacilli bacterium (assembly GCA_944332295.1). Classification (GTDB taxonomy): domain Bacteria; phylum Bacillota_I; class Bacilli_A; order RF39; family UBA660; genus Faecimonas. The sequence goes on along the minus strand of CALVJR010000009.1, from coordinate 3,772 downwards.
TCTAAAATCAGAAATCCTAGAAAAAACTAAGTAACAAAAAACAAATAAAAATAATCCAACATGATAATGATCAAAAAGTGGATAAGAAATAGTAGAAAAACAAAGTAAATAACTAGTAAATAATTTATTATTTTTCTTAATTAAAAAATAAATTAAAACTAAAACCAAAGAAAGCCATAACCAAAAATAAAAATTAGTAAAAATAGAACTTTGGTTCTTACTTTGAAAATCAAACATTCCCAAAACACAATAATCTAAAAACTCCATCAAACATCCAGACAACAAAAAATATCCTAAAAACAAAAGACACACAATTAAAATACCAATACATCTTTTAAAAAACTTTTTTCTATCTTTAAATAAGTAATAGAATGATGGCAAAAGTAAAAACATCCCTACACTTTGTTTTGTAAAAATACATAACCCTAATAATATTCCAATAAGATAATCATTAGCTCTTCTTTTTTCCAAATATAAAAGGAAAGTAAATAAAAGGATAAGTAAAAAATTATATCCAGGAAAAATAATAGGTATCAAAGGAGATGGAATAGGAATAACTAACAAAATAAGTAATAAATAAACTTTATTACCAAATAATTTTTCTAAAAAATAAAAAAGTACTACAAACAAAATAGACTGAAAAAGTAAATATACAACATAAGAATTAGAAAAAAGAAAAGGAATTAGATAAACAAAAGGCGAAAAAGGAGGTACAATCATATTAAAATCAACATAAGGTACCTCTCCTCTACTAATTGCATAACTAAAACCAAAATTCCAAATAGCATCACTAGTAATAATAGAATAAGTAAATGTACAAACAACAAAACAAAATAAAAACAAAAACAAATACTTGCTACTACGATATATTTTCTCCATATTCTACTCCATAATTTGGAAATGATTTCCGTTATCTAAATAAAGAATTCCCTTTCTATTTTCAAGTTGACTAAGTACATCATTATAATAGTTAATCATATCAAACTTAGTCAAAGTTAGATAAACCATATTTCCATCATCCATATATAGTAAAAACCGATCTTTATCATAATCATTAGGTTGATACTCAATATCAGAAATCTTTCCTAAAATATCAGGCTCAATATCTGCCATTCCTTGAATAAAAGAACGATATTTATCATCCGGAACATAATTAATAAGTCTCGGAACACGGAACAAATCAACTTCTTCTAAAACTGGAACTTCCTCTTTATTAGAAAAAACAACCGTATGATTCGTATTATTAACAAATAATGGTTTACTCTCTTTAATATCCAAAACTAAAATATGAAAAAACTCTCTTTTCACTTCTGCTTTCTGAATATAAGGAGACTCTTCCAACTTATCCTCAATATTACGAGTAGAAATCAAATAAAAACTAGGATAATCTCTAACTCCCGCAAGTTCTAAAACATAATCATCTTTTAAATAGTTAGTTCCTTCCACAATAAGATTTTGGATAGGTAATTGAACAAAATAGTAAATACCAAAAGATAGTGCTACGAAAAAAAGAAGCACTATTAAACAAGGCAGCAGCTTAATTTTTGTTTTCTTTACTATTTTTTTAGCCATAATTACTCCCAATTAACAAATTCTTGTTCTACTTTTAATTCAACCTGATACTCCGCCTTTACTTTATCTCTAACATAATCAATTAAATTTTTAATATCATCACTAGTAGCATGATCATAATTAATAATGAAGTTAGCATGCTTTTCACTAACTTTAGCACCACCAATAGAAAAACCTTTCAATCCTAAATCTTCTATCATCTTACCAGCAAACATACCTTCTGGATTTCGAAAAACAGAACCTGCAGATGGATAGTTTAATGGTTGTGACTCCATTCTTCTCTTACGACGATCACGAATAACATCTTCTATCGCAGCTTTATCTCCTTTTTCTAAACGTAGCACCACTTCTAAACAAATATACCCTGGATGTGTTTGCAAAAAAGAACTACGATAATGAAAATCCATCTCTTTATTTTCAAGTTTAATAATCTTTAAATCTGGAGTCAATACAGTAACATCTTGAACAACATATCCCATATCACTTTTATAAGCACCGGCATTCATATACACAGCACCACCAACAGTACCAGGAATACCAGCAGCAAACTCTAGCCCTGCAAGACCACGCCTAGCGGCTTGCAAAGAAAGCTTTACTAATGAGTACCCTGCTCCTACACGAACTTTAGAAGACGAGAAAAACTCAATATCATTAAACTCATCCAACTTTATCAAAATACCATCATACTTTTTATCACTAAAAAGCAAATTAGAACCCAAACCTAATAATTTATATTTAATATTATTTAACTTGGCCTTTTTGATAAATTGAATCAAACTATCCACATTCTTAGGATAAAAGATAGCTCTAGCAATACCACCAACCCGATAGGTTGTATATTTATCAATAGAAACATCATATTCTATCTTACCAAGATTATCCTTTTCTAATTCCTTCAAAACATCATCCATACTACTCACCAACTAACTTCTTTATCTCATGATATATTTTTGTAAGAGAATCTTTTTTACCAAAAGATGCACTTGCTTTTTTCATAGCCTGATACTTCTTATCATCAGATAAAATTGAAGTAATAGAAGTACAGAGTGCTTCTCCTGTAAAATCTTTCTCTTCTAATATAGAACAAGCACCAGCATCTTCCAACTCTTTTGCATTTAAATATTGATGATTATGAGTAACATAAGGAGAAGGAACTAAAATCGAAGGTAACCCAATTCCTGTAATTTCAGAAATAGTAGAGGCTCCTGCACGAGATACCATCAAATCAGCATCTTTCATAATCTGAATTAACTCCTCAGTATAAGGAAGAAGAACAACATTACTAGGAATATGAATATCTTGATAAGAATCATAATAAGCTTTTCCAGTAACTACTAGTACTTGATAATCTTTATCTTTAAACTTACAAATAGCATCTTTTAGCTTTTCAGTCATCGTAGTAGATCCTAAAGATCCCATGACAATTAATACTAATTTTTTAGATGTAACAAAGCCAAGCTTAGTCTTAGAAATTTTTGGAATTGTTATAATTTCTTCACTTCTAGGATTTCCTGTATAAACAGTCTTATTCTTTGGAAAATAAGAAAGACTACCAGGTAAAGAAACACAAATAACATCAACAAAACGAGCCAAAAATTTATTAGAAAGTCCCGGAATAGAATTTTGTTCATGAATCATAGTTTTAATATGCAACTGATGAGCAGCATATAAAACAGGTGCTGTAATATAGCCACCTACACCTATCACAATATCTGGCTTAAACTCACGAATTATTTGTTTTGATCTATCAATAGCTTTAAAAAACTTACGTAAAACAGAAACATTAGAAAAAATATTTTTTCGATTTAATCCCTGAATTTCAATACCAACAAAATCAATTCCTTTTGCTGGGACAATATCCTTCTCCATTCTATCGGTAGTTCCTATATATAAAATTTTACTATTCTTATCCATCTCTTGAATTCTATGAATAATCGCTAACGCAGGATAAATATGTCCTCCAGTACCACCAGCTGCTACTATAACTCTCATGTCTTCACATCCTAAATCAGTAAATTTTATTCCAAATAACTAAAAATATATCCATAAATGATAACAAAATTATACCGCATAATGCAAAATAAGTAAATAATGTTATATGTAAATTGTCATTTTGAAAATTCTATGATAAACTAATCTAACAAGAAAAGAGGGATACTATGGCAAGTGTTGGAATTATTGCTGAATATAATCCATTTCA
>CALVJR010000008.1 GCA_944332295.1 uncultured Bacilli bacterium | reverse complement strand
TCCAAAGAGATATTATATATTAATGCTGGTGACATTTCTATTAATGATATGGTGACATTTTAAAAAAGGATTAACATGTTACCGTAGAGTAGTTGACAAAACAAAAATATAAGGTATAATATTGCCAAAAGAAAGGAGTATGATGGACATGATAAAATTAATGAAGAACAATAATATCAATAGAATAAATAGTGGAGAAATCACACTTCTTTTAATCGTATAAAAATATTTTTTAGTGTGATGGGACTCTCTATTTAGAGAGTCTTTTTGTTTATAGGAGGAGATAAAATGAATATAAAATTAGAAAGAGTAGAAATAGATAAAAAAGATACCTTGTATAGATTACTAGAATATTCTTTATTTGAAGAAAGTCTAACAGATGGTAATGAAATGAACGAGAATGCCATATTTGAATACAAATATTTTGATAATTATTTTACAGATAACAATAGAGATGCCTTTTTTATTAGAAAACAAGAATCAAATAAACTATTAGGATTTGTCATGATTAATACTTATATGCAGCACACAAAAAAAGGACATAGTATTGCAGAATTTATGGTAATTCCTAAATATAGAAGAAATAAGATAGGAAAAAAAGTAGCTTTTATGTGTTTTGATTTATATCAAGGAGCCTGGGAAGTATCACCATCAAAAGGAAACGAAATAGCTTATAATTTTTGGAAAAGAGTAATCGATGAATATACCGATAAAAATAATGATTTTAAGGACGGAATATTTAGTTTTAAAAGGTAAGATATGTTAAGTTTATATATTCCAGAGTTAAAAGATTATTGGTATGAAGAAAATTTATTAAGCGATAAAGATACTATGAATTATAATGCCGGATATGATGTATCATATTCTGGATATCATTACGAAACAGGATGCATTGATTTTAAAGAAGAAAAATGGCAAGAAAAATTTAATAAAAGAAAAGAAAAAAATACTTTTTTTGCTTATTTAAAAGACGATATAAAAAATGAGTTTGTAGGATATGTAAACTATCAATATAATGAAAAAGATAATAGGTATGAATGTGGTATTATAATAGAAAAATCAAAAAGAAGAAATGGCTATGCCAAAGAAGGATTAAAACTACTAAGTAATTATGCAAAAAAATAAGGCATTAAAAGTCTATATGATACTTTTGAAATAGATAGAGAAAATACATTAAAAGTATTCGAAAGTGTAGGATTTAAAGTAATAGAAAAAACTACTTGGAAAAAGTTCAATAAAGAAGTAGAAGGGGTAATTGTAAAAATAGAATTGTAAAAAGAAGTAAATTAAATAGATAAGTATAATTTTGGAAATAAAAAATTAAAGATGGTTGGTGAAATAAATGAATATAATAGAAGATAAAATAAGAATAAGAGATTTAAATGAAAATGATTTTCCTTATCTTTATAAATGGTTAACAGATGAAAGAGTATTAGAGTTTTATGGTGGGAGAGATAAAAAATATACTATAGAAACAGTAAAAGAGCATTATACAGAAACATGGAAAGACGAAATAATTAGAGTAATTATAGAGTATCAAGGAAAACCTATTGGTTATGGACAGATATATAAAATGTATGATGAGCTATATACAGATTATCATTATCCAAAAAGTAAGGAAATTGTTTATGGTATGGATCAATTTATTGGAGAAGTAGAATATTGGAATCAAGGAATAGGTACTAAATATATTAAAATGATTTTTAAATTTTTAAAACAAGAAAGAAATGCTGATGCTGTAATTTTAGATCCTCATAAAAATAATTTAAGAGCAATAAGAGCCTATCAAAAAGTAGGATTTAGAATTATTGAAGATTTAAAAGAACATGAATTACATGAAGGAAAAAAAGAAGATTGCTATTTAATGGAGTATCGTTATGATGATAATCTAACAAATCTAAAAGCAACAAAATATCTCCTAGAGCATACTTTTGATAATCTAAAAGTAAATACAATTTCCGTCATGGGTAGTGGCTATGATAGTGGTGCCTATTTAGTAAATGAAGAATATATATTTAAAATTAAGTTTAGTGCCAATAAAAAGAAAGGGTATGAAAAAGAAAAAGCAATATATGATTTTCTAAATAAAAAATTACATTCAAAGATAAAAATACCAAAGATAGAATATTCCTACATAAGTGAAGAATTATCTATTTTAGGATACAAAGAAATTAAAGGAAAATTCCTAACACCAGATATATATTTTGCTATGTCAAAAGAAAAACAAGAATTGTTAAAGAAAGATATTGCAAGTTTCTTAAGAGAAATGCATGACTTAGATTATACGGATATAAGTTCATACACGATAGATAATAAACAGAATGTATTAGAAGAATATCAATTATTAAGAGATACATTATATGATAGTCTTACAGATATAGAAAAAGAATATATTGAAGAATTTATGAAATTATTAAACACCACGACAATATTCGATGGCAAGAAATGTTTATGTCATAATGACTTTAGTTGTAATCATCTTTTACTAGATAATGATAATAGATTAACTGGTGTTATTGATTTTGGTGATTCTGGAATTATCGATGAATATTGTGATTTTATATATTTATTAGAAGATAGCGAAGAAGAAATTGGTTCCTCATTTGGCGAAGATATAGTAAGACTTTATGGCGATATGAATCTAGAAAAAGCAAAAGAATATCAAGATATTGTGGAACAATACTATCCAATTGAAACTATAGTATATGGTATAAAAAATAATAAAGATGATTTTATAGAAAAAGGAAGAAAAGAAATTTATAATAGAGTTAATAGTAATAAAAAAGAAAAGTATAAAAGGAAGTAGGATAATTATGAATAAAGAAAAATACATAGAATATGCAAAAAAGACCTTTCAAGGCAAAGCCTTAGAATTAGTATTAAACAATATCGAGCTTTTTTATGAGAAGAAAGAAATAAAGAAAAACAAATATCATGTAGGAGAAGAAGTAAAACTAAAGAAAGGAACCTATATGCATGGAATACCTGGATTACTAGATAATTTTGATTGGATAGTAGAACATGGCTTTGTTGCAATTGATTTTACAGGAAATAGTGAAGGTAAAAATAAAATAAAAAATAGTATTGGTATGTGGAATATACAAGAAGATATTTTACTAAAAGATTATATTATTAATTACAGTGGAGTAACAATTACTTATACTATTGGTAGAGGACCAGGTTCGAAAGAAGTATCTAAAATGATTCCATATCATAAATTTGATGAAGAAACGGAAAAGATAAATAATGATGAAAATATTTGGACTTATTGGGCAGAAAAGACAAAAGAAGTAACATTTTTACCAAGTCTAGTATCAGATAAAAGACAGATTGCTTTTATTTTAAATATGGAAAGTGATTATGCAAAAGAAATGATAAAAGCAAATGTTTGGAATACAGAGTTAGACGAAGAAACATTAAAAGAATTCCTAGATTATCGCTATTATTCAAAATTTTTAGAGTTAAGATTTAATAAAGATGCATCGACAACAGATAGAGAATCTGCTATTATGTTTGGATTACCCTCTACTTTAATTGAAGGAGTATTAGTAGGAAGAAAAATAGAACAAGATAAAAACGCTCTAAAACATATCAAAGAGAAATTAAAAGATTGTTATATATGTAATATTGATGGAAAAGTAATTGTAGAATAAAAGGACGTGATAACATGAATATAGAAGATTTCTGTGCAAAATACAACTTAGGAACAGTAATAGATATAGAAAAATTATCTGGTGGTCTAATGCATAGAATGTTTAAAGTAAAAACTACAACAGCAACTTACGCTATAAAAGTACTAAATAGGGAAGTAATGAATAGAGAAGATGCCTATAACAATTTTGTAGTATCAGAAAAAATAGCCAACCTAGCGAAAGAAAATAATATTTCGGTATCTAGCGCCATCTCTATAGATGGAAACTACCTAACAGAATTTAAAAATACTTATTATATGGTATTTGATTATATAGAAGGAAAAACATTATCTGATGAAGAAATTACAGTAGAACATTGTAAAAAAATTGGAAAAGTACTTGCTAGGATTCATAATCTAGATTACCAAAAATTAGGATTAACAGAAGAAAGAGTAGAATATAAAAGATTATATGACTGGGAAGGTTATGCGTTAGAAGTAAATTTTAACAAAATGTCTTACAGAGAGGAATATTTAAAAAACTATAAAAAATATAATTCAATCTTAAAAAGAGCAAATGAAAGATTTAATGACGCAAATACTGTATCAATGATTTGCCATAGAGATATGGATCCTAAAAATGTAATGTGGAATCAAGATAATCCTATAATTATCGATTGGGAGTCCGTAACCCTAGCAAACCCTTATCAAGAATTATTAGAAACAGCTCTTTCTTGGTCTGGTTTTTTAACAAACAACTTTAGTGAAGAAAAATTCAAAGCCGTATTTTTAGAGTATCAAAAATTAAGAGATATTAAAAGTATTGACTGGTATGATGCTATCTGTGGAAACTTAGTTGGAAGATTTGAATGGTTAAAATATAATTTAGAACGAAGTCTAGGAATAATTACGAATGAGGAAGAAGAAAAATCTTTAGGAGAGCAAGAAGTATCAAAGACAATAGAAGAAATTTCTAGATATTTAGAATTAATTGGAACCATGGATGATATTATTGATGGATTAATCACAACAGAAGAGCAATCTTTCGACAAAGAAATAGAAAAGATTATAGAAAACACACCCTTTTTAAAAGGGAAAAACTATAACAAAATAACCGCGGGATTTACCAATACCATATATCAAGTAGAAGATTATATAGTAAGAATTTGTACAAAAAAAGAAAACGAAAAAAGGTTTGAACATGAAATAGACTTTTATCAAAATAATAAAAGCACTAATATTCCCAAATTATATATCGCAGATAAAACCAAAGAATTAATTTCTTATAATTATGAGGTATTAGAAAAAGTAGAAGGCCCTACACTTTATGAAGTATGGTATAAATTAACAGAAGATGAAAGAAAAGGAATTATTTTAAAATTAATCAATGTATTACAGCCATTTCATAGTAAAAAAGTAGAAGAATATGATTTTAATAACTTTATTAAAGATAAAATAAGAAATCTTATAAAAGAAAGTAATATTACAGATGAGTTGTTTGATGAATTATTATCACTATGTGATATCTATTTTAAAGAAAATAAATTTGGCCAGATTCATGGTGACTTACACTTTGATAATATTATTTATCAAGATAATCGTCTTACATTATTAGATTTTGAATATTCTATGTCAGCACCTATAGATTATGATTTTAGAATATTAAATAGATATAAAAAAGTTCCATGGCGTTGGGCATCCTCAAAAACAGATATGCTAACAACAGAAGAAGATTATCAGGATTTAATGCCAATCATAATAGAAAATGATAATGAATTAAAAGAAATAAAATTTTTAAAAGAAAGACTATCTGTATATGATATCATTGATTTATTACAAGTATACAAAGACACTCATAAAGAAGAAATGTTAGAAGAAAGTAAAAAAATAGTAAAAGAATTAAAGTATAACTAATAAAGATGTAGAACGTATATTCTACATCTTTTGATTTTGCCCATTCTTAAATTCTTTTTCATACATTTCAAATAATTCTTTAAATCTAGCATAATGTACAATTTCTCTTTGACGTAACCAAAGTAAGGGAGCAATCACATCAGGGTCATTAGTTAAATCAATTAAGTTTTCGTAAACAGCACGAGCTTTTTGTTCAGCAGCCATATCTTCTGAAAGGTCTGCTAAAGGATCTCCAGTTGAGGCAAAGTAGGCAACAGTAAATGGAACACCATTCGCATCTGTTGGATATAATGATTTTCCATGTTCTGCAAAATTGCTACCAAGACCAGCTTGCTTCATCTCCTCAGGTGTTGCATCTTTTGTCAATTGATAAATCATCGTCGCAAGCATTTCTACGTGACCAAGTTCTTCCGTGCCTATATCGGTAAGTAATGCTTTACCACGATTATCAGGCATGGTATATCTTTGATTCAAGTAACGAAGTGCAGCAGCCATTTCTCCATTGGAACCTCCATATTGAGTGACCAAATATTTAGCCATTGCTAAATCTTTTCTTTTAATATTAATAGGATACTGTAATCTTTTTGTATAACTAAACATTAGGTTTTACCTCCCATGGCCATACATCTTTTTCCCACATAAATGGAGTTTGATTTAAGCTATTACTAGAAATAGTTAAAGGTCCAAATTTTTGATCATATTCTCTCATTAACTGATTTGCTTTTTCACGATAATCATTAAATAAAGTAATCATACTAGCATCATTAGGATGTAGGTCTAAATAAAGATTTAATTCATGAGCAGCAAATGCCATTCTAGCAAGCTCTCTCATCATAGCCTCTCTTTCATTATTAGCAGGAATATTGGCAGGTTTATAATTCTTGTAAGGTTCATATAAATTAGAAAACATATTACCATTATCTAAACCTACTGCAGGTGTAAATAAAGATGGCATTGTAGAATTTCTGTATAAATCTTGTTGATTTAACAAGTTCATATTCGTATTAGAATTTGCATAATTATTTAAAAATGGATAAACATAATTTTGGTTAAACATAATATCTCCTTTCGATTTAATGTATTCTAAAAAATGACATCTGTCTAAGACAAATACCTAAAATTACAACAAAAGTAAAAAAAGTACTTGTCAAAATACAAAAAGACTGGTAAAATAAGTTTATATTTCTGATATATGGCGTCGTTGGTGAAGTGGTTAACACGCTGGTTTGTGGCACCAGTATGCAAGGGTTCGATTCCCTTACGACGCCCCATTGTGAAATCTGCTCGAACTTTTCGAGTTAAGATAAATAACTAATCCAAATTTGGGTTAGTTTTTTTGTTGTTAAAAACTATCCTACTTTAAAAAGAAAGGATTGAAACAATGGTAAATATTATTAAAGAAGAAATTTCATTGGAAGAATCACTTAAAAAGAAAATTGAGTTTATATGTGATTTTAATAATACTAAACCAACTATTATCAATGGTAGTATTAGAAAAATTGATAGAACCAATTTAACTTATATTGAGCCACATAGAATAATAATTAATAATATAACATTTCTTGCATTTAATTATTCTAATGAAATATTTATTGAGAATTTATCAAATAAGATTAAATTATCAGAATTAGAAGATTATTTAAAAACAATCTAAATACTATTTATTCCCTAATCAGGGAATTGACAAATGATAAAAAAGTGATATTATAAATAACCAATGAAAGAGGTATGCTCTAGAATGGAGGTACATCTATGAAAAAATATATACATAAGCAAAAATTTTATAATATTGGATTAATTGAGGAGTCAGTAGTATTTAGACTTTACTAGATACTATTGTCTCCTCTTTTTTAATAAAAGGAGTTGAGATTAATGGATAATGAAAAGAAAGTTGCAGGTTTGTATATTAGAGTTAGTACTGAAGATCAAGCTCGTGAGGGATTTAGTTTACCAGAACAAGAAAAACGACTAAGAGCAATGTGTGAGTATAAAGGTTATGAAATATATAAACTTTACAAAGATGCTGGAATAAGTGCCAAAGACATGAATAGACCTGCATTTGAAGAATTATTACAAGATATAAGAGAAAAGAAATGTAATACTATTGTAGTATTAAAACTAGATAGGCTTACTCGTTCAGTATATGATATGGAATTTATAATGAAGTTTCTAGAAGAAAATGATGCATATTTAGATTGTGCAAATGAAGAAATAAATACAACTAATTCAAGTGGTAAAATGGTTGCTAGACTTTTAACAACTGTTTCACAAAATGAAATAGAAAGGACAAGTGAAAGAACTAAAGTTGGTTTGGCTGGAGCAATAAAAGAAGGACACATTCCAGGAAAAAATCCATTAGGTTATAAAAGAGATGGTAAAAAGTTAGTAATTGATCCATTAACAAAAGATATAGTTAAAAGAATATATGATTTATATTTTGAAGGAAAAAGTTATTCTAATATTGCTACTATCTTTAATCAAGAAGAAGTATTGGGAAAAACAAATTGGCGAGATACAGGAATACTTCGTATTATTTCAAATGAAATTTATAAAGGTGATTTTGTATCTGGAAAAACATTTAATAAACCTGTTTATTATGAAAATGTAGTTGAACCTATCGTATCAAAAGAACTATGGGAAAATTGTCAAGTTCAAAAGAAGAAAAATCAAAAAAGTTATATGAGAACTCAAACTTATATCTTCTTACAAAAATTAAAATGTCCTAAATGTGGAAGGATACTTGCTGGTGGTGCTTCACATAAACTAAAATCAGATAAATGGTATTTTTATTATAGGTGTGAAGATTGTAAAAATAATATTAAAGAAGAAGTTATAGAGACATCAGTTAAAACATTACTTGCTGATATATTAGAATACGATAATGTTGTTAATGAATTCTTTTTGCCAGTATTAAAATCTAAACTAAATGATCCAAAGGAACAATATGAAAAAGAACTTAAAAGTTTAAATAATAAAAAAGAAAGAATTAGAAAAGCATACATTGATTCAGTATTTACTGAAGAAGAATATAAACAAGAATCTAAAACTATAGATAGTCAAATAGAATTTGTTAATTCTAAATTATTAGAAAACTCCCAAGCAGAACAACTTAACTTTACTACTGAAGATATATTATTTAAAAGAGATATGGATTTTATTAATAAAGTTAAACTACCTATATCTTATTATGCTTTTAATGAAAATTGGGATTTATTAGATAGAGATACTAAAGCCGATATAGTTATGCGATATATTGATGATATTGAATTAGAACTTAAAGAAAATAAATATCAAGTTAAGCAAATTGACTTTAGAAGTACTTTTTATAACGATTTTGAAGAATTATATAAGAAAGGTTACATTGATAAGAAAAGACCGCTTATATACGATTTAAATGGTGTTTGTGTAGATACAAATGTTAGGTATAGTGAATACTTACCAATTAAAGATATAATGCAACACTTATATAGATTAAATGAATATTATGAAGTTAATTTTTATAAAGGAACTTATTATAAAGAAATAGAAAAATTAGATATAGGACCACTTCAAAGAAATGAAGTTCCTATAAGAGTATTTCCATTACAAAAAGATAATAATGGAAATAAGAATTGGTTATCAATGGGAATGCTTGCTACAAAGAATAACCCAAATGATATAAAGGTAAACATTAGAGATGTATTTGAAACAATACCTGATAATGTTACCGAAGAAGATTTTTAAAATGCGTGGCACGTTTTGTTTACGAAGTAAATGAAAGTGGCGATAGCTATTTAAAAATTAATACTTTATGAACTTTAACCATTACGAAGTTTAGGTTATTGTGAAATAAAGTAAACGGTTTCTAAGGTGATAAACCTTAGCTTACATATCTTGTCTCTGACAAGATATATAGGAAGTTATGAATAATGACAAAGCCACTTTTGTGCTATTTTCAATATTCATAAGATAAGGCGGTGTAATCTATATGGAATTATCTTATTCACTACATTTAGGAAATGATAAGAACAAATCTATTAAAGCAAGACAAGAAGCAAAGAATACTCCATCAGGTACTACATCAAAGAATAATAATGCTATTCAAAATGTTAAGCAATTAGGAAAAGTTAATCATCATAATTTAAGACAATATGATAATAATCAAGAATTAATTAAAACTATCAAAGGTTCAAATGATATTGTTAAAGATGTTAAAAAGCTATATTTAGATTTATTTGATGAAGCAAGATTAGAATATAATAATAAACAAACTAGAGATGATAGAAAAATAGACAATTATTTTAATAAGATAAGTAATGATACAAAACATGATCTTGCTTGTGAGATAGTTATTGAACTTGGAAATATGGAATATTGGGATGAGAAAAGTTTAGAATACAAGTATCAAATGACACAAGTGTTTGAACAACAACTAGAAGACATACAAGAAATTGCTCCAGACTTTTATATAGCAAATGCTACTATACATTTTGATGAACATTCTCCACATATGCATATAGTTGGAGTTCCGGTAAAAGAAAATTGTAAAACTGGTTTATCAAGACAAGTTGGTAAAACTTCTATCTTTACAAAAGAATCATTAGTAGTTATTCAAGATAAAATGAGAGAAAGATGTATTGATGAATTTAATATTGCTTATGGTATGGATTCAAAGTTAAAAGAAAAACAAAAAGGTAAAAACAGAGATATTACTCCATATGAAAGAAAACTCTTTAATGAAAGAGTAAAAGGTCTTAAGCAAGAAATATCTAATCTTGAAAATGAAGTATCTGGTTTAGAAGATAATAAAAAATCTATCAATAAGCAAATAACTAAACTTAATAAAGATAAAGTTGATATAAGTGATGAAATCGATAAAAAGAAAAAACTCAATAATAAAATTATTATTAAATCTAAAAATCAATTATTAGATGAAAATAAAAAATTAAAAGAAGAAAATGAACAGTTAAGGAGTATTAACTATCAAACTGAAACAAGATATAACGATTTAAAAGAAAAAACTGATTATCTTATTTATCATTTAAATAAAATAATCAAAAAACTTCCAGAATTTATCCAAGAATTAATTGATAGATTATTTAATTACAATAATATTAATCTTAATTTTTTTAAACAACAATATGATCCTGAAGTTATAAGAAAGAGAGAAAAATCATTTAAAGGATTTAATTTATTTAATAAAAAAGAAATTGATAAAGCAACAAAACATATTAATGGTGAAATGGATGAGTATGCTGAAGAATTTTATGAAACTAAAAAGTCAAAAGATGATGAATTAGAAAGATAATTAATAGAAAGTTGGTGATAAATATGCTTACTATAAATTGGAAGCAAATATATGAATTTAATTTAAATGATAATAAACAATGGATTTTGATTCTTTATGATATATCACAAAATCATTATGTTGGAGTACCTGTTTATAACGAAGAAAAAGAAAATAGTGTTCATTTAAAATCTATAAATAAATATGTAGTATTAGATGAAATAACTGATTATAATCGTTCTAATATTAAAAGATGTGTTTATATTAAAGGTAAACCAATTAAAATAACTAATAAAGAATTTGATGATATTCTATTAAAATCTAAAATTAGTTTTTTAAACTATGTTAAAGATAATACAAATAATGATCCAGATGGCATATCATATAATAAATGGTGTAAAGATAAACTAGAACTAATAAAGAAAAAAGATGATGATACTACTAGTTTAAAAGTTGGAGCTATATATTGGGTAGATTTAGGGTATAATATTGGTAGTGAATTAAGAAAATTAAGACCAGCAATATTATGGAGAAGTGCATCAAATAAAAAAATGTGGACTGCAATACCACTTACTTCAAAACATAAAGATGATAATTATTATTTTCACTATGATTTAATAGATGAAAAATTAGGAACTGCTAGATTAGAAAATTTGATTAACATAAGTTCTAATAGAATTAGAGAACCTTATTATATAAATAACAAAATAGCGACTATTACTAAAAAAGATAATGATGCTATTTTAAAAATAATAAAGAAGTATTATGCGTTTGAAGAAATAAAACAAACAAATAGAACTATTAGAAACTATAATAATATTAATAAATCTAAAGAAAATCGCGAAAAAGTGTTGACTTAAACAATTAAAATGGTATAATTAGAGTACTTTAGATTGTTGCAGGTGTATTTATACACTTGGTAGAAGTATTTCAAAAGGAAGGGTTTATCTCTTCCTTTTGCTTTATTTTAAATCAAGTAACATTTTTACCAATTTTTTACTACTTCTACTTTGCTGTTCTCTAAGCACTGATTTTTGATTTTCAGACAAGCTAACATTTCCTTTAATATAGTCATGGTATAAATCTTTTATTTGTATTGATTGTGTAGGATAAATTTCTCCTTCAGATAATCCATTTCTATATAATGAATGTTTTGACATTTTGAAAGTAAGATATGTAGATAAGTCATTTGCTTTTAAAAGTATTTCATTTAAATCGTTAATGTTATAAACAGTTGGTGTAATTAAACGAATTATATCACTTTTTAAAATATTACCATTTTCATCTAATGTAATATCTAAATCAGTTAACATCTCTTGAATAGTTTGACTATCTTTATTACCAATTTTTTCGATAAGATTTAATAGTAAATTAGCCTTATTTCTTACAATAGTTGTATATTTATTAAAATATTCTAAAGTATATGGTTCAAAACAATATCTTCCTACACTAATATCATCAACAAATTCTTGTGAAGAATCTTCAATATCTTGTTTAGTCCATTCAGCAATATTGCTACTTCTTTTAGGTCTTGGACTTTCAATTCTCTTTTTTAATTCAGGATCTTCTTCAATAAATTTTTGTTCAAGATAATCTTCTATTTGTTCTTTTGTAACAACAATTTGGTTGTCATTAACATCTTTTTTTATTTCATCGATAGGCTTACCTAAAATATCTTCTAGAATACTAATAATAACTTTTGAGTCATAATATTTATTTTCATTTTCGTTAAAATAAGTTTCAAATTTTATATTTGTCATAACAAACCCTCCAATTTCTAATACAATTATAGCATAATCATTAATTATTACAAAATAATTAATAGCATTTTATATAATAAAATATCCAATTTATGGTATAATAATCTAAATCATCTTTTATATGGGGGAATTATTATGGAATTAAAAGATATATATAACAACCTTCCATATGATTTAGCGGGATCAAGAACAAAAAATAGATTTGATTTTGAAGTTTTATATGGAATAGAACAATTAATTGATAATTACAACAAAATGGATAACTATTATGTTGTTTTTGATTATGTATGCGATATTGAATTACATTACGACAATAAATTAAAGTTTTATCAAGTCAAAACTTCTGATACTGGAAAATCAAATAAAGTTAGTTTTTTAACAAATAAAAAAAGTGATAATTCTCAATCAATAATAGGCAGAATTTATAGTATATCTGGAAAAACAGAAGAAGAAAAAGAAAATATTTCGGTATTACTTGTGTCAAATGCACCTTTAGTTAATAATCAATATGCAACAAAATCTAATGAAATTATACTATTAGATCAAATTGATCCAGATGTTAAGAAAAAAATAATAGAACACTTACAGAAAGAAACTAATCAAGAAACAATTAATTTGAAGAACATCTACTACTTATATAGAAATGTTGGAGTTCAAGATTTTGAGAATAGTATATTAGGTAAATTAAGCAAGTTTTATGAAGAAGAAAAGAAATGTTCTATTAATAAACCTACAGTTTTATTAGATTCGATTAAGTTAATAGCCATGAATAAGGCAAAATATGAGAAAGAATGCAATTTTGAAGATTTATACCGAAATAAAGCAATAAGTAAAAATGAATTTACTGATATGGTTAATTATCATCATTCACAACATAATGATTTTAACAAAAAATCTGAAGAACAAATTACAAATTTAACAAATGATAATTTTTCATTTCAAATAAAATGTATAAAAGCGTTAACAGAAATAATATCTGGTAAAGATAAGAAAAAAAATGAATTTATAGACTTAATTTGTGATACAATTAAAAAGGATATAGAATTAGGATATGCTAATAGTTTAAAAGATTACGCAATGAGTTTTAAAAGCAATCATCAGGATATTAAATTTTCAATATATGATGATGATAGTACAGTATTCACTATGGTTATTTACTGCGTAGAAAAAATTAAGGAGGAAATGAAATAATATGAAAAAATTAGTTATAAATGGATTATATATATACTCTTTAAAAGAAAAAAAAGCATATCATACTGAATTCAAAGATGGTATTAATTTCATTACCTCATGTAAAGAAAATGGTAATAAACGCGGTAAATCTGTAATAATGAAAAGTATATATAGTACTTTAGGTGCAGATTGCTCATTTGCCCCTAAATGGGATTTTATGAATAAAACTACAATATTAGATATAAATATAGATAACGATAAATATTATTTTATAAGGTCAAATAATTATTTTAGAATAGTTGATTCTAATTTTAAAACTATTTTTGAAACAACAAGAAGGATAGAATTATCAGAAAAATTGAGTGAACTATTTGATTTTCATATAGAATTACCAAATAGAGATAACAAATTAGAATTAACTCCACCAGCATATATGTATTTATTAAATTATGTAGATCAAACTGGATTGAATTGTACGACATTTAGTTCTTTCAAAGGATTAGGTCAATATAGTAATTATAAAAAGTACGCTTTATTGTCTCATTTTGGTGTATTTAATGAAGAATACTATGATTTAGATAAAAAACTAAAAGATAGTAATGATGAATTAGAAGTAAATAAAAAAGAAGCTAATGATTTAGACAAATTAATACAAAAAATAGAAAAAGAATTGTCTGGTAATAATTATTCTTTAGACATGACATCACTAAATCATGAAATAGAATTAAGCAAAAACGAGTATAATGAGATAGTAAAAAATTTAAATGATACAAGAAATAAAATAATTCAACTTCAAAATAGTAAGACAGAAGTTGAACATTTATTAGAAGAATTGAAAAATAATATTTCTGATAATAATAAAAATTTTAAAAATTATGATAATGAAACGTGTCCATATTGTAAATCACATATTGATCCATTCGAATTTAGTTATAAATATTATGACAAAAACGATGATTATTTATTTATTAATCAATCTCTGATGACAAAATTAGATGATTTAAAGCACAATATAAAACTTCAAGAAGAGCATTATAAAATGTTTCTTGATCAAATGAATATTTATGATAAAAAAATAAAGAATATAAATTCTGGTATTGATGATATAATAAAACATAAAGGTTTTATAGAAATGCAAAATAAACTTTCAGAAGATTTATATAAATTAAAGCAAAGGGAAATAACTTTAACACAACAAATTAAAGAAATTAAAGCTAAAATTAAAAAATACAATAAATTGAAACAAGAAATTGATAATGAATATTTTAATATTATGACTGAAAGCCGTGATGTACTTTCTTTACAAGAAATAAATCCATCTAATATTAAAAAAATAGATAGTTCATTTGATATTACAGGTAGTATGAGACCTCTTTCTACGATTGCATGGTATTTGTGTTTATTAAAAATAAAAAATAAGTTTAACCCAGATGCAATAAAATTGCCAATAGTTTTTGATAGCCCAAATAATGCAGAATTGGATGATGATAATATAGCAAAAACATTCAAATATATATTAGATAATATTGATGATAATTCACAAGTAATAATATCTACAATAGAATTCAAAAAAGAATTATATCAAAATTACAAAATTAACAATGTTATTGAATTAAATAATGAAACATATAAATTATTAAATGATGAAGATTATACTAAAACAATAGATTTTTATAAAAAGATTATGAACATATAAGTTGTAATAAATTATCTTTAATGTTATAATTATTTTAGTGATTAGTTGTTTATCAACTTTTACTTTAGGGTTTCAGATAACCTTTGTTATCGCCCCATGATAAAGATAACTAGGACATTCTCCTAGTTTTTTTGCTATATTTGTTATAATGATATAAACAAATATAGAAAAGAGGAAGTAAATGGATATAAATCAAAAATTTTTAGAATTATTTAAAAGATTAGAGATGAATACAATAAAAATATATGATAATGAAATTGGATATGAAATGAACAAAAAGCCAACATTTCATACCGCAATAAAAGAATTAAAAGAAAAGGGAATCTATCCATATAATAAATATAGTGATGACTTTGATTATTGCAGTAAAATAAGAAACTTATTTTCTCATAGACCTATAAATATAATTATTGTTAGTGAATATGCTTATAAATTATTAGAAAGACTAAATAATATGGTTGAAAATCCTCTACGCGCTATTGATATATGTATTACAAAAAACAATATATATTCTAAATCATTAAAAGATAATATAAAAGATACCATTAAAGTAATGAGAGAAAAAACCTATACTCATATTCCAATTGTTGAAAATAATAAAATAGTAGGAGTATTTTGTGAAAAAACAGTATTTGACTATATAAGTAAAGAAGAAATATCATCAATAGATTTAATAAATGATTTTAACGATATCAAACAATATTTAAATATTGCTAATTATAGTACAACAATAAAAATAGTTAAAAAGGATATAAAAATTGATAAAATAATCAAAATATTTAAAGAGTCATTTGAAATGTCAGAAAATCTAGAATGTCTCTTTATAACAACAGATGGCACAACTAAAGGTGATATTGTAGGGTTAATAACAATTTGGGATATCTTAAATAAGTATATATAAAAGAACTGAGTAAATAATTATACTTACCCAGTTTTTTATTGTATTGACTTATTAAATTTATAAAGTTGCTTACACAAAGGTTCTTTTCTAGTACCATGATAAATTTTAATATCTTCTAAGTTGTCATAGATATTGGGTGTTTTGATTCCTAAAACATTAAGCCTTTCTATATCATATTCTTTAAAAGCAGGACAGGGTAAAACAGTTCCGTCATATTTTATTACTAATTTATCAAATCCTGCAGTACATTTATGAGTATCAGCGCCTTGTAGTGGAATACCAATTCTTAAATTACCATGAAATTGCTCTCTACATTTATCATAGATTTGAATAAACTCTTGAAATTCTTCTTCATTTAAAGAAAGAATGCTTTCATTATCTTTTCCACGTCCTTGAGGAACAAAGTTCAATATACTCAATTGATTAAAGTTTGCTACATTAAGCATTTCAACAATATCTGGTAATTCTTTATAGTTTATTTTAGTTGGAATAAAATGTGCATCTGTAACAAGACCAGCACTTTCAGCCTTTATCATAGAAAGAGTAACAAATTCAAAAAAATCCTTAGATCCCATGATTTGGTTATATGTATCTCTATCCCATGCTTGAAAATCAAAGACAATTTTATCTAGACCTAAATCTTTTAATAAATGACAGTCATAGGTAGAAAGTGAATCAAAAGTCATGGAATCATATTTTAAATAAGTGTTCATTAATTTTGTAATTAGGTTTCGTATTCATCTTTTGGCATTCCTTCATTAAGATAAGAAGAGTATTGTTGTCTTAAATTAAATTCTAACTGTTCTTTATCACTATCTGACATCTTATTTCTCATTTTTATTCCGCTAGTAAATAACACTGTTCTAATATTATTTGACTTACAATAGCGAATCATATCAAATAATCTTGGATGTAAAAAAGGCTCTCCTCCAGAAATAGATATTTCTTCAATACCACCAATACTCATAAAATAATCTATTGTTCTTTTGAATAAATCATAATCAATGGTTTTGTGTTTATCCATCCCAGCAACAGAAGAACAAAACAAGCAATGATTAGGACAAGTTTGTATAATCTCAAAACATAAATCTTTCAACATAAAATCACCTGATACTAATTATTCTAGCATAGAAAATAGACTATTTAAATAGGGGGTGAATACTATAAAATGTATAATGGTATAGTTAATTTGAATTACAGAAACATAGAAGGTAAAAGTAATATAATATATTCAATCACGGAACGCATTGGTTATTAAGAAAAGTAGGATTGTTGAGTAACTATAAAATAAGTGAAGATTCGATTTGTTTATAACGCCCCAGAATGGAAAAAAGTCGAAAGACTTCAAGATAAAAATCGATTCTTATGAGTCGATTTTTTTGTTGTTAGAAAGGAATTGGTAATATTTGGTAATTAAAGAGAAATTAGAAATAAGTAAAGAATTACAAAGAAGGATAAACAACCTAGGTAAATTTAACGGTCAGAAAATAAAATTAATAGAAGGTAGTATTATAACTGTACCTAAGACCAATATTGCTTACATTGAGCCTTATAAGGTGGAAATAGATGGTGATACATATTTAATCTTTGGTAAGAATGAAATTATGTATATTAGTAAGAATAACATTGTGAATAAAATATCGTTGCAAGAACTAGAAGAAACAATTAGAAATGTCAAAAACTAAAAGGGACGAAAATGTTCAAAAATGGACGAAAAAGGACAATTTTGTTCTTGAAATAGACATTTGAGCTGTAGATAATGGTATTATAGAAAAATTTTACCAAAGCAAGAGAAGGAGGAATGATTATAGATAATAAGATTGCTGGGGTATATTTAAGAGTTAGTACCGAGGATCAAGCCCGGGAAGGATTTAGTTTAAGTGAACAAAAAGAAAGACTCGAAGCCATGTGTAAATTTAAAGGCTATCAAATTTATAAGTTTTATGAAGATGCAGGAATAAGTGCCAAAAACATGAAAGATAGACCTGCTTTTAATGAATTATTAGAAGATATCAAAAGTAAGAAAGTAAATACCATTGTTGCTTTAAAACTAGATAGAGTAACAAGAAGTATTTATGACTGGGAATTTATTATGAAATTTCTGGAAGAAAATGAAGCATATATTGATTGTGCGAATGATGAAGTAAATACTACAACTGCCAATGGAAAAATGATATCAAGACTTTTAATGAGTGTTAGTCAAAATGAAATTGAAAGAACAAGTGAAAGAACTAAAATGGGATTAGTAGGAGCAATTAAAGAAGGACATATTCCGATGAAAAATCTAACAGGTTATAAAAGAGTAAACAAGAAGTTAGTGCCAGATGAAGAAACCAAAGATGTAGTCATAGATATCTTCAATAAATACTTATCCGGTTGGTCATTACAAAAGATTATGAACGATTTAAATAAGCGAAATGCTCTAAACAAGAAATGGCTATATTCCCATGTAGAAAACATCATTAACAATAGAATATACTGTGGTGATTTTGTTTATCATAAAGGTAAAAAAGATGAACATGTTTATGAAAATGTCGTAGAAGGAATTATTAGTAGAGAAACATGGTTTGATTGTCAAAATCAAAAAGGAAAGAATTCTAGAAACTATACAAGAACAATCTACTACTTGTTCTTACAAAAATTATATTGTCCAAAATGCCATACTCTAATGGCAGGAAGAAGTCCAGGAGGAAACAAAAAATATGATTATGTTTATTACAGGTGTCATAAGTGCCATACTTATGTAAATGAAAAAGATATTATCAAGCAATTAAAAGAAATCATCTATGAATTAGTAGAATATGATTTCCTAGTTCATGGAATCTATGCACCAATTATCTTTGGTGCAAATCATAAGGAACAAATAATTACAGAAATAGAATCTTTAAAAAGACAAAGAAATAGATTAAAAGATGCTTATAAAACAAGCATCATCACTTTAGAAGAATTTACAGAAGAAATTAATAACATTGATAACAGACTACAAGAATTAGAAAATAATTTAAAAAATAATGTTCTAACAATTGATGATATTAATCTAGATAGTCCATCGATTTATAAAGATATTGATAAAATAAAACAAGTAAAATTAAATGATAAACTATTAGATAAATCATCCATATGGAATAATTTATCTAAAGAAAAACAACAAGAACTATGTATGAAATATATTGAAACCATAGATTTAGGATATGATGAAAATAGAAAAGTAGTAATTGAAAAAGTAAATTTTAGAAAGTCATTTCTAGAAGAATATAGTACTCTATTTACAGAAGGTATCGTGGATAAAGAAGTAATTGTATCTTACGAAGATACTACCAAAATAGTAAGTTTTTCTTCTCCTAAAACCGAAAAAGAAGTAGAAGACTACATTCAAAAACTACAAAATTATTATCAAGTAGAGTACTTTAAAATAGATGTAATAAGAGAAGAAGATGGAACTTTCTATTTAGAATATAGTCCAAATAAAAAGCAAGAAATTATAAAATTAATTCCCATCAAAGATGAAAAAGGTTTCAAACCTAATCTAGGTTATGGAGTAATAGCAGTATCATAAATAAAAAATACGTGTACATGAATTTCAAAATAATAATGAAATAAATGTACACTTTTTCTTTAAAAATATTTTTAAAATTTCCAAAAAAATGTACAAATCGCCTCAAAAATCTTAAAAAAATAGCCCATTTTGTCAGACTTCTGGCTGACAAATAGGCAATTTTAGGTATTTTTGATAGAAATTCTGTTAGACAAAAGTCAGACAATTTAGATATTGTCTGACAATAGCAGTCTTCTAAAACCGTTATAATACAGTCAAACTCGCCACTGGCGATGTTGTTTGTCAGACACAGTTATCCTGCTGAACATGGCATCATGAAAATGTACATAAAAATCTTATAAGTTCAAAAAAAGGTATATTTTTTTTGTAACTAATTTTATTTTGTTTCTGTTAAAATCTCTAATAATTTATGAAAATTAATATCCACATTATCTGGAATACCAGAGTACCTTCCTAATAAATATTGGTTACGAATATTATTTTTATTTCCGATTTTGTTGTTATAGTAAAGAATACACCTAATTTCTTTATTGTTTGCAGCTGATTCATTAATAACATAAATACATTCTTTAGGAATATTGGATTCCATAAGAATAGTATTATGTGTTGTAATAATCAATTGACCGCCTATATCATTATAAAGAGATGTTATTAAATTTTTTAATAATAAATCATGAATACCCATATCAAATTCATCGATAATAGCAACCGCACCTTTAGTAGCTACAAGCATAAAAGGTAACTGTTGGATAATAGACTGAGTGCCTGTTGATTCTAATGAAAAGTCAATATCTCTCACCTTTCCAGCAATCATTTTAGAAAGAAACAATTTGTAATGTATTAAATTATTGTTTATTGTTTTCTTATAATAAACTTTTTTTATATCTTGATAGGTTAATTTAAAAAGAATATTTAACATTTTTTCTGTATTATCTAAAATTTTCTCCTTCTTTATTGAAATTTCACCGCTATAATAATTACTCAATATTTCACGGGGTAACCCAATTATTCCTTGTTCTTGACTGTTTCCTAATTTTACTTTACAAGATATTTTTGAGAAAAAATTCAATACAATATTAAAATTTTTAATAAGACTTTGCTTAATATATTGTTCTGATTTATCATCGGATTCATGAAGTAATATTGATAGAAGAGAATGCTTTCCCCAAAACTTTAAACAGGCTTCTTTAATTGACCGATATGAAGCTTTATCTAGAAAAATATTATTATTGATGATTTGTTTGTTACAAGTTATATCAAAATAGATACCTCTGTTTTTTGATATTGTATATTCTAATTGTTCGTGAATTATTTGTGAATTGTTTGTTTCTAAAATATATCTTCCACTTTTCCCCCTTAATCTAAAACCAAATTCCATATACAGGGGCTCTACTGATGAGATTGTTTTGTTTTCATTAATTAAAGTTTCTATATCTTTATAGCGTGCTTGAAAGTATTTTTTTAATTCTTCTACATCGTTAAAAACATTATCGGAATTTTCAGAGAGTAAAGATTCCATAAGATCTCGGACATCCATAGTTCGTAATGTTTCTGATAACATAAAAAAGGCAGAGGCGATGTTTGATTTTCCAATTCCATTTTCTCCGTAAATTAGGATTAATTTTTTTGGATTGTTTCTACGATCTAACAAATTCAGCTCAACATCTTTAAAAGATTTATAATTTTTTAGTTTAATATACTCAAACATATTATCCCTCCACTAAGAAAGATACTATATATAACGGAAAAAGTCAACAAAAAAGTCTTTTATTCTTATTTTTTAAGAGTAAAATCAAAAAAATATTGCAAAGTGAATGGAAATATGGTATGTTTTTGTCTGGATATGGAGTGATAATACTAAAATTAACATATTAAAAAATAGGAGGAATTAAGTATGTCAAAAACAAGTAATAGAGGACCGAGTCCAAGCTGTCTAACAAAATATATGCTTATTGCTAAGGCAGGAGGGAGATGCCAATTTTCTGGGTGTAATAAAGCATTATTTATCGATTCAGTAACTTTAGCCAAATTTAATAATACTAACATTGCACACATAGTAGCTTCTGCACCAGATGGACCAAGAGGAAATGATAACTCAATCGAACTATCGGATAAACTTGAAAATTTAATGTTATTGTGTCAAGAACATCACGCACTTATAGATTCAAGGCCAGAAGAATATACTATCAAAAGACTTATCGATATGAAAGAAAAACAAGAGCAAGAGGTGGAGTTTCTGTTGAATGGAATGAACTATCCAAAAGTAGATGTTGTATTATTTGAGGCACCTATAAAAAATAAAATCGATATTAACATTGATTATTCTCAAGCTGTTTCAGCGGTTCGTTCAAACAAAAAAAATCCCGCATCAACACACGGTATTATAATCAAAATAAATTGTTCTGCTAATTATAAAAGCGAAGAATATTGGAATATGGTAGAGCATGAGTTAAAAAAACAATTTAGATATACAATTTTTAACTTGTATCAAAATGAACCTAATTTACAATTGGCGATATTTCCATTAGCGCCAATACCTTTGATTGCAAAGCTGGGCTCATTATTAGGGGATAAAAAAGTGATCGATATTTACCAAAAATTTAGAATACCAGATACTTGGAATTGGTTGGAAAATAAAATAACTAATTCATTTGTTACAGAACGTTTAATGATTAATAAAGGTAAAAGAATTGCATTAGTTATTTCATTAACGGCAGAAATTGATTTTAGTAGAGTCACAAAAGTATTTGAATCGGATATTATTTATCATATCAGGGCAAAAAGAATAGGAGTGGACTGTATCAAAAGCTTAGACGATTTAAAAGCATTTTGGCAAGAGTTTCAGTTAACTTGCGATCATATAAAAAATAATGATAAAGCTAATCGAGTATCGGTGTTTCCAGCAATGCCAGTTTCTGCTGCTTTTGAACTTGGCAGAAGACATATGCCAGCAGTTCATCCGATATTAGAGATTTATGACGATGATGATGGCTTTTTTAAAACATTAGAGATAGGAGGTACTAATAATGACTGATAAAGAAAAACAAATTGACACAATTCTTAAAAAGATTGCATATGAAATAAGTATTACACCAACGATGCTTGATAAAGCTGTTGATAGTTACGAATCTGTTGGCAAATGGCTTTCTGAGGGAATTCCATATGAAATAGTAATTATGCCACAAGGTTCTATAAATTTAGGAACAACAAACAAACCAATTTCTGATAAGGATGATTACGATATAGATTTAGTATGTTTACTTAAAAATGGTCAAGAATTAAGTGCATCAGAAATTAAAAACATAGTTGGGGACAGACTTAAAGAAAATAAAATATATTATGAAAAAATTTTAAAGGAAGGTGAAGGAAAGAGATGTTGG
The DNA here is from genome assembly GCA_944332295.1 of uncultured Bacilli bacterium. Taxonomy (GTDB): domain Bacteria; phylum Bacillota_I; class Bacilli_A; order RF39; family UBA660; genus Faecimonas. The sequence goes on along the minus strand of CALVJR010000008.1, from coordinate 25,539 downwards.
AAAATGCAATATAATGAGTTTCATATGGACATTCTTCCATGCGTTCCGAAAAGTATTTATAAAGAGCCAGATAAAACAGATGTTAGATTAACTCATAAAATTAATAACACTATGTATGAGGATAAGTACAGCAATCCATACGGATATCATACTTGGTTTGAACAACAAATGAAAGAAATTTTAGAAGAAAAGAAAAAAGAGTTTGCATTAAATAATAAAATAGAAATAAAAGATGTTCCTACATATCAAGTGAAAACACCACTGCAAATGGCTGTTCAGATTCTAAAACGTCATAGAGATGTTTTATTTCAAAGAGATAAAGATAATGCACCAATTTCAATCATTATTACAACATTAGCAGCTAAAGCATATTGTGGCGAAAATAACCTTTTTGAAGCATTATCAACGATACTGACGCATATGGCGGATTATATAGAAATAAAAGATGGAGATTATTGGGTCGCAAATCCAACTATGAGTCAAGAAAATTTTGCAGATAAATGGAAAAAATATCCAATAAGGCATGACTTATTATTAAGCTGGATTAAACAAGCTAAAAATGATTTACTTGTTCTACCTTTGAAAAAAGTCGGTATAGATGAAATTAGTAAACATTATGAAAAAGTGCTAGGAGAGGCTCCTGTTAAACGCGCAATAACTACGTATGCTGATGAAATGTATAAAGCTAGAAAAAATAATAAATTATATTCTGCTGGCCTAACAAATGGATTAACAGTAAATTTAAATAATGATAATAAAAGAGTAAAGGATCATACTTTTTATGATTAGTAAAAGTTTTTTTAGAAAGAAAGAGATACCCCTTATATTTCAAAAATACTTAATTCAAAAGGAATATCCGGGTACTGAATGTAAGTTTGAAAGAAATAGATTAATTTGGATTGGAATGATAAAGCCAACACCATTATCTAGAGAATATAAAATTAAAATAGTATGCAAAAGTGGAGTTAGACCTAAAGTTATGATGATTGGTGAAAAAATACTTGGTATAGAGAAGCCTGATTTTCCACACCACTTTGAAATCGATCCAGAAAAGCAAATGGTTGTAATGTGTTTGCATATGCCACATGAATTTGATTATTCACTTTCAATTGCCAAAACTATTATTCCTTGGGCACAAGAATGGTTATATTTTTATGAAATATGGCTTGCGACAGGTGAATGGCATGGAGGAGGACATCACATGAAAAAATAGTATAACATATTTTATAAAATAATTTTTATATGATAAAATATTATTAATGTAAAAATCAGCTATATTTTATAGTAAAAAAAGGAGGTAAAATAACTTGATGGTAAAAGAGTTTATAGATTATAAAGATATTAGTTTTAAGGTAAAGACGTTAGGAAGTTCATGCCCACCTAATAACTTTTTTAATGAACAGTTAATGTTATACCCATTATACAAAAAAATAAAGTTAGATAACAGCAACAAAACGTGTGATATTTTCCCATATAATGATTATCGATTGGAATTATTTTGCCCAATATGTAAAAAAAGAAGGATTTTTTGCTTCCAAAATTCAGAATTCGTAGAAGTATATTGGGGGCCTAATAATATCCAGTATTGTAATTCAGTAAAAGAATTCTTGTCAGGAGTAGACTATTTTTCGGTAAGAGCTCAAGCAGATTGTGAACATAATTTATTAGTAATATTTAAAAAAATTGATGATTCAACAATTATGAAGGTAGGACAATACCCCTCTATATATGATCTTAATGAAGAAATTAATAATAGAACTTTTCTAAAAATGTTAGATGAAGAATATGAAGGGTATTATAAAAACGCATGCTCATTATATAGTTTTAATACATGCATAGGAGCAATTATATATTTAAGAAGAATTTTTGAGAAAATATTACTAGATACATATAATGAGAATAAAGAAAGTATAGATCTGTCTTTAGAAGATTTTAAAAAACTACGAATGGAAAACAAATTAAAAAAAATAAGAAACCATCTACCTAGTATACTATTTGAACATGGTTTTAATATTATTTATACTAAAATAAGTGATGGTGTACATAACTTATCTGAAGATGAATGTCAACAGATATTCCCTATTCTAAAAAATGCTATTGAAGAAATTTTAATAGATAAATTGGAAATGAAAGAAAAACAGAAAAGAAGACAAGATATTTCAAAACAAATTAGTAATTTATAGGAGGCGGTAAGGCATGATTAAAGGAAAACCATTTGTGAAATGGGCTGGTGGAAAAAGACAGATAATAGATAAATTAAAACAATATGTTCCTAATGAATTTAATGCATATTATGAGCCATTTGTTGGTGGCGGAGCTTTGTTGTTTGAATTATCACCAAAAAAAGCTATTATCAATGATCTTAATAAGGAACTTATAAATGTTTTTGAATGTATTAAAGATGAAAAAAAGTTTGAAGCGATGTGTAGAGAATTAAATCATCATGAAACAAATCATTCTGAAGAATATTATTATCAAGTTAGAAATTTAGATAGGGATAAAAAGACATTTAATAGATTAGCGGATTATAAGAGAGCTGCTCGTACAATTTATTTAAATAAAGCATGTTTTAATGGGTTGTATAGAGTAAATAGTAAAAATGAATTTAATGTCCCTTTTGGTAAAAAAACAAAAATAAATACTTATGAAGGACAAAACCTAGGTATTATATGTGGATATTTAAATTATAATGACGTAAAAATCTTATCAGTTGACTTCGAAGAAGCCGTAAAAGATGCTAAAAAGGGAGATTTTGTTTATTTTGATCCACCGTATGACTCTGATACATCTACTTTTAATAGTTATACTGAAAATGGATTCGGAAAAGAGGAACAGAAGAGACTTGCTAAAGTGTTTAAAGATTTATCAGAACGAGGGTGCTATGTAATGTTATCTAATCATAACACAAAGTTAATAAATGAACTTTATAAGGATTATAATATTCATGTAATTGAAGCTAAAAGAAATATTAATTCAAATGGCAAAAAGCGTGGAAAAGTAGAAGAAGTTATTATTACAAATTTTCAAAATAAAGAAGGATTCTAATAGTTAAGGCTATATAATATATTTAGAGGTGATAAAATGAACAATCCAATTATTGCACAATTAGGTGCAAACTTAGTAGAAGCAGCTACTAGAAACGGTGCTAGTATAATTAGTACAAAAATAAAAGCTGCTAAATCAAAAAAGGAATATAAAGAAACAATTAGTGAACTTGAAGAAATAATATATGATTTATTAAATGATAAGTCAGAAATTCAAAGTATAGCTCAAGCATATGAACAAGAACTAGTTGCCCAAAAAATAACAGAAGCTGATATAAAATACATTACAGATAACTTATTACCAATATTATCTGGTTTGATTCCGGAAGATGATAAAGAACAGTTAGAACAATTTAAAAAGATTTTATCTGTAGAAACTTTAACTATTATGCAGTTAATTGGTTTTAATTATAAACAAGCCATTGGAGAACCGCTAACTTTACTTTTAAGAAAAACTATCGAAGCTAAGATACCAACTGATTCTAAAACGAATATAGACTATATTTTAGCTATGGCAAATATAGCAAATGATGCAGAATCTACAAAAAGATTTTATCAATTAACGCATCAACAGATGCTAGAAGAATAGTTTTATGATAAATTATTTTTCTTATTATAAGATTATACACTGGAGGTAGTAATGTGCTAAATAAAATAAAATACTATTATGATAAACAGCAGTTTAAACTCATACAAGGTGATTCACTGAAAATACTTAAAAATATTGAACCACAAAGTATTGATATGATATTTGCCGATCCTCCTTATTTTTTATCAGGAGATGGTATAACATGTAATAGTGGAAAAATGGTTTCAGTTAACAAGGGAAAATGGGATGAGAAGAAAAATATTGAGGAAAAGCATACATTCAATAGAAATTGGATTAAACTATGTTATCAAGTGTTAAAAGATGATGGAACAATATGGATTAGCGGTACTATGCATAATATATATTCAATTGGTATGGCATTAGAACAAGAAGGATTTAAAATTATAAATAACATTACATGGAAAAAATTAAATCCACCTCCTAATATAAGTTGTAGATGTTTTGTTCATTCTACAGAAACAATTTTATGGGCACAAAAAGACATAAAAAAAGCAAAACATAAATTCAATTATGAGTTAATGAAGAAGATAAATGGTGGTAAACAAATGAAGGACGTTTGGGAATCTGCTTTGACTAAACCAAGTGAGAAGAAATGTGGAAAACATCCAACACAAAAACCAATGGTAATATTAGAAAAAATAATATTAGCATCAACTGATGAAGGAGATTTAATTCTGGACCCTTTTAATGGTAGTGGTACAACTGGAATTGTTGCTAGTAGATTAAATAGACAATATATTGGCATCGAAAAAGAAAAAGAATACTTAGATTTAACGATTAGAAGAAAGGAGAGTGATAAAAAATGAATTTTATATCAGAAGAATTTGATACAGAAAATATGATATTAACAATTGGAGCAACACGCTATTCTGTGTATCCTGGAGATTCAACATTTGTATGCTTGTGGTTACCAACTACAAATGTTAAAATACAAAAAAGCAAGGGCAAAAATGTAATACAACCATATGATTTATTAATAACTAATTTAGTTACTAAAGAAATTGCACATGCATATAAATTGGAGGGGTGAGTTTCGATGAGAAATTTTAATGAGTGGTTAAGTAAATTTAAAACAAGTATATCAAATTACACTTACTATGTTGATTTTGAAAAGATATACAAAAATGTTGATAAAGTAAAGGTAGAGCTTAATATATTAAATTCATTGATTGGCAGTAAAAATATTGAAGAAGAATTTCAAAATATCTTAATTAAATATCCTGAAACTTTAGAATGTATTCCGTTACTACTTGCAGTTCGCTCAAGAGAAATATTTGTTAAAGACGAAATAAATGAATATTTATTTAAGTTTGATAAAATGGTTTATTCCATGAAAGATTATATTAGATTTATGAGAGAAAGTGGTCTATTTGATTTACTACAAAATCATATTATAAATAATTTATATGATTATGTTTTAGGAATTGAGGTCGGTCTAGATTCTAATGGCAGAAAAAATCGCGGTGGACATCTAATGGAAAATCTAGTTGAATCATATATAATCAAAGCAGGTTATAAGAAAGATGTTAATTATTTTAAAGAAATGTATTTAAAAGATATAGAAAAGAAGTGGAACCTTGACTTAAGTGCGATGTCAGGAAACAATGTTTCAACAAAAAGATTTGATTTTGTTCTAAAAAACGATAATCAAGTATATGTGATAGAAACAAATTTTTATTCTAGTGGTGGCTCTAAATTAAATGAAACTGCGAGAAGTTATAAAATGTTAGCACAAGAATCTAAAAAAGTTGAAGGTGTAACATTTATATGGTTTACTGATGGCACCGGTTGGAATAGTGCTAGAAAAAATTTAGAGGAAACATTTAATGAGCTAGAAACAATGTATAATATTGATGACTTAGAACATGGTATTTTAGAAACTTTATAAGTGTACTTGTAATCTTCTTAAATCAGAGCTAACATACACGCACGAAATTAATTTTTCTAAATATTTTTAGTAAAACTATATATACAAAAGGTATAAAAAATGAGAATTGGAAATTGTTAAAAGAAATATTTCAAGTTAATTAATGCTTTTTGGGGGATGGATAGCATATGAAGGTAGGACGAAGATTAAAAAAAATAAAATGGAATATAAAAAACTGGTATTTAAAAAATGAACATAGAATAACACCAATGTTAGATTGTATTAACCATTTATTTATGATAATTATGGTATTAATTAGTTTTTTCTATATACTCTCTATGGTAGGAGTTGTTTCTATTAAAGAAAATTTTACCATAGAAATTAATTTAATAAAATATAAAGAAATGTATAAAGATTTGGTTATTGCACAAATTAGCAGTACTTTTTTAACAACCGCAGTTTTATCATTAATTGCAAGTATAGAAAGCAAATATATTTTGGGAGAAAAAGAAACAGATTTGCTTTTTGGAAAGAAACTTCAAGGATTTTATATACCTATGTTTGCTTTATATACAATAATGATTATTAATATTATACTAATGATTAATAAAAAATCTGCTAATATATTAATCATGCTCTTTTTCTTATCTATTTATATTTTAATATATATAATTAATAAAATTGGAACAATATTTTTAACAACAAGAAAATATATAAAGCGACTTTATTGTAAATATTATAATGAAGCTAAAAATAATATAATTAATAATATTCCACCACGGGCTTATGAAAATAAATTATTGTTTAACTTAAAAGATAATACCATTGGGTTAATTGCTGAAAAAAACATTTCATATATGAAAAATGTGTACATGTATGAAAATGTTATTGATAGGTTATTATTTAATATTCCAAAAGATGTGCAAAACTATCATTTAAATATGAGTTATGCTCCGTCAATTATTAATGATTTCGTTGAAATAATAGAACATTTCTTATATTATGGTGAAGTTATTAGAGCAATGCAATGTTACAGTTGGTTGCTTTCAAGATTCAATTTTCATAATATTTATATTCCTTACAACAATATAGATTATATATTTGATGACTTAACTAACAAAATAGCAGATCTCAAAAACGAATATGAAGTAAAAAAATATTTAGATAGATTATCTTCAATAATAACTAATATAGAAATTCAAGAGCATTATGCTTTAACAAATGATTATACATACACTAGCTTTTCAGAAGTGATAGAAGGATATCTTCTTCATCATAATAGTAAATATTTTGAAAAAATTTATGATAAAATCTATACTAATAAATATTTGAGCTACGCAGAAAAAATCAATTGCTATACTAAATTACATGAAATATTTAGAATGTCTGCTCATAACGGATGTAACATTATAAGAGATATATCAAATTATTCGTTTGAATATACAAAACCCAAAAAAAGAGAAATGCCTCCATGTATTGTAGGACAAGCGACAGCATTACTATTACTTAGAACATTAAAAAATAAAGATGAAAGCTCGTTTGAATTATTTCTTGAAATGAATATTAATGGAGATGAAATGAGTTTTGCAATACATTGTATGCTATTATCTTTAATTAAAATGCAACAAAACAAAATGGATAAAAATATTTATAGTGACTATTATGGGATAGACTTTAAATATTGCAAAAATATTATTCATAAGGAATTAGATAAAATATTTCTTCATCTAGATTTATGGAAAAAAGATAAACTAATAAATCAGTTACAAGATGACTATGATTATATTATTAAAAATTGTGTAGAAGAAAAATCAAAAGACAAATTATTTCTTGAATATATATTTAATTTTGATGAGTCGCTAATTAATCAATATTTTATGAAATTAAGTAAAAAATATAATGTAAAAATAAAAGTACAGCATCACAAAGAAAGGAATTATAACAATTTGATAAAGGAATATATTATAGATAAGATTTGACTCTAGACAAAAATAAAGATTGCCAAAGAAAGAGCCTCTGTAAAATCTCAAAGTGTGTCAAAATTGATTTGTTTCTTGAGGCGATAGACAATGGTATTTATAGTTGCTTGCATACCAGTAAATTTAATTGTTGGATTAAGAAACTTATACTTGCAATTTTCCTCAATCAGAGCTAACATACAATCCAAGGAATCGATTTTTACTTAATGATTTTAAAAGATGATTTTCATCGCCCTATAATATAGAAAACGAAACTATAGTAATATGAAATAGATTTGATTAAGAATTAAAATGTTCTAAATCAAATCTGTTTTATTATAGTAATAAACTAAGGAAAAATCAAAAAAATTACTATACAAAGTAATTTTTGACAATAATGGTAAATAATAATATAATATAGATAGAAAGGAGAACTCTCATATGATAATTAGGGAAAGATATCTGAAACAAATAAGACCATTTTATAATCAAGAATTAATCAAAGTTTTAATTGGAATTAGACGTTCAGGAAAATCTGTAATTTTAACACAAATTATTGATGAATTAACAAAGCAAGCAATAGATGAGGAACATATAATTTATATGAATTTTGAAGATTTTGATTATGAGGATTATGCTAATCCAAAAAAGTTACACAATTACGTAAAAGAAAAAATAAAAGATGATAAAAAATACTATATTTTCTTTGACGAAATTCAAAATGTTAATTCCTGGGAAAAAGTAGTAAATTCTTTAAGAGCAACAAAAAACACTTCAATTTTTATAACTGGTTCTAATAGTGATTTATTATCAAGTGACCTAGCTACTCATATTGCAGGAAGATATGTAAGCTTTAAAATAACTCCATTTACGTTTAGAGAAGTATGCGAATTATTATATATAACTGATAAAAAAGATATAGAAAATATATTTAATGATTATCTCAAATGGGGAGGAATGCCACAAAGATTTATGCAAAAGGATGATGCTTCAAAAAAGACATACTTAAGTGATATATATGACTCAATTATTATCAAAGATATAGTTAAAAGATTTAATATAAAAGATATTGATTTATTAAATAGAATAGTCACTTATATACTTACAACTCCATCACAGACATTTTCCCCAGAAAGTTTAAAGAAATATTTTGAAAGCGAATCCAGAGGAGTGTCTTTAGAAACCTTATATAATTATTTAGATTATATTGTTAGAGCAAACCTTATCTCTAAAGCAGAAAGATACGATATACGCGGTAAAAGAATTCTTACAGGAAAATATAAATATTACTTAACAGATTTAGGGTTTACTAACATATTAAGCGATGGAAAAAAAGAACAAATAGGAGCATATCTAGAAAATATCGTTTACAACGAACTTATTGCTAGAGGTTATAATGTAAATATTGGAAATTTAGAAACTGGTAAAATCGATTTTATAGCTACTAGATTTGAAGAAAAAATATATATTCAAGTTGCATATATCTTATCTGACGAATCTGTAATCAGAAGAGAATTTGATGCCTATAAAAAAATTGAAGACAATTATCCTAAATATGTTATCTCAATGGATAAATTCGACTTTTCCCAAAATGGAATTATTCATAAAAACATAATAGATTGGTTATTAGAAGAACCAAAGAAATAGAGAAATAGATAAAAATAATAAATAAATACATAAGATAAAAGTTAGAAGAATATAATAAGGACCAAAAAAATTAATAAAAAAGAAAGACGTGGTTAACAATGAAGATAGACTTAAAAAATGACTTTAATAATAAGATATTGGAAAGAGGATATGAATACTATGAAAATGGTTTAGTAGAAAATGTAGTAATCAAAGATAATATTGTAACGGCCAAAGTCATAGGTACCACAACCTATAATGTATCAGTCGAAGTAGATAACGGAGTATTTATAAATGGTGATTGTACTTGCCCTTATGCAAGTGAAGGCAATTATTGTAAACATATGGCAGCTCTTTTATACAAGTTAAATGAAGAAGATATAGATAAAGATAATAATTACAGTACTAAGAATCAACAAACTAGAAATATAATAGCAAATATTAACAAAGAACAATTAGATGAATTTTTAGTCGAATTATTAAGTGAAGATAAGAATGTTTATGACAAATTTAGATTGAAATTTTATAAACTATTTCCTAAACCAACTATGAATGATTATAAAAAGAAAATATATGATACTATCAAAAAAAGTGCTGGTCGTGATGGCTTTATAGATTATCACGAGTCACGTGAATATACTAAAAATATGTATAAAATAACGAGTGAGGTAAATACTTTAGTTGATAATGAAGAATATAATCTAGCATTTGATGTTGTTAAGATTATTTTAGAAAGTATTCCTAATACAGACATTGATGATTCTAATGGTTCTACAGGTGAAGTAGCATATTCTTGTATAGAAATAATGGAAAGAATATTAGAATATATTCTACATGATGAAAATAGCTTAGCTAAGAAAATATTGGATTATATCTTAAATGAAACAAAGGAAGAAAAACTTTCTAATTACGGCATTGATTTATATCCTTTATTACAATTTTATATTGATAGAAATATGTATTTAAATGAAATAGAGAAGGGATTATTAGAAGCCTTAGAAGCGGGTAATAATAAAGAATATTTTTGGAATATTGGAAATTATATAGATACCTTAATTAGTATTTATGTTAAAGAAAATGCTAAAGAAAAGATGATTAAATTATTAAAAACATATTCAAAGGAAAAAAGTGTCTGTTTAAAATTAGTTGAAGAATATTTAAAACAAGATGATGTTATTAATGCTATTAATTTATTAAATATTAGATTAAAAAATACTAATGATAAAACTTATGCATTAAAATTAGCTGATATATATCAAAAAGAAAATATGATACAAGAATATAAAGAGACTTTATATAAATTATTATATGAATTAGATAAATATGATATAGATATTTATAAAAGGATAAAGTCTTTATATTCTAAAAAAGACTGGTTAGCAGAAAGAAAAAATATTATAGACAGAGTTAGTAAAGAAAAAAATTCTTACTGGTATGTTAACGATTTATTAAAAATTTATATTGAAGAGAAAATGTATGATGATATTTATAATATAATTAAAGATAAAGATATGGATACTATTATAAGTTATGAACAATATCTTTTGCCCAAATATAATAAAGAATTATTAAATATTTATGTAAAATATTGCTACTCTTTCGCAAATAAAGCAAGTGACAGAAAAATGTATAGTGAATTGGCAAGAAAAATACTTCATATAAAGCAAATGAAAAATAGTAAGAATGAATATACAAAATTACTAGAAGGACTTCAAGAAAAATATCGTAAAAAAACTGCAATGCAGGATGAATTATCTAAAATATTATAAAAATTATAGAAATCTAGGCAGTAAGAAAAAGTAAATTTGATTAAACAAGAAAAGATTTATGTATAAAAGATAGGAATATAACATAAATCTTTTTATTTTATAAAAATTATGATAAATAACTATGAAACTTTCTAGAATGACCACATAAAAAAGGTTGTGGTAAGAAGATAACACAATAGAAAAATGAAGTAAGAAATCTAAGCGCTTTAAGAAGAATTAAAAAAGATATTTAAAACTAGTAATGCAAGTAAAATAAAGTCTATGATTAAGGTGATATTAGTACAGAAAAAGACTAATCTAAAGTATTTTATGAGCTTAGCTGTTGCTAAGAATTGAGTTTACTTAATCCTTTTATTCTGTTATACTAACACTATAAATTATATGTAATGGAGCTGTAAAATAATGTCAAAGAAATTAGATGAAAACTATAAATTTGCAAGATTTTTAAAAAATCATGCAGAAGAGGAGGAATTTGACAAAAGAATAAAAGAATTACACAATAAATATTTTAAAACTTATGATTGTTCAAAATGTTTAAACTGTTGTAAAAAGTTAAGAGTTTCTTTTACAAATAAAGAAATAGAGGCAGGATCAAAAGAACTTAAATGTACAGTAGAAGAATTAAAAAATCAATATTTGACTTTTGATAAACTAGAAAATAAATATATTACTAAAACAACACCATGTCCCTTTTTAAAAAATCAACAGTGCATTTTAAAAAATAATAAACCAAAGGATTGCAAAGATTATCCTTATACAAATAAAAAAGAAAGAATACATAGTTTATATACACTAGTAAATAATGCAGAAATATGCCCTGTAGTAGATAAAATATTAGATGAACTAAAAAGTATATATCATTTTAAAGTTAGATAACAGTAGAAAATAACAAAAAGATAAAGGATTAAAGAAAAGAGGTGTAACAATATGAAAATGTATAATGAGATAAACTATTTAAGAAAAGATTATGTATATGATAGTTATACAAAAATAGTAGATGATTTTAAAGATTATGAAAAAATAACGAAAGTAAAAATGTTAGATGCCATATACAAAGTATATAGTGATTATAATAATATTATTAGTCTTTGCACAGTAAGAGAATTAAAGTATTTAAAAAAACTAATAGAAAGTCAAATTGATATAAAAGAACCTGAGAAAGAAATGGAACCTAATACACCAGAAGAGTTTGAGCAGTTTTTTAAAAAGATATATAAAGAATCCAAAGAAAAAGAAAAAGTGGCTTGGGAAGAAAACTGCTTAAGGGATAAATTTTTAGTTAGATATGATGAAAATCATAGATATTTGGTTATCCCAGAAGAAATTATCGAATTTGTAACAAAAGCCATAACAAATGTAGAATGGAAAGAACAAAAGAAAATAGACGAATTAAATGAAGTCTTAGTAAGTTATATAAAAATTCAAGGATCTGCATTATTAAATACAGTAGCAACCCTAGCATCACAAATAACTGGTATCGATGAAAAAATATTGTGGAATCATATGCTAACAAATAGATTATTCAAATATTACGTATTCCTTACCTCAGAAGATTTTGAAAGTATAGGAAAAAACATACCAGTAGCAGTATATCAGGACTACTATTATTTATTAGATGAACTAAATTATCAGAGAAAGAAGCAAGGAAGAGCCACAACTAAAGCACTAGATATTTCAACATACAAAACAATTTTTTATCATGATTTTGATATAAATAACAAAAAAATAAAGAAGATGTTAACTGAGTTAAAAAAGTTACCTTTTTACTGGCCTAATGCCTTAGACAGAATAAAAGAATATGCATTATTAAATATAGATAGAACAGATTTAAAAGAAGCAATTGAAAATGTGCCAGCATTAAGTAATTATGATTTATCTTCTTTCTTTAAAGATTTGGATGAAGCAATGGATGAAATGCCATCTGGCACCCTAAATGGTTTAACACCAAATGAGTTAAAAGAATTAGAACAAGAAGAAAGAAAAATGAATGAGAAAAAAGAAAAATCCTACACACCACAACAAAATGCTTGCTTAGGTGCCAAAGAATCAAAATTATTTTATAAACTATATTTTGCATTATTAGATTTTACTAATAAAAAATATAAACTAAAACCTAATTATAAAATATATAATCAAGTAGGATTAAATCCATATGAAATAACAGATATTATAGACAAATTCTGGGAAAATAAAGACTTAGTAATCTTAGAATTTTGTATGTCAAATCCATATAAATTAAATTCTACTGAAATAAAACTAATAGAAGGTTTCAAAAAAGGATTAAAAGACAGATTTATTATAGCTAAGTATGAAAAAGAATATACAGCATTTATGTCTAAGGATAAAATATATATGGTAAAAGGTCTTAATGATAATATAGATAACATAATATCGTATAAGAACTTACCATGTTTTACAGAAACTGCACTCATACAATTTCAAGATACAATAGTCTATGATGGCCTTCTAAGTTCGTATCCTATAGACTTTGGTATTGGATTTACAAAAACAGTAGAAAAAGAATATAATAATTTAATGAAATATTATCATTTGTAATTAAATTTGAATAAACAGAAAAAGGAATAATTATAATGAAACATGAACTAGAAAAAGTAGAACTAACAAATATGTGTATGATTCTAGACGATACTACTAGCAAAATGTTAGTACAAGTAAGAAACAAAAATAATTGGGATGGAATCTCTTTCCCAGGAGGCCATATAGAAAAAGGAGAGTCAATTATTGCATCAGTAATAAGAGAAGTAAAAGAAGAAACAGGATTAGACATAAAAAATGTTATACCTTGTGGATTTAAAGATTGGTATGATTTTGAAAAAGAAAAAAGGTATCTTGTGTTCTTATTTAAAACCACTTCTTATACTGGAGAAGTATTACCAGAAACTAGAGAAGGAAAAAATGTTTGGATGACGAAGCAAGAAATAAAGGAATCTCCAAATATAGCACCAGATTTTGAAGAAATGCTAGATATCTTCCTAGAAGAAAAAAATTATAGGGAATTCTTTTATGAAGATAACAAATCAAAAGATGAATCAAAAAGGTGGATCAAAAAATTCTACTAACAAGAAATCACTAACAATTGTTTAGTGATTTTTCATTAGTCTTAATTCTCGTAAATGCAATAGAAATATTTTCTTTAAGTTAAGGAAAGATATTATCATTATTTACTATCATAAATAGTTTCATTATATTTTTATTATTTATGAAATAATGTTTAATCCAAAAATAAAATATGGATGAAAGTGATTAATTTTAATATTTTTTATTACTTTAATAAAAACTTTAAACTATGAGAGAAATTTAATTTATCCTATTTGCAACAAAAGAAACTTAATAATATAAAACTATCAAAAAGTTGCTGCCACAAATATTAATCACAATAGTACAAAAATAATTAAGCCATACATAAGGTAAAATCAAAATATTATTACAGATATTATATCTAGTTTATTATTTTGACAAAATAATCGTCTTTCTTCTTTTATAATTATAAAGGTGATACCATGAAAGAGACGATTATTTACATAAAAAGATACTGTGAATCTGATGAGATAGAACGTTTTATTTTTAAAAATAATAATACTATTTTTGGCTATTCAATAATAGTAGGAAAACCATTAAAAAGTCAATTAATAAGATGTACTATTCTAAAGTTATCTGATATAATAAATGAAAAAAGAATTAGTTATAATTTTAATTCATGGAGGAAAAGTATGAAGTCTTTCGAACAAGCCAAAATAAAAGATGAAAATGAATCGTTTTCTAATGATGACCTATTTAACATTAATTCATGGGGAGCAGATTTATCATTTAGAGAGTTAATATCAATGTATGATGAAAATGATTTAATAAAACCCACATTACAAAGAAAATATGTTTGGTCTATAGAAGAAGCCAGTAGATTAATTGATTCAATTTTACTAGGACTTCCTATTCCGAGTATATTTCTCGCTAAAAAAGAGGAAAAAAGATTAATTGTAGATGGATATCAAAGAATTAAGACAGTATATGACTTTGTAAAAGGTGTCTTTTCTAAAAATAATAAAATATTTAAATTATCAAATTCAAAGATTATAAACGTAAGATGGAGAGGAAAAACATTTTCAGAATTAACTGAAGATGAGCAAAGAAGAATAAAAAACACAACAATTCATGCAATAATATTTGAACAAAAGAAACCAAATAATGACTCAGGAATGTATCAAATCTTTGAAAGAATAAATACATCAGGAAGAACATTATATCCACAAGAAATTAGAAATTGCATTTATCAAGGGACTTACAATAGTTTACTGATGGAATTAAATAAGAATAATACTTGGAGACATATTTTAAATTGTGATGAAGATGCTAGAATGGGAGATATTGAAAATATATTAAGATATTTTTCTATAAAGAATCTTGAAAATACAGAGGATTATCATAAGAAACAAATAGTTTTAAAAAAGTATTTAAACGAAAATATGGCAATACATTGTAATTTATCAGAAAAAGAATGTAGCGAATATAGAAATGATTTTATTACAACAATTGAAAAAGTCTATGAATATCTTGGCACTACAGCATTTAATAATGTTACTGAAGTAAAAGATGAAGCAGGGAAAATTATGTATAGTAATCAATTTGTATCAAAATTCCATCCTACAATTTATGAAGCAGTAATGATATCATTCCAATATGCAATAAAGAAAAATTTAAAATTCGAAAATATGAAAGAAAAACAATTAGAACTATTAAATGATTTATCTTTTCGAGAAGCTACGACAGTTAGAACTACTAATATAGAAAACATAAAAAAAAGAATATCATTAGCCACAGAGTACTTCTTTGGAGTGAAATATGAATGGAGATAACTTTGCGCTTATAGACGACTGTAAAAATGACTTTAACAAAATTGAAGAATTTATAAAGAAAGATCCACTAAATTCGCTATGTCCATATCTTATATCGTATAGTATTATAAGAGCTTGTGGATGTATTGAAGTTTGTGTTAAAAATGTTCTTTTTGACTATTTATCAAAAGGAGCAAAGGCAGAAACAGTAAAATATTTAGAAAATCAAATATTAGAAAGTTCATGGAATCCATCCTTCGGTAGTATTCAGAAATTATTAGATGTAATAAATCCAAATTGGTCATCCAGTTTTCAAAGCAGCCTTCATGGAGCTAAAGAAAAAGGAGATTTAACTTCTTTGATAAATTTAAGAAATGATTTTGCACATGGACAAAAAGTTACTGCCACAATTGGAAATATAATCGAATATTTTGAAGGTAGCTGTAAAGTAGTAGAAAATTTAAATAGCATTATAAATACTGAAACTGCTGCTTAATATTTTTACAATTATTATTAAGAAATGAAAAATGATAAGCATGTATCATTGGTATGATTCAAAAAACTCATACTATAATACCAAAGAAAAATATAAAGATCAGTTATGATATAAAAGTAATATTTGCTCACACAAATTTTAATCTATATGCTATACTATAAATATGAAACCTTATAAAGAGTAGTGGAGGGACTGGCCCTGTGATACTACAGCAACCTATTAGATTAGGTGCTAAAGCCGTATGATAAGGAGCAAAGGCAGGTTTCAAACCTGTCTTTTTCTTTATATCGTTTCATAATAAAGAAAGGAGTAGAAAATGAAATTATATTCAAACGAAATTGTATTTCGTGGACATCCAGACAAAGTCTGTGATCAAATTAGTGATGCTCTATTAGATGCATATCTAAAAGAGGATAAAAAAGCAAGATGTGGAATTGAAGTACTAGGTGGAAAAGGAAAAATATTTATTACGGGAGAAGTAACATCAACTGCTACAGTTGATATAGAAAAAGTAGTAAATAGAGTATTAAAAGATATTGGTTATCACAATAAATATGAGATTATAAACAACCTAGGACAACAAAGTAAAGATATCGCTTTAGGAACCAATGATGAAGTAGGAGGAGCAGGAGATCAAGGTATGATGTTTGGCTTTGCATGTAATGATACCGAAGAACTACTTCCAACAGCACAAGTCATATTACAAAAACTAAGTAAATGGTATGATGAAGAAAGAAAAAAATGTTCTTATCTTTATCCTGATGGCAAAGCGCAAATCACAGGATATTATGATGACAACATGAAATTACAAAAGATAAAATACTTTACTATTTCCTATCAAAATGATGAACAACACCGAAAAGAAATGGATGATAAAATCAAAGAAAAATGTCGTGAAATCTGCAATAGCTACAAGATAGAAGTAGAGGAATTTCTAATTAATCCAACAGGAAAATTTCTAATAGGAGGATTTGATGGTGATGCCGGACTTACAGGTAGAAAAATAGTTGTAGATAGTTACCATTCCTTCGCCAAAGTTGGAGGCGGAGCCTTTAGTGGAAAAGATCCATCAAAAGTAGATAGAAGTGCAGCTTATAAAGCAAGAGAACTAGCAAAACGATACTTAAAAAAATACAATCTAGAATGGTGCACAGTTCAATTAAGTTACGCAATAGGAGTAACACATCCACTAGCAATCTATATCGACAGCAACAAAGGAAATATAGAGGTAGAACCATCACTATACGAGGAATGCACTCCAAAAAATATCATCAAAGACTTAGATTTATATCATACTTGCTACGAAGAAAAAGCAAAATTCGGTCATTTTACCAATTAACAGTTCTAAGAACTGTTTTTTCTATAGATTGTTTGTTATAATATCGATAGAAAAGAGGAAGTTAAATGACTAAATACTACAATATAAAAACCGCAATCGATAACAAAGAAATCGCTAACGAAATAACAAAATCGTTATTAGAAAAAAGATTAGTAAGCAGTGTTCAACAAAAAGAAATATCATCATCCTACTGGTGGAATAACCAAATAGAAACATCTCAGGAATATTTATTAGAAATGAAAACAAAAGAATCTTTATATAAAGAAGTAGAACAAGAAATAAGAAAACTTCATTCCTAAGAAGTACCAGAAATTTTTGCAGAAGAAATAAAAGAAGGTCTAAATGAGTATTTAGAATGGATAGAAAAGGAAACAAAGTAAAACAAGATAAAAATTAAATAAGGAGAAAACAATGGAATATCAACAAATGGCAAAGTATTATGATTTGTTTTATAAAAAGAAAAGTTATGATAAAGAATCAAAGTTTTTAGAAGAATTGATAAACACTAGAAAAACAGTATTAGATATTGGTTGTGGTACCGGGCTTCATATGCATTACTTAGAAGAAAAAAATTACCAAGTAGAAGGCATTGATTTAAATCAAGGAATGTTAGATGTTGCGAAAACAAGAGTAAAGGGTCCTCTCTATCAAGGAAATTTATTAGATTTTAAACCTCATAAAAAATATGATGCAATTATTTCTATGTTTGCTGTTTTTAATCATTTAGCTAATGAACAAGAATTAGAAGAAGCACTACTTCACTGGTACGAATATTTAAACACAAATGGAGTACTAATTATCGATTTACATAATGGTAGGAAAAGCGGAGAAAAAGAAACAACAGTAAACAACTACAAACGAATCATGAAGTGGACATTTGATAGTACAACTTTTAAAGAAAAAACAGAAATTACATATATGATTGACGGTAAAATATACCAGGATACACATGAATTTCAAATATATAAACTAAGTCAACTAGAAAGTATACTTAAAAAACATAATTTTAAATATCAATTATATGAAAATTATTCTTTTACGAAAGCAAGTGATAATAGTAAGAATATTGAGATTGTGATTGAAAAAGAATAGGAGGACATATGCTACTAATTAACGGAAGTAATAGAGAAAAAAACAACTATAAAATATTAAAAGAATTAAAACAAGAAAATGATACGTTAATATCTTTATCTCATAAAAAAATTAATTATTGTCTAGGCTGCAATAGTTGTAAAAAGAAATTAGAAAATTATTGTATCCAAGAGGATGACATGAAAGATATTTATATGAAACTGAAAGAAAATGATAAAATTATTATTTCTAGTCCCTTATATATGAGTCACATTACAGGACTATTAAAAAATATGATAGATAGATGTTATCCTTTTTATCATCACAACTATTTCCAAGGAAAAACAGTTTATTTAATTCTAACAGGTCAAGGATCTAAAGAAGATAATGAAGAGGAAATAGAAGCCATAAAAAACTATTTCAAAGGTATTAGTGAATGGTTATATTTTGAGTTTAAATTTTTAGATTATTTTTCTACAAGAGAAAAAGATAATATAGAATGTGATAACAGTTATGAAAAAAGAATAAAAAATATAAAAGAGCAAATAGATGAAAGGTAGGAAAAAATATGGAAAAAGTAAAAATATTATGGAGTGGAATTACAGGAAGAACAGGAAGAGAGGCACTAGAACTAGCAAAAAATAGTGATACTGTAGAAATCACTGCTGGACTATCTAGAAGCAATACCAATTATTATAATTATGATGAATTAGAGAATATAAAAGAAGATTTTGATGTCATTGTAGATTTTTCTCATAAAGATAGTTTTGATAAAGTACTAGGATTTGCACAAAAAGTAAAAAAGCCTATTGTAATAGGAACGGCGGGACTTACCGAGGAACAGATGAAATGTTTTGAAGAAGCATCAAACATCATCCCTGTATTTAGAGGTGGAAATTTTAGATTTGATGTAAAGAAATTTATCGATGAAGTAGTAGAGTATGCAAAGAAAAGCGAAAAAGAATCCTTTGACTTAATTGAAACTCACTATAAAACAAAAAAAGTTCCAAGTGAAACGGCAAAAGTAGTTGCCAAAAGAGTATTAGATGAAACAGGGAAAAAGGTAAATATCAATTCTTATTTAGAGTATGATGAATTAATTAATGACTGGAAAGTAGATAATTTAGAATGCCGAGTAGTAGGCTTCAAAGAACTAGCAGAAAATGTATTAGAAATAGCAAAAATGATGAAAGACAAAACACCATCAGGAGTATATGACTTAGATAGGTTATTGAAAGAACAAGAATTAATAGATTTATATAACTTCTTAATAGAAGCCAAAAAAGGAACTTATGCAAACGGAACTGCAGAAAAAGTAAATCCTACCAGAAGAGGTTCCCGTGACTATGAATACATAAAAGACAAGTGGACTTATCACGATACTTACTTTGGTGGAACTGATTTTCAGGGACAAGAAGTAGTATATCAACAAGAAGACACTCCTATCTGGGGAATGGTATATTATGGAAGAACGCTAGATGAAAACTTAAGTGAAGAAGCAATGGATAATGCCTTAAGACCAGCATTAATGCAAGTAGGACAAGATGATACTATTCCAGTAAGAGGACCTAAAGAATTTGAAAATCAAGGCTACAAATATACATTTGAAGTAACAGGAGACCTAACAAACTTTGAAGGAGAAGAAACAATCAAAAAAGAAAACAAGAAAATATATACCTTAAAGTGTCATGGCGGAATAATAAGACAATAATTAAAAGAGGTGAACTAATGATGGAAGTAACAATAGAAATGGCAGCATCTATCAACGGATTAATCGCAACAAAAGAAGGCAGCGAAGATTTTTTATCAGAAAGAAATTACCAAATAATGTTAAATTTTTTGAAAGAGTAAGATTGCCTAGTCTGGGGAAACAAAACATTTCAAAATGTGATATCTTGGGGAGAAGACTATATAAATGACTTAAAAGATATAACAGTAATTATCTTTTCTAAGACACAAAACTCTTCAAATTATAAAAATGTAATTTATGTAAACTCCTTAGAAGAATTTAAAAAAGTATGTAAAGAAAAAAATCTAAATAAAATATTTGTATCAGGAGGAGCACATACCAATACTTTATTTTTAGAAAATAATCTAGTAAATAGAATTATTATTAACTATAATCCCTATCTTTTAACAAAAGGAATTAATCTTTTTGAAGGAAAGTACCTAGAAAAGGAGTTACAATTAGAAAAAGTGTAAAAGAAGAAGAGGGGATTGTTCAAATATGGTATCAAGTAAAACGATAAAGGAGTGAAAAAACTCATGATTATTACTAAAGATATTTTAGATGAAAAAGTACCAAAAGAAATACTGCCTACTAGATTAGATAGTGCTATGAATCTATATTCAAATGTAAATATAAATAAAAAATCAGGGATTCTTGTTTATAATACCAATCCAGATACTTGGAACACACTATATCCTTTTTATGAACAAAAACATAAATTTACAATGGATAATTATAGATTTGAAAAAGAAAATATAACTTACAGAGAACTAATAGAAGAATACCAAAAGATATATCATAAAATATATGAAATAGAGAAGAAAAACGCTAAATCCGTAAGAATAAAAACTTTATTAGATGAGTATAAAAGAACATTTAATTTAAAGAGTGTTCATATTGGAGATGAATTATTACCTATCTTTGAATTAAAATATTCAAAATCAAAAAATGTTTGGACTCTATATTATTTTGAAAACTATGTAGTAGATAAAATAGATGATTTAGACACACTACTAAATCAAAAAATATATGACCAAAAAATATTGCCATTGGACCCTAACATAAAAGAATTAGACGGAGTAGAATTAACAAGTAATATTCCTTATCTTTTATCACTACAACAAAATATAGAAAAATTAAAAAGCAATGTAATAGAAAGGTAAAAATGAAAATGAAAAGAAATAATTACATAATTATCCACGGAAGCTTTGCTAGTCCATTCTCAAACTGGATTCCATGGTTAAGATGTGAGTTAGAAAAAAAGAACCTAGAAGTATATACTCCAGACTTTCCATCAGGAGTTGGATTTCAAACGTATGAAAACTGGTCTAGATTATTGAAAACTTATACGGATGCTAAAATACTAACAGAAAACACAACAATATTTGCTCATTCCATTGCACCAGTATTTATTGCAAAATTTTTAATTGAAAATAAATTAAAAGTAAAAAAATTAGTCTTTGTCTGTGGTTTTAATAACTATTTAGGAATAAACCAAGAGTATGATACAGTAAATAAAAGCATGTATCTAGATAACTTAGAAGAGTTAAAAAAGTATTGTGATGACATTGTCTGCTATTACACAGATAATGATCCCTATGTAAAATACGAAGTAGAAAAAACTTTTGCGGATGCTATTGCTACAAAACAAAAACTAATACCAAATGGTGGACATTTAAATAGTGAAAGTGGCTATCAAGAATTTCCTGAACTATTAACAGAAATATAAATGTTGGAGGAACAATGAAAGTAAATGTAAATAATGAATATGATAAATTACAAAAAGTCATTGTCGCAAGTGCAAACTATTATGATTCAACTAGTTTAGCAATGAATAATGAAACTATCAAACACTATGCAGCAAAAGAAAATATACCTAAAAAAGAAATTATATTAGAAGAACAAAAGAAGTTTTGGGATACGCTAAAAGAAAATAATATTGATATTTTAATAGCAAATCAAGTAGAAGACGCAAAAGGTCAGATATTTACTAGAGATTTAGCTTTTGTAATAGGAAATAAATTCTTTATTTCAAATATGAGAAAAGAAAACAGAAAAGCTGCCATCAAAGGTTGGAACCATATTATAAATACAATCGACAAAGAAAATATAATTAAAGTACCAGAAGATATCTATCTAGAAGGTGGAGATGTTTTAGTAGATAATAAAACAATCTATGTTGGAATCAGTGAAAGAACAACCATGGATGGAGTTGATTTTTTAAAAAGTGTACTAGATGAGAGTTACACAATCATCCCATTAAAATTAAAAGAAAAATTTCTTCACCTAGATGTTGTATTTACAATAATTAATCCTAATCTAGCAATTGTCTATAAAGAAGGATTAGAAGAAGATTCTTACAAATTATTAGATAAATTTGATAAAATTACACTTACAGAACAAGAACAATTTGAACTAGGAACCAATGTTTTTGTAATTAATCCGAAAACGATAATAATTAATTCTAATCATAAACGCATCAAAAAAGAAATAGAAAAAAGACATATTAAAACAATACCATTAGAGATGGAAGAAACCGCAAAACTTGGCGGAGCATTTCGATGCACCACTTGTCCATTAGAAAGAAATGAATAAAAAATTAAAATTTTAAAGGAAATTACCAACTTTTTTCTAATAATACATATAGAAAGGTGGTAAAGATATGAATAATAAAATAGAAACAATTTCTAATCTGTTTGAAGGAAAAGAAATAAGAAGCATCTGGGATAGAGAAAAAGAAGAGTACTATTTTAGTGTTGTGGATGTAGTCGCTGCTCTAACGGATAGTAATAATCCAAGAAACTATTGGAATATGTTAAAAAAAAGAATGAGTGAAGAAGAACAAAGTGAACTGTCCACAAAATGTGTACAGTTGAAACTTAAAGCACAAGACGGAAAATTACGAGAAACTGATACACTAGATACCAAGGGAATATTAAGATTAATCGAATCCATTCCAAGCCCTAAAGCAGAACCTTTTAAAATGTGGCTTGCTAATCTCGGGAGCGAAAGAATTGATGAAGTCTTTGATCCTGAAATCGCTATCAAAAGAGCAATTGATTATTACCGCAAAAGAGGCTATTCTGATAAATGGATAGAGACAAGATTAAAAGGAATTTTAAGTAGAAACAAACTTACTGATGTTTGGAAAGAAAACGGTATTACTAAAGATTATGAATACGGAATATTAACCAATGAAATATATAAGTCTTGGTCTGGTATGAAATCGTCAGAATATAAAGAATACAAAGGAATAAGAAAAGAATCTCTAAGAGATAATATGACAGATGTCGAAATAGCACTTACGGATTTAGGAGAAATCGCAACGAGAGAATTAACTAAAGAATATAAACCATACGGACTAGAAGAAAATAAAGAAATGGCAAAACGAGGTGGAAACATTGCTAAAATTACTAGGGATAACCTAGAAAAAGAATTAGGAAGAACGGTAGTAACAAAAGAAAATACATTAAATTATCAATATATAGATAATATAAAACAATTAGAAAGTGAGAATAAAAATGATTGATATTCATACACATACAACATATTCAGATGGCACACTAACACCAGGAGAATTACTAGAAGAAGCACATCAGAAAAAATTAACGATAATCTCTATTACAGATCACAATACAATAGGTGCTTATGAAGAATTAAAAAATCCAAATATAAGAGAAAAATTTGAAGGAATGATTATTCCAGGAATAGAGATAACAACAACATATCATGGTGAAACAATAGAAGTGCTAGGATACAATTTCAATCTTGATATGATGAGCGAATTACTAAAAGAAAGTGTCTTAACTTTTGAAGAAAAACAGATACAAGAGTATAATTTAATAAAGAAACAATATCAAAAGATTGGTGTTATTTTTGATGAAGAAAATATTGAGTTTAATCCAGAAAAAGAGTCTTGCAGAGTATCATTCTGGAAAGAAATAAAAAGTCATCCAGAAAATAATTGCCTATTTTTAGAAGAAAAGTCGAAAGAGGAAACTAGTAGCTTTACCAGAAATGAAATCTATAATCCGAAGAGTCCTTTATATGTAGATGAGTCATCACTATTTCCTAGCCTAGAAAAAGCAATTGCGATGATTCATGAATCTGGAGGACTTGCTTTCCTTGCCCATACTTTTGCCTATTCACCTAATATAGCAAAGAGTCTTTTAGATATACTAAATAATTATAAATTAGATGGATTAGAATGTTTTTATACGACATTTACTGAAGAACAGTCAAATTATCTTGTGAGTTTATGTAAAGAAAAAGGATTATATATGAGTGGAGGAAGCGATTTTCACGGCACAAGGAAAATAAATCATAACCTAGGAACAGGACGAGGAAATTTGCAAATAGAAGAAAAAACAATAGAGCCCTGGGTGAAACAATATACAAAACATAAAAAATAGTATTCAAAATAAAATATCAAAGGAGTAAATAATATGCAAATAAACTATTCAGACCAACCTGTAATTACAGGAAAAAAATCAATCTTTTTAGCAGGACCAACTCCAAGAGGAGAAAATCAAATTTCATGGAGAAAGAAAGCGTGTGAAATTTTAGAAAAATTAAACTTTGATGGTGTAGTTTATGTACCAGAATATTCTACTTGGCATCCCAAAGAAGATTATACAGATCAAGCACTCTGGGAAAGAATGGCCTTAACAGAAGCAACCGTAATCACATTCTGGGTACCAAGAAGCTTGCCAGATATGGCAGGATTTACTACTAATGTAGAATTTGGCTACTGGCTACCTACCAAAAAAGTAATTTATGGTAGACCAGACCATGCACCAAAGACAAAATATCTAGACTGGTTATACGAACTAGATTACAATAAAAAACCAATAAATGACTTGGGAAAATTATTACAAGAATCAATAAAAATGGTAGATGACAGGACAGAAAATGAAAGTAAAAAATAATTATCAAGAATGTATTACTAATTTTGCCTGTTCCATAGAAAAGTATTTTGGACTAACGCCAAAGCACAACACCTTAACTTATATTGATAAGCTCCTAGCAGAAAAGAAACCAGAAAATGTAGTGGTAATATTATTCGATGACTAGGATCAAGGATATTAGATAGAACTTTGGAAAAAGTAAGAGAATGTTGCAAAAGAGCATACATTGATGATTACATTATGAGCTTACCTAATGGCTATGATACAATTATC
>CALVJR010000007.1 GCA_944332295.1 uncultured Bacilli bacterium | reverse complement strand
CCAAATGGTAGCTGCCAGTGTCAAGCCTTATAGGCTTCAGAGAAAAACCACCCTTTTTAAGGGTGGATTTTTACTTTTTAATTTTATTGACACGTTCATATTATTTTTCGATTTTCATAGTAGTTAAATTATGATATACTGTTTATGGTGATAACATGTTAGAAAATGCTTTAAAATTATTGAAGGAACTTACTTCTCATGACTATAAAGCTTATATTGTTGGTGGCTTTGTTCGAGATTATTTATTGGGTAGGGATTCGCAAGATATTGATGTTACGACTAATGCTACTCCTAAAGAAATTAAAGAAATATTTGAAGATGGTTTTTTACCTACTGAGGATTACGGGTCTGTTATTGTCAATAAATATGGAATTCGTTTTGAAATAACGACTTTTCGTAAGGAATTTGCTTACCAAGATCATCGCAAGCCAGTAGAAATAGAGTATATTGATGATTTATATCAGGATTTACTAAGAAGGGATTTCACAATTAATGCTATTTGTATTGATGAGAATGGTGAGGTTATTGATTTTTTAGGTGGTAGAGATGATTTGGATCGTAAGTTAATACGTACGATTGGTGATGCAACTGATAAATTCCAAGAAGATGCATTAAGAATACTTCGAGCTATACGTTTCGCAACGGTATTAGATTTTCAGTTAGATGCTACTGTTTCTTCTGCGATTAGAGAGAATCGTCATCTCTTGAGCGAACTTTCTTATCATAGAAAGAAAGAGGAGTTAGATAAGATGTTTGCTTCTGGTCATGCAGATAAAGGAATTGATTTATTACTTGAGTATCATTTGGATAAAGATTTAGAGTTGGAAAAATTATCTCAAGTAGAAAATACAGATAGTTTAATTGGTATATGGAGTATTTTAGATGTTGATTCTATTTATCCTTTTTCTAATAATGAAAAGGAGATGATGAAAGATATTCGAAAGGTGATGTCATTAAATAATCTAGACCCTATGGCGTTATATGAATATGGACTTTATGTTAATAGTGTTGCAGGTGAAATGAAAGGGTTAGATAAAAAACAAATTACAGAATCATATAATTCTTTAATTATTCATAGTAGAGGAGATTTAGATGTTACTAGTGAAGAAATTATGGAATGTTTAAACAGAAAACCTGGAGAATATTTAAGTGATATTTATGAAGATATAGAGCGAGAAGTTTTATATCGTAGATTACCAAATCAAAAACAAGAATTACTTACTTATATTAAAGAAAAAATTGCTTCTGTTTGTTAGAAGCTTTTTTTCTTCTTTCTTTTATGATATTATATAAACGGTTATTTAGGGAGATGATTAGGTGAAGAATCAACAGTTTGTAGACATAATTAAACAGGGCCATTTAGTGATTCCTCTTTATTTTTTAAAGAATTATAAAAAGTTAAAACTGACTTTGGAAGAGTTTATTTTTTTGATGTATTTATATCAGTTAGGGGATAAGAGTATATTTAATCCTTCTAAATATCAGGAAGAACTTCAATTAGATCTTCCTAAAATCATGGAATATATTGCTGCTTTGACAGACAAGAAATTAATACAGGTAGAAGTTATTAAGAATGAGAAGGGACTTATGGAAGAAGTAATATTACTTGAGGGCTTTTATCGTAAGTTATCTTTGACTATGGTAGAAGAGAGTAATGAAAAGAGTAATTGTCAGTCTAATATTTTTGAGGTGGTAGAGAAGGAATTTGGTAGAACATTGAGTCCTATGGAATATGAAATTATTAAAGCTTGGCTTGATAATGATATGAGTGAAGAGTTGATTAAAGAGGCTATTAAAGAAGCGACATTTAATGGTGTTTCTAATTTGAGATATATTGATAAAATCCTTTATGAATGGGGTAAATTAGGTATAAAAACAGTGAAAGATGTTGATGATAATCGAAAGAGTCGAGCTCAAAAACGGGAAGAAGAAGCAGATAGTAATATTGATTTAGATATTGTAGATTGGGATTGGTTTGATGATGATTCAGAATAAGTTGCTTGAATATTTAGATTATCTTTTTCCCAATCCTAAATGTGAACTTATTTATCAGAATGATTATCAATTATTGATGGCTGTTGTGTTGAGTGCTCAATCTACTGATAAAAGAGTTAATTCTGTTACGCCTATTATATTTTCTAAGTATCCTACGTTAGAGGATCTTGCTGCTGCTTCTTTAGAGGATTTAGAAGATATTATTCGTCCTGTTGGTTCTTTTCGTAAGAAAGCTAGTTTTTTGAAGAGTATTGCTAATCGGTTAGTATCTGAGTTTGATGGAGTAGTTCCTACTGATAGAGAAGTATTAGAAAGTTTTCCTGGTGTTGGTAGAAAGACTGTTAATGTCTTTTTAGCGGAGTTTTATCATTATCCTGCTATTGCTGTTGATACTCATGTAGAACGTGTTTCTAAAAGGTTAAAACTAGCGTATCAGAATGATTCTGTTTTAGATGTTGAAAGAAAACTTATGAAAAAGGTTCCAAGAGACCGTTGGGCAAAGTTTCATTTACAAATGGTTTTATTTGGTAGATATTACTGTAAGGCGGTAAAGCCTTTGTGTAAGAATTGTCCTTTGATTGAATATTGTCGTGAAAAAAAGAAGAATCTTGATTGATTCTTCTTTTTCTTTATTGAGTTGGTAGACTACATTGTCCTGTTGTAGGATCCCAAGATCCTCCTGCAGCTATACATGATTGTTCATCAGTTGGTACTTCAGGTGTTTCCGGAGGAGATTCTGGTTCTTCAGGTTCTTCTACCTCAGGTTCTTTTAAAGTATATGTTGCTGCGGAACCTTGTAATCCACTGTATCCTTTATAGGTTGCAACTACTCGATATGTTCCATATGGAGAAGCACTTCCTAATGTGTATGTGTAGCTTGTGTTTTCTGTGAATCCAATTAATGTTGATCCTAAATATACGTTATATCCGAAGGTACCTAATCCTTCATTGTTTCCTGGATCAACAGCTGACCAAGACATTGTTACACGGTTTGTATTTTTATCATAAGTTACTTTGAAGTTTCCTGGTTTTGCAAGTTGGATACTTGATATGTCGGTTTCTTCTGGTTCATAACCTTTTTTGAAGTATTCGTAAACAACGTTTCCTGTATATCCAGCTCCTGCTATTACAGGAGGATTAGATCCTGATACAATTCCTAATCTTACAACGCTAGATGGTGCAACAAAGGCTTCTCTATTTGATTCCATTGCTCCTGCTCTTACTAGAGCGTTAAATATTCTGTCTTTTTGGATAGTTGCTGGTACATTGTGCAATACGTATCGACCTGTTGTATCGTTCTTTTCATAACCATACCATAATGCGATTACTGTTTTGGTTGAATATCCTACTACCCAGGAATCTCTGATAGCATCTCCTGGTAAATTATGTTCTTCCATATATTCAGAATCATAGTTGGTAGTTCCTGTTTTTGCAGCTACATTTGTTGGCGTACCACCTGTTAGAGCTACATCTTGTAATACATCAGAAATCATAAATGCTGTAGAATCTGACATTGCTTTTTTCTTTTCACCTTCGAATTCGATTACTTCTCCGGTATCTCGATAAACAATTTTTTCTATTGTATGAGGTTCATTATAGTATCCACCATTAGAGAATGCGGCATATGCAGCTGCCATATCTTTTGTAGAAACACCAGGACTAAATGCTCCAATAGAATGGGCTTCATGAATCTTTCCATTTTCAATTTCTGGTTCTATTCCTAAGTTTTGTACAAATTCTATTATTTTTTTGTTATCTACTTGTTGGAATGCTTTTAATGCTGGGATATTACGTGATGTAGATAATGCTCTTCTAAGAGTAATTGTTCCAAAGTATCCATTATCCCAGTTTTTAATTGGACGTCCACCTGTGTATGTATAAGGTGAATCATCGAATAGTGTATATGTTGACCAGTTATTGTATTCTATTCCTGGACCATAATCAAATAATGGTTTTGCAGTTGATCCTGGTTGACGTTTAATACCTGTTGCGAAGTTTAATCCTGCTGGTTGTCTATTTCTACCAGCGCCTACGGCTAATATTTTTCCAGTTTGTGAATCTAGTACAGTAACACCTGCTTGTACTTTATCATCTATCCAAGTATATGTTTCTCCGTTCATAACAGAGTTTACGGCATCTTGTTTTGTTCTATCTAAGTTTGTATATACCTCTACTGGTGTTTTATTGGCATCTATTCCATAAACGCTTGTTAGTTCATCGATAACTGTATCTGCATATCCTTGATAAGGGTCAGAAGAACTAGATTGATTTACTACTAAATCTTCTACAGGGATGCTGTTGGCAATATCAGCTTCTTCCTGTGTAATATATCCATGTCTTACCATTAGGTATAAAACAGTTTTTCTTCTTTTTTCTGCATTTTCTGGATTAGTATCTGGTTTGTAATAAGTAGGTGCTTGGAACATTCCAGCGATTGTTGCAGCTTCTGATAAGTTTAGTTCGCTTGCACTTTTTCCAAAATATGTTTGTGCAGCTTCTTCTACACCATATACCATACCACCTAATCCATGGTTATTTACATAGAATTCAATAATTTGTTCTTTGGTATAATTTTTTTCTAGTTTGAATACAGCTAAATAGATATCTGTAAACTTACGAATAATTCCTGGAATTCCACTATCTTCTGTTGAAGTAATTTTGTTCTTAATTACTTGCATCGAAATTGTTGATGCTCCACCGGCATCTGAGTTTCCTAATAATTGACCAATGCTTGCTTTTAGGAATCTTGGTGCATCAAAACCATTGTGTTCAAAGAATCTTGAGTCTTCTGTTGCGACAAGTGCATCTATAAATACTTGAGGTAAGTCTTCATAACTTATTTTTTCTCTTCGTTCGTCTCCTTTTTCATAGAATGGTTGTCCATCTTTATCATATAATACAGTCATTTCTTTACTATCTAAGTCTTCTGCATCAAATTCAGGTGCTGTTACTGTGATATATACTAGAAATGCTGCAAATAGAGCTAAGCAAAGAATTCCTAGTCCTAAAATAATTATTAAAATAATATTTATTACTTTTCTTTTTTTCTTGTCATTTTTAGTTTTTCTTAATAATTGGGAAATACCTACTATAATACCAATACCAATTGCCGTAACGATTGTGAATGCTAATCCTAGTTTTAAATAGCAAAGTAATAGTAATGCTACAAATCCAATCCAACAGGCAATGACTATATTTCTATTTTCTTTTTTCTTTTTTGCTGTCTGTTGAGGCTTTTTCTTTATATTATATTCTCTTGTAGTATTGGTGCTTTTTTTCGAAGAGTTTTTCCTTTTTATTACTTTTTTTTGCATTTTATATACCTCCAATAATTGTATCTACTACTTTTAAATAGTCTATTCTTGGTCTATAACCATCTTTTAATAAATATCCTTTTTCTTTAAAATAAGAGTGCGGAATTGATTTTCGATCTGCTTGCTTTGTAAAGTCTAAGAAATCCTTTCCAGATAATAAATAGGTTTCATTTAAATTAGTAAATCTCACAATTAAAAAAACAATTCCTTGATGATTATATATGTTTTTTATATGATTAATTTGGTGTGAGTGAATATTTGCTAGAGGAAAAGCTGTTTTATTTTTTGTTTCTTTTGCTTCAAAGTCTATATATTTACCTTTGTATAGTCCATTGTAATCTGTTGTTGATGGTATGGTATAATAGGCTTCTGTAATTACTGCTTTATCTCTAGAAGGGTAATTTACTTTTACTATTTTTACTGGTGTTGGTTTTTTATATATGTATGCTTTATCTATTTCCCTATAATATTCATTGGATTCATTTATATCGTTTTCTAATGACATTCCTCGATTTCTATATGTGATTGGGGATGTATTGTGTTCTTTTTTTATTCCGTTTGGATAGTTCATCTCATCACCTATTTTGTATTATACTATATGTTTAGTTTTTTTTCTATATTTTAGCATATAAATTGTTAACTTTTTCTTTTTTTGTTATGTTTTGTCGAATATAATGCGTAAGTATATTTTTTAGAGTATGATATAGTAGGTGATGATATGAATAATTTTGAAGTTGTACGCTTACTAAATCTACTTTATGATAAAACTAGAGACGCTAAAATTACTATCACTTTTAGTTCTATAAAACAACGTCTAGATAATTGACAAAAGGGTTAATAAATGACATAATATTACTGTAAGGGATTGGTGATAAAATGTATCAGAATAAGATTACACTTATGCCACAAGATATATTGGAGAAAGAGTTTAAGATTGATACTCGTGGATACCGCTTAAAAGAAGTTGACCAGTTTCTTGATATTATTATTGGTGACTATGAACAGTTTTTAAATATCATTAATAATTTAGAAAAAGAGAAAGCGGACTTGTTAGGGGAGATTATGAATTTGAAACAAGAACTTCGTAATTCTAAAATGAGTGTTGAAGTTGCACGTAATAATGTAGAAGTTCCAGAAGTTACTAATTTAGATATCTTAAGACGTCTTTCTCAACTTGAAAAAATGGTATATAGTAGCAAAAATGATAGGGATAATGACAATTAATATATAGACAAACGCTGATATATTGATAATTTTATATTAGAGGAAAGTCCATGCTCGCACAGTCTGTGATGACTGTAGTGTTCGTACCTAGGGAAAAAATAACCTAGGGTAGCTTTGGCTAACGGCGGAAGATAATCTAAGTCTTCGGATAAGATTTATTCCATAAAGTGCCGCAGTGACGATGCTTTAGGAAACTAAAGAGTGAAACGTGGTAAACCCTGCGAGCGAGAAACCCAAATTTGGTAGGGGAGCTCTAATGGAAGAATAGAATGAAGTTAGGGACCAGTAATGGTAGATAAATGTTTGTCGCCTGGAAACAGGTACAGAACATGGCTTATTTATATTATTTGTTTATTATGTAGTGAGGTGTTTTTATGAAAGAACTGGGAGAGTATTTAAAGCATACTAGGATTGATAATGGTGTTAGTATGGAAGAAGCCGCAGAAGATTTAGAACTTTCTACATCTCAACTTGAAAATATAGAAAGTGGTAATGTACGTGCTTTTAAAGATGTTTATGGTTTAAAACAGTATGTACGTCGGTATGCGAAGTATTTAGGATTAGATCCTGAAAAAGTGGTTGATGAGTTTAACGGTTTTTTATTTGAGCATACTTCAAAAATCTCTTTAGATGATATTAAGGAGGCACAACGAAAATTAGAGGAAAAAGAACAGAAGAAAATAAAATCTCCTTATACTATTGTTCGTAAAAAGAAGATGCATATTTGGCCTTTTGTTTTTATACCTGTAGCTATTCTTTTACTTTTTATTATCATTTATTTTATTATTAGTAGTATTAATAAGGCACCTGTTGTAGATACTGAATTAACAGCTGAGGTAAGGAAGGAGTTTAGTAATGAATTTACCTACTAAGATTACAGTAGTTCGTTTGATACTTACTGTAGTTATCATTATTTTATTATGTTTTCCATTTTATAGTGTTGGAGTTCAATTTCCAAGTTTTAGAATTCAAGATGTGACTGTTGAGCTTCATTATTTGATTGCTGGTGTTATTTTTGTTATTGCTAGTCTTACTGATTTTGTAGACGGGTATTTAGCAAGAAAGAATAATCAAGTTACTAATACTGGAAAAATGTTAGATGCTATTGCTGATAAAGCTTTAGTAAATAGTGTTTTGATTATTTTAGCAGCACAAGGATTTATTCATGAGATTATTCCAGTTGTCATTGTATTACGTGATATTATCGTTAATGCAATTAAGATGGAGGCTGCTGGTCGTGGTAGAGTGGTTGCAGCGATTGGTTCTGGTAAGTTAAAAACTGCTACTTTGATGATTGGAACTACACTTACATTCTTTTATAATATGCCATTTGAATTTATTAATATTAATGTTTCTGAAATATTATTATATATAGCTACAATTTTATCTATTGTTTCAGCTATACAATATTTTAATATGAATAAAGCATTAATATTTGGGAAAACAGAAACTGCAAATTCATAGATTAAAGTTGTTTAATTTTCTCTATTTCGGTAGAGAAAATTTTATTTTTGGCTTCATTTTTTCTTCATAAAACAATTGTTCGAAAAAATGTTGCTTTTTATTTTTCTTTGTTATATAATGTATTTGTAAGTTATTTGTATATAAATAGGAGGAATTATGAAAAGTGTAAGTAAAGATGTTTCAAAGGATAAGGCTTTAGAACAAGTATTAAACGATATAGAGAAACAATTTGGTAAAGGTTCTATTATGAAGTTAGGCGATAGCAAGCATATGAAAGTTGATGTTGTTTCTAGTGGATGTTTATCTTTAGATATTGCTTTAGGGGTAGGTGGATATCCTAGAGGTAGAATTATTGAAATCTATGGTCCTGAATCTAGTGGTAAAACTACTTTTGCCTTACAGGCGATTGCTGAAGTACAGAAGACAGGTGGACGTGCTGCTTTTATTGATGCAGAGCATGCCTTGGATCCTGTTTATGCAGAGCGTTTAGGTGTCAATGTTGATGAGTTATTGCTTTCTCAGCCTGATACAGGAGAGCAAGCTTTAGAAATTTGTGAAGCTTTGGTTCGTAGTCAAGCTATTAGTATTGTCGTTATTGATTCAGTTGCTGCTTTGGTGCCTCAAGCTGAAATTGATGGTGAGATGGGAGATTCTCATGTAGGTCTTCAAGCACGTTTGATGTCTCAAGCCTTAAGAAAACTTTCTGGTACTATTAATAAAACGAATACGATTGCTATTTTTATTAACCAATTGCGTGAAAAAGTTGGTGTTATGTTTGGTAATCCTGAGACTACTCCAGGTGGACGTGCTTTGAAGTTCTATTCTACTATTCGTCTTGATATTCGTCGGAATGAACAGTTAAAGATGGGAGATGGTGTGGTTGGTAATAAAACAACTATTAAAGTTGTTAAAAACAAAGTGGCACCACCTTTCAAAACAGCTGTTGTTGATATTATGTATGGTGAAGGAGTATCTCATGAAGGAGAGGTTATTGACTTAGGAGTAGAAGCTGGAGTTGTTGAAAAAACAGGTGCTTGGTATTCTTATCAAGGTGAAAAACTTGGGCAAGGAAAAGAAAATGTTAAGTTGTTGCTTAAGGATAATCCTGAGTTATGTCATGAAATTGAAGAAAAGGTACGTGAGTATTATGATATTTCTTTAGATAAAAAAGAAGATGCTAAAAAAGAAAAAGAATAGTTACTATTCTTTTTTTCATATAATACAAAGAGGTGTTGTTATGAAAAAATTAAGTCAGCTTGTGAATTATAATGGTAAAGATATTGATATTTTAGGTATTGCTACAGATTCGAGAAATGTTAAGCCTGGTTATCTTTTTGTGGCGACGAAAGGTTTTCATGTTGATCACTATGATTATATTGAGGATGCCATTGATCAAGGTGCTGTTGCAGTTGTTGTAGATAGAGAAAGTGAAGTTTCGGTTCCTACTATTTTGGTGGATGATATTGATGACGTTTTGGTTTCTATTTGTGAGAGTTTTTATGATGTTTCTAGTCAGGACTTTAAGTTTATTGGTATTACCGGTACAGATGGAAAAACAACAACTTCTATAATTACAAGAAATTTATTAAATTATTCTATTCCTACTGCCTATATTGGAACGAATGGGCTTTATTGTGGAAATGATATTATTTCTACTTCTAATACAACACCTTGTGTTGAAGACCTATATTATTATTTTTCTATTATTAAAGAGTATCATTGTAAAGTAGTTGTTATGGAAGTGTCTAGTGAAGCTTTGCTTCATCATAGAGTTGACTCTATTTTGTTCGATGTTGTTGCTTTTACTAATATTACAGAGGATCATTTAAATATTCATAAAACTATTGAAAATTATAGATCTTGTAAGTTCAGATTAGTTTCTTTATGTAAAAAGAATGGTTTGGTTATAATCAATGGTGATGATGTTAATTGTCAATTGTTGGACGTCAAACAGAAATTGTCTTTTGGTTTTTCTAGTGACAATGATTATGTTATTTCTAATGTCAAAAATTGTCAAAAAAATGTCATTTTTTCTATTCAGTGTCAAACTGGTAAATATTCTATTCAAAGCCCTTTTCTGGGAACATATAATGTTTATAATGTAACCTTGGCATGGATTATTGCTAGTCAATTATTAGGGCATCAAGAGTTAATAATTGAGAATATTTCTAAGTTACCTATTGTAGAAGGGAGAGGAGAAGTTTTTTCTACTCCTTCTGGTTTTGATATAGTACTAGATTATGCGCATACGGCTAGTGGAATTTTTCATCTATTGCAAAGTTTATCCAATTATTCTCGTGTTATTGTAGTTACTGGGGCAGCTGGTGGTAGAGAAGTGGAAAAAAGATCTAAGATAGGTGACATTTTATTTCAAAATTCCGATTACATTGTTTTTACTTCTGATGATCCTAGGTATGAAAATCCTAAGGATATATTTTTACAGATGTTAGGTACTCATTTGGAAAAAAATTATACTTTTATTAAAGATAGGAAAGAAGCAATTATATATGCAATTAGTCAGGCTCGATCTGGTGATGTTGTTGCGGTTATTGGAAAGGGAAGAGATAATTATATGGCTGTTTTAGATAGACGTATTCCTTATTCTGATTATGATGTTATTACAAATTTTTTGAAAAAAATTTAGGTTTCGACAAAAATCGACATTGTTCGACACAAAAATTTGACATATTACTTATTGTGTAGCATGTATAACATTACTTTGAAAGGAGTGCTATTATGGAAAATCAAGAAGTTAAGTTTTTTTATTATGATAAAAATGATTCTGCTTATGTAGAAGTTCAAGGTCATATTTGTCCTATGGATGCTAGGAATTTTGTAAATGAACTTTATAGTTTGCGACTTGATTCTGTCTTATCAAAAAATCTATATTTAAAACCTTCTTACTCTACAGGTAATTTAGTTTCTTCTTTAAAACCTGAGTCTGGTATTGTTGATTTGTCCCAAATGTTTTCTATGTTGGAAGAGGATAATTTTAATGATAAGAGAACTAAATGCATTTTAAGGTCATATTTTAGTATTATACAAATAGATGATATTGATACTTATACAGAGGAAGAGTTTGCTTGTTTATTTAGAGAAAATACTAATCCTACATCACAGTTATCTTCTTCTACTATTCTTGATCGTGAAGTTCATAGTATAGAAGCTAATACTATAGCTATTATGTGTACTGGTTTTAATTTTGCTTTAGCTAAAAAAATCCAGGATTCTTTGATGCGAGCTCCAGAAGATATTAGTATGGTCGACATGGGAAAACCTAAAATTAATGTAAAAGTTAGTTAATTATTTGTCCAAGAAGAGATTTCCTGGGCTTTTCTTTTTCTTGACATTGCTTAGAAATAAAACTACAATAGAATTAGATTTAGGTGTTTACTTAATCTAGATGGAGGGGAATATATGAATAGTTATTTTTTCTCCATTTTACTTGTAATACTTGGATTGCTTATAGGGCTTTTTATAGCGTTTGTTATAAATAGTATCAGAGTTAGTCTTGCTTCTAAAAAAGTTGCAGCTCTTATGGATCAAGCAAAAAAAGATATTGAGAAAATGCGTAGAGATGCGACTTTGGAACAGAAAGAAGAAGCTCATAAATTGAAAATGGATTTAGATAAGGAAATTCGTGAGAAGAAAGAAGAAATTAAGGAATCAGAGAGTAGATTATTACAACGAGAAGCTAGTATTGATAAACGTGATGAATTATATCAAAAAAGAGAGGCTTCTTTAGATGAGCGTGAAGAAAAACTTTCGGAAAGACAAATTGAAATCCAAAATGAAAAAAGTAAAGTGGATGAAATTAAGAAAGAACAATTAGATTTATTGGAAAAAATTTCAGGCTTTAGTAGGGAAAAAGCTAAAGACTTGGTAATGAGTCAAGTAAGAGAAAATATGAGTAAAGAGATAGCTGAGTTTGTCCGTGAAAGTGAAAATGATGCTAAACTTACAGCTGATAGAAAAGCAAAAGAGCTGATTGTTACTGCTATGCAGAAGTATGCTGCAGATATTTCTAGTGAACAAACTGTTACGGTTGTAGACTTACCAAATGATGAAATGAAAGGTCGTATTATTGGTCGCGAAGGTCGCAATATTCGTACTATTGAAGCTATTACTGGAGTAGATTTAATTATTGATGATACACCAGAGGCAGTTGTTTTATCTAGTTTTGATCCTTTACGACGTGAGATTGCTAGAGTTACTTTAGAAACTTTAATTAAGGATGGTCGTATTCATCCTACTCGTATTGAAGAGTTATATGATAAAGTGTGCCAAGATATGAAACAACAAATTATTGAATATGGACAAGATGCTACTTTTGAATTAGGACTTACTAAGTTTGATCCAGATTTAATTGAGATTATTGGTAAACTTTATTTTAGAACTAGTTATGGACAAAATGCTTTGCAACATTCTTTAGAAGTTGCTCATTTATCAGGGCTACTTGCTAGTGAGTTAGGTGAGAATGCAACGATTGCTAAAAGAGCAGGTCTATTACATGATATTGGCAAGGCTATTGACCATGAAGTCGAAGGTAGTCATGTGGACATTGGGGTTGATATTGCTAAAAAATATAATGAAGATCCTGTCGTAATTAATGCGATTGCATCTCATCATGGTGATACTCCAGCTACTAGTGTGATTGCTAGTATCGTTGCTATTGCTGATGCACTGTCTGCATCTCGTCCAGGAGCTAGAAATGATTCATTGGAAAACTATATAAAACGTCTTTCTCAATTAGAGGAAGTTGGTAATCATATTCCAGGAGTTGAAAAATCTTATGCAGTTCAAGCAGGACGTGAGTTACGTGTTATTGTAAAACCAGAAGAAGTAGATGATTTAGAGGCTCATAGAATTGCTAGAGAAGTAAAAGAACAAATTGAAGCCAATATGAAATATCCTGGAACTATTAAAATTACTGTTGTTCGTGAAACAAGAGCACAAGAGGAAGCAAAATAGTTGCTTCTTTTTTTGGAGGTATTCAATGGAAAATAAATATCAATGGTTAATTCATGAAAGTTGTCAGTTTCGGAGTAGAGATAATGTTGTTGAGATTTTAAATAATTATGAATCCTGTTTTAGATTCCATTATTTATCAAGATGATAGTTACTCTTATGAGGCTTATCGTACTTTATTAATTATAAATCATAATTTTAGAAGCTTTATAAACTCTAGTTATTTAAATGAAGCGGGAAATTTATCTTTTCTTTCGCATCAGATTAAAAGTTATTATGCCTACGGAGGAAATCAAGATATTATTTCTTATTTAGTCGATATCGATTCATATGATGATAAACTTTTGGAAGTAGAGTTGCAGGGAAAACAACAGTTTGTAGTACGATGTTTTACTACTCCTTTTTGTGGTATTCCTGATGATTTGAAAAAGTTTTGTGAGTGTCCTGATTTTTATCCAGAGATTACTTCAGAAATTGTTCAGAAAATATATCAAAAAAAATAGGCTTAGTTGCCTATTTTTCTTTCTTTATATCTAATATAATAGGTAGAATTATTGGCTTTCTACCAGTTAATTCATTAATAAATGGATATAATTCTTCTGTTATATCACTTTTTAATGATTGAAATGTTGTTTTAGGATTTGTTAACTCGGATTTTATAATTGTTTCTGCTTTGTCTTCAATTTTATGAATTAATTCTTCATTTTCATTTACTAAGACAAAACCTCTTGTCGTAATGTTTGGTTTGATTAATAGTTCTCTTTTTTTCATATTTACATTAATGATTACTACTAAAATTCCATCGTTTGCCATAATTTTTCTATCTTTAATTACAGCACTGCCAATTTCACCTATTCTATTTCCATCTACATAGACGTCAGCTCCAGGCATACTTTCTCCTTTTGTTACTATATGATTTTTTAGGATTAAGCTGTCTCCATTTTTTAGAATAAAAGTGTTTTCTTTTGGTATACCACAACTAATACCAATATCTGCTTGTTTCTTTAACATTCTGTAGTCTCCATGGAATGGCATTAAATATTTTGGTTTAATTAGTCGAATCATTAATTTTATTTCTTCTTCATTTGCATGACCTGATGTATGTAGGTCAGCAAGAGATGAATTTGTATATACTTTTACACCTTTTAAATATAATTTGTTAATTGTTTTTGAGATACTTAGTGCATTTCCTGGAATGGCACTAGATGAGAATATTACAACATCATCTGGTCTTAATTTGATTTGTTTATGTGTACCATTAGATATTCTTGATAATGCTGCTAGTGGTTCTCCTTGACTTCCAGTACATAGTATTGTTACTTCTCCAGGTTTTAAGTTGTTTGCTTCCTCTGGTGAAATTAATAATTCTTTATGATTGATATATCCACCATTAATAGAAATATTAATATTATTTTCCATACTTCTACCAAATACACATATCTTTCTATTATGTTTATAACATGTTTCAAAAATATGTTTTACACGGTAGATATTAGAAGCAAAGGTTGCGATAATGATACGATTTGTTTTACATTTATCAAACATTTCTCCTAATGTTTCATCTACAACAGATTCGCTTGTTGAAAAACCTTCAT
This sequence comes from uncultured Bacilli bacterium, assembly GCA_944332295.1. GTDB lineage: Bacteria > Bacillota_I > Bacilli_A > RF39 > UBA660 > Faecimonas. The sequence continues at coordinate 37,541 of CALVJR010000007.1, read as the reverse complement.
TTAAGGCATTTGTAGAATCTCCAATTAGAATATCTACACCTTTTTCACCAAGAGATGCCATTTTATATAAGTCTGCCATTGGTCCAATTGGAGTAAGATCGAATTTGTAATCTCCAGTTGTCACAATTCTACCATCTGGTGTATTGATACTAATACCATGAGAATCTGGAATAGAATGTGTGATTCTAAAAAATTCTATTTCAATCTCTTTAAACTTTAATTTAGTATTTTCCGTATATACAAATAAATTATCATATCTTATGTTTTTATCTTGTAGTTTTACAGCAATTAATTCTTTGGCATGATTTGGTGCATAAATGGCAGGAATATTGATACTTTGTAATAAAAATGGAATTCCTCCAATATGATCTTCATGTCCATGAGTAATTAATAGTGCTTTAATTTTATCTTGATTTTCTTTTAAAAATGTAAAGTCAGGTAAAACATAATCTACTCCCATCAGTTCACTTTCAGGGAAACTAACACCGGCATCAATAATAACAATAGCGTCGTTATGCATTACACAATACATATTTTTTCCGACTTCTCCGAGACCACCTAAAACAATAATCTTTGTTTCATTTGGTTTATTCATAAAAACTCCTTTCTTTTTTTATTTCGTTAAGCTGACTATGAAATTATACTATATTTTTTTTGTTTTGTCTACCTTGTTTGTATTTTGTTCTATGGACGGTATTTGATATGTTTTCTGGTATTTTAAGATTTTTAATAAATATCTTATTATTTCTTTTATGTTCGTAATATTTTTTTCTAGGCTGTTTTAATTTGTAATGTTTTATCTTATACTGTTTAGAATGGTATAGGTATAGAATAATTCCTGACTGTCAATAGGCTTTTCTATTGTTTTTTTCTTTTTCTATGTTAAAATAATGTTGGTGATTATTATGGGAATTTTTAATAAAATAAAGAATATGTTTCAAGGAAACAAAGAAAATGATGTAGATTTTAAAGAGAGTAAAGACGTAGTTCAAGAAGAAGTTAAAGTTTATGAAAAGGGTCTTAGCAAATCTCGCGAAGGATTTGTATCTAAACTTGCTAATCTTACGAATAAATATCGTACAATTAATGATGATTATTTTGATGAGTTAGAAGAAATATTAATTATGGCTGATATTGGTGTTAATACCGTTATGGAGTTTATTGATCGTTTGAAAGAAAGAGCGGCTAAAGAGAAGATTAATGATCCAGAATTGTTAAAAGAAATTATTGTTGATGAATTATTTATTATATATGTTGGAGACGAAGTTTTATCAAGTAAAATTGAATACCAAGAAAATGGACCTACGGTTATATTGTTTGTTGGGGTTAATGGTGTTGGAAAAACTACTACGATTGGTAAGATTGCTTGGCGTATGAAGCAGGAAGGAAAAAAAGTCTTGCTTGTAGCAGCAGATACTTTTCGAGCTGGAGCAATTTTACAGCTTCAAGAATGGAGTGAGAGAGTAGGAGTAGACTTTTATGGAACAGAACAGGGAAGTGATCCTGCTAGTGTTGTTTATGATGGTTGTACAAAGGCTGTAGAAGGAGGTTATGATGTTGTATTAGTAGATACTGCTGGAAGACTTCAAAATAAAGTTAATTTGATGAAAGAGTTAGAAAAAATTAATAAGGTTATTCAAGGTATTGTTGATGGAGGACCACATGAGACGTTACTTGTTATTGATGCTACTACTGGTCAAAACGGTATTAGTCAGGCTAAGTCTTTTAAAGAAATTACAGATATTACTGGACTTGTATTAACTAAATTAGATGGTACAGCTAAAGGTGGAATTGTTTTAGCTATTAAGGAACAAGTTGGACTTCCTGTTAAGTTTATTGGTTTAGGAGAAGCAAAAGAAGATTTACAAGTCTTTGATATTGAAAAATATATTTATGGATTATTTAAGGATATGGTGTAATATGGTAGAAAAAAAAGAGGTAGAAAAATCTAGACCAATTACTAGATTTAATATTGTATTTATTAACATTCAACTTTTTTTAACATTTTTTACTATAGGGCTCTTTATTTGGTATATTCTTGATTCTTCTATGATTTACTTATTTCAATTATTTCTGGGTATTACTTTACTTGTTATGGCTTATAATAATCAGATTATTTATCGTAGAAGAAGGGCAACTATTATTTATAGTATTATCGGTATATTTTTGTTGATTTTAGATTTGATTATGTATATAAGTCTTAGGGTATTATAGTATGGAAGATTACGTTTATTATGGTGAATTATATGATTTGTATCAACAATTATTAACTGATAAGCAAAGAACTTATTTTGAAGATTATTATTTTCAAAATTTAAGTTTAGGAGAGATGGCAGAAAATTATCAAGTGAGTCGTAATGCTATATTTAAGCAACTACATATTGTTACAAATAAACTAGAAGAATATGAAGAAAAGTTGCAGTTATTAGAAAAAAGAAAAAAGTTAGAGGAAATAAGTCAATCTATTGATAATTTAAATATTAGAAAACAATTAGAAGAATTAATATAAAAATAGTATCAGGCTGTGATACTATTTTTTTGGTATATAGATTAGTTGTTTGGCATCTTCATAATTTTGTTGGTTTAATTTTTCTAGGGTGGTACCAAAGGCTATTGCTTCTACGAATCTTTCTTGAATGTAGGTAGGAGTACTTTCTTGTTTCTTTTTAGTCATTCTTGATAATCCACCATTATTTATAAATATTCTGGCTCCTGGAATTTTGCTTTTTTGTGTTAATACATAGGTTGCGATAGAAGTTAAATTTTCAGTTACTATTATTTTCTTTTTATCGAAGTTTTTCCAAACTAGTTCATTTTCATTTTCTTCTGTATCTGTAGATAGACATTCTTTAATATGTTTTTTTACATATTGAAATGCGGCATAGGTTCCTTGATAGTCTATACGATTTTGTTCATTCTGAAAAATATTATCTAAGTGTTTTAAAGTTGCTACTTGCTTCCAGGCTATCATAAAATTTTCATCTTGTATTATAGGATGAGTATTTTTATGAATCTGATGATTTAATATTATATGCAATAACTGACTTTCATTCATAATTCCATAACTTTCTACTAGCTTTTTCATTTCTCTATCTAAGAATATTAATCCTGTATTGGAAAGTTGACCTTTATTATTAAAGCTTTTACTTACTCTCATATTATAATCTAGAAAAGGTATATCAGAATAATTAGTAACCTGTAAGTATCTATTTACCCTGTCTATGATTTGTTTTTCATTTAGTATTTGAGGATTTCTTATTTGTTCTAATTGTGCTCTTTCTTCATTTCCTTTTATTGTAATTTGGTTATTTATTTCGGATATTTTAGCTAGGTAATTCTTTTTTAGATTTTCTAATTCTTTTATACTTAATTCTTCTAATTGTTTTTCCATCTTCTGCCTCCAAAGTGCTCTTATTTTATCATTTTTTTCTTATTCTGTAAATCACTTGTGTTTTGTCTTGAAAAAATATAAGATTATTAGTATAATCAATATTAGAATAGATAAAGTGTAAAGAGGGGACAGTTATGTTTGATAAAATAGTTTATATTAGTGATCATTCTGCTAATATACGTTTAAAAGATGCTGATAATCTTGCAGTTAATTTAATGAATTTGCATCTTATTTTTGAAGATAAAGATAAAAAAGTTTTAGGAGAAGTAGACGATTTAGATAAAGATATAGTTAAAGCTAGATTCTTAGGTGAAATTGTTAATGGTCGATTAATTGGTGGTACGATTCGTAAACCGTCTTTAGATGCTTCTATTCGTGTTATTGATAAGTCTGAAATTCCTATGATTGTTGGGGAAGATAAAGAAGGGTATATGAAATTTGGTGTTAGTCCTTTCTATAATGATTTTCCAGTATATTTAGATGTTAATAACTTCTTTAGTAATCATTTTGCTATTTTTGGTAACAGTGGTAGTGGTAAATCTTGCGGGGTATCTCGAATTTTCCAAAATATGTTTCACGATCAAAGATTATTTCCATATAAGGCGAATATTTTACTTTTTGATTCATCAGGCGAATATTATAATGCTTTTAATAATCTAAATTCTATTAACCCTAATTATCATTATCGTTTTTTTAGTACGAATGAAGTAGATGGAATTGGTGAGAAATTACGTCTTCCTATTTGGTTACTTAATGCTAGTGATTTGGCGTTGTTATTACAAGCTACTAATCATTCACAATTACCAATTATTGAAAGAATGTTAAAACTTGCTTTGATTTTTTCACAGAATGATATGGATGCGAATAATTATAAGAATCATTTGATAGCAAAAGCTATTATGACTATTTTATATACTAATGAAACGTCTCCTAATAAGCGTAATGAAATATTTTCTATTTTAGCAAGTTGTTCTACACCTCAATTTAATTTGGAAGCTCCAGTACAAGGTATTGGTTATACGAGAAAGTTTCGTGAATGTTTCTTAATTGATTCTCAAGGACAGTTTTCTGAAAGTGTTTTACTTACTGAGTATGTATCATCATTTATTAAAAATGAGTATGATAATTATGAACCTAAGGGTGGAGTATTCTATACTTTAGATACTTTGGAGAAAGCTCTTAACTTTACTTTAATTAGTGAAGGTTGGCTTCGAAATGAAAATACTTATGGGGATGCTGTTACGATTAAAGTTCGTTTACATGCTTTAATTGTTGGTGAAAATGCTAAGTTCTTTGATGTACCCGATTATATTTCACTTGAAAGTTATCTATCATCTCTACTTATAAATAATGGTCGTAAATATCAATTAGTTAATTTTAACTTAGACGATGTTGATGATGATTTTGCAAAAGTCATTACAAAGATTTATTCTCGTTTGGTATTTGAGTTTGCAAAAGGTTTGAAAGATAGAGCAAGTATTCCTTTTCATATTGTTGTTGAAGAAGCTCACCGTTATATTCAAAATGATACTGACCGTTTTTTAATAGGGTACAATATTTTTGAACGTATTGCTAAAGAGGGTCGTAAATATGCTGTTATTCTTGGACTTATTTCTCAAAGACCTGTAGAACTTTCTGATACTGTTATTTCTCAGTGTTCTAATTTCTTAATTTTTAAGATGAATCACCCTACGGATGTAGATTATATTCGTAAGATGGTTCCTAATATTAGTGATGAAATTGTTGAAAAACAAAAGACATTGCAAGCTGGTACTTGTTTAGGATTTGGTATGGCTTTTAAGATACCATTAATTTGTAAGTTACAGATGCCTGATCCAGCTCCTTGGAGTGGAAACTGTGATGTTGTTGCGATTTGGAATGGTAATGGAAATAATGCTCCTCGTAATACAAGAAGAGTGGCTCCTGAAGTTTCTTCTTTTTCAAATAATTCTTTTAATGCTATGGATGATATTTCCACTGCTAATGATAATTCTATTTCTTTCTCGTTTGCTGGAAATTCACAAGATTTACAATCGAATGTTACCAAAGGATTTGATGAGATTGTTAATCCAGTAGAGCAAGAACCTACTATTACTACTACAACAAATTCATCTAGAGCAACAGGCCCTTCTAAACCATTAATTGAAATTACAGATTCGCAAGGACCTAATTTGGTTGGTGTAGGTTCTAATGATATTTCTAGTCTTGGTATAGAGGAAGAACCTACTACGATAGGTGGTAGATCATCATCTGCTCCTTCTATACCAACATTAGTTACTTCTAGAGAACCAAATAATTCGTCGTCTTCTACATTTGGAGTAACTTCTAATGGCTCACCGCTAGTTTCTATTACTCCGGATGATATGTTAGAATAAACAGGGTAAACCTGTTTTTTTCATTTACTTGTTTTTTATTTTTTTGTATAATAATTGCTAGGTGATGATATGTTTGAAAGTTTAGGAGATCGTTTACAGAATGCGATTCATAAAATTAAAGGTTATGGAAAAATTACAGAAGATAATATTTCTGATATGATGCGAGAGATTCGTTTAGCATTATTAGAGGCAGACGTTAATTATAAGGTTGTTAAAGAGTTTACCAATACAGTTAAAGAAAAGGCACTGGGAGAAGAAGTTGCTAGTAGTATTAATCCGGGTGATTTATTTGTTAAGATTGTTAAAGATGAACTTACTGAGTTACTTGGTGGAGAACAGGCAGATATTTGTTTAAATGGTAATCCTGCTATTTTGATGTTAGTAGGATTACAAGGTTCTGGTAAGACTACTACTATTGGAAAGCTTGCTAATTTTTTAAGAAAAAAACATGCTAAGAAGCCTTTACTAGTTGCTTGTGATGTTTATCGTCCAGCAGCAATTGATCAGTTGAAGCAAATTGGTAAGCAGTTAAATATAGAAGTTTATGAAGAGGGTAAAGGAAATCCTGTAGAAATTTCTAGAAATGCGATTAATTATGCGAAAGAGAATCATTATGATTATGTATTAATTGATACTGCAGGTCGATTACATATTGATGAAGAGCTAATGGATGAGCTTGAAAATGTTCGTCTTGAGGTAAATCCAGACGAGATATTATTAGTTATTGATTCTATGATGGGTCAAGATGCTATTAATGTTATTACTGGATTTCATGATAAGTTACCACTTACTGGAGTAATTCTTACAAAACTAGATGGTGATACCAGAGGTGGTGTTGCACTTTCTGTTCGTCATTTAACACATGTACCAATTAAGTTTATTGGTGTTTCTGAAAAACTAGATGGGCTTGATTCTTTTGATCCAGAACGTATGGCAGGACGTATTCTTGGTATGGGTGATATTGTTTCTTTGGTAGAAAAAGCAACAGAAGCTTTTGATGAGAAGGAAGCAGAGAAGACTGCTAAAAGAATGCAGCAGGGTAAGTTTGATTTAGAAGATTTTTTATCTACTATGAAGCAGATGAAAAAATTAGGACCTCTTGAGAATTTATTAAAACTATTTCCTGGTGCTAAAAAAATGGGACTTACTAATGTTAAGATTGATCCAAAGCAACTTGCACATATTGAGGCTATCGTTTTATCTATGACACCAAAGGAAAGACGTCATCCTGAGATTATTAAGGCTAGTCGTAAAACAAGAATTGCTCAAGGTAGTGGTAGATCTGTACAAGAAGTGAATAAGTTATTGCAACAATTTGATCAGATGAAAAAGATGATGAAGCAATTTGCTAATGGCAATATGAAATTACCATTTTAATGTATTTTGTATTGTAGTGTGTTGGGCGTTTGTCGTTTTCTAAAATTATCTCTTACATATGATAAAATATAGGAGGTAATTATAATGTTTGATCAAAATAAATTTGATTTTGATTCTACTGTTATGGGTAACAATAATGTAGTTGATAATGATATGAATGTTGATATTAATATGAATGGTGAGATGAATGGTATGAATATGAACATGAATATGTCTTCTGGTATGGGATGTCCTGTTCAAGAGGGTGTTCAACAAAAATGTATTCATAAAACGATTGTTCATGATGTTCCTCATGTTTGTCCAATTCATACTAGAATCATAAATCATCATGTGTTTAGACATACTTATCGTCCACAGTATACTTGTTCTGAAGAGAACGTAGTTAGTAATGTACAATGTGGTTCTTGTTGTCAGTTTAGATAAGTTATTATTTAAAACGAGCTGATTAAGATGTTTTATCATGCTCGTTTTTGTATTATTTATCAATAATAAAAATATATTTTACTATGAATATAGATAGTGAACTTTTTAGATTAGATTTTGAAGATTTTTTATGGGTAATTTTTATTGGTTTGGCTATTTTAAACATTTATGGTGATTATGATGAAAAGAAGTATATCCATAGTCATAATGAATATTATAGGATAGAATCTAATTCTATTTTTACTTTGACACTTACGATTACTTTTTTTATTTATTTGTATTTTTTAATTAGAAATTATCGATTGTATAGACAAGTTCCCAATTGTCAAAAGCAAGCTTATTTAATTCGGTTGTATGGAAGTGCTTTTTTGGTTACTGGAGTATGCTTTCTTCTATATTTTCAAAAGTTAAGATAAATTCTTTGTGTCTAATTCTGTCATGTTTCTTGATTATTTTTATAATGTGTTTTATTCTAATACTAGGGAGTGTGATACAAATGATTTATCCTTCTATTGATAAATTACTTAATATTGTAGATTCTAAATACGAACTTGTTCATATTGCTGCTAGACGTAGTAAAGAGATATCAAGGACAGGGTATTTACAAATGCCAGCATCTTCATATAAGAGTAAGAAAAATATTGGAAAATCTTTAGAAGAAATTACAGAAGGACTTATTGAGATAAAGAAGGGAGAGAAGTAGTACTTTTCTTCTTTTTTTCATGTTATACTATTTTTAGGTGATGGTATGAAAATATTAAAATACAAGAAGAAGAAAAATGGTCAGTATGAATTAATGCTCGAATCTGGAGAAGAGTTGTCTTTATATGAAGATGTTATTTTAAATTTTGATTTGTTATTGAAAAAAACTATTGATGAGGAAGATCAGGAAAATATTTTTCAAATGAATCAAGAATATGATGTATATTATGTTGCTTTAAAGTCTTTAAAAACTAGGTTTAAATCAGTAAAAGAGTTAAAAGATTTATTATTAAAGAAGCAATATCCTTTCGAATATGTTGATAAGGCTATTGCTAAATTATTAAATCAAGGATATTTGGATGATACTAGTTTTGCGAAAGCTTATATTAATCAACAAATGGTTACTACTTCTAAGGGACCTTTAAAAATAGAAAGAGAGTTATTAGATAAAGGGTTATCTTCGGATATTATTTATAGAGAATTAACTGTTTTTTCTAAAGAAGAGCAGCTTGTAAAAATTGAGAAAGTTGCTAGTAGATTAATTAAGAGTAATCGTAGTCGAGGGGGTATGGTTTTACGGAAGAAAATTATTCATGATTTACAAACTTTAGGATATGATGTTTCTGTTATTGAAGAAGGTTTGGGTAATGTTGAGTTTACTGACACTAAAGATATCCAAAAAAGAGAGTATGATAAACTTTATCGTAGATTAAGTAAAAAATATTCTGGAAGGGAGTTAGAATATAAAATTAAAGAAAAGCTATATCAGAAAGGGTTATATTATGAGGATTAAAAACTTTATTTTGAAACATAAGTTAGTATTTTCTTTTTCTGTCTTTTTACTTTGTTTTGCTTTGTTTTTAATGCTTTTTTTAAGGATGGATATTGATTATTTTTGGCATTTTAAAGCAGGGGAGTATATGGTTAATCATTCAGTATTACTCACTCATGATGTTTTTTCTTGGAGTTTATTTCAATTTCCTTGGATTTCTCATGAATGGTTATTTGAAGTTTTTCTTTATTATCTATCTTTAATTTTTAGGGATGCGCATTTGTTTATTTATGTTTTTTCATCTACATTATTTTTGATATTTTTTCTTTTTCTTAGTCAAAGAAAAGAATATCTTAAAAATATGCCATTTACTTTACTTTGGACTGTCTTTTTTACTTTGATTTTTACAGGGCTTAGTGGTCGACCACAACTGTTTAGTTTTTTACTTTTGGCATTTAGTGTTTATCTTATTTTTTATTATTTTTATCATCCTAATTCTAGACGAATTTATTTTTTACCTATTATTAGTCTTGTCTGGGCTAATGTTCATGGAGGATCGTCTAATCTACCATATTTATTATGTATACTTGCTTTATTTTGTGGATTGTTTCAGTTTTCATTTTCAAAGATTGAAGCAGAAAGACTGTCTAAAAAGCAAATTTTTACTTATCTTATAGTTGCTGTTTTATGTATGATAGCAATTGTAATTAATCCACATGGTATTCAGATGCTTTTTTATCCTTATCAGAATATGGCAGATAGCTTGATGCTTTCTACGATTGCGGAATGGCAACCTAGTAATTTGAATTATATTTCTCATTATGTTTATTTTGCTTTTGCTTTGATAACTTTAATAGTAATGATTTTTAGTAAGAAAAAAATAAGACTTATTGATGCTGTTTTTTATTTATTCTTTTTATATTTAGGATTAAAGAGTATTCGGTTTTGGTTTTTTAGTTATATTGTATGGTCTATGTTTATTTTTTATTATGTACCTAAAAGAAAGTTGGATTCTTATTCTTGCGTTTTACTTCTTACTTTTTCTTGCTTATTATTGGTTGTTTTTGCTTCTTCTTTTTCTTATTCTAAAGTTCTTTCTACAAGGAGCTTGTCTGATGATGCTATTTCGGTATTAAAAGAGGAAAATCCTAAGAGGCTATTTAATTATTACGATTATGGAGCTTATCTAATTTATCAAGATATTCCTGTGTTTATTGATGGTAGAGCCGATTTGTATTCTAAATATATTTATAAGGATTATCAGGATATATCTAGACTTTCTTATCACTTTTATGAATTGATTGATAAATATCAGTTTGATTATTTTATTGTTCCTAAAAAGTCGGGTATTGCTAGTTTTTTATCTATAGAGTCTGAATATGAATTGATTTATAAGGATAAGGAATGTTTAATATTTAAGACAAAATAAAAGTACCTTTTGGTACTTTTTAGTTTGTAGTACTTGATGATGCCGCTTTAATTAATTGATCCATAAAATCGTTATATTGTTTTTCTAATTCATCATCGTTCCATTTAATATTGTTTTCTTCTCTAATATCCATTAGAGTTTCATAATGAAGTGTAGAATTATTATTTAGTTTATTGTTTGCTAGTGTTTCTTTAATTGTATCTTTTACTTCTTTTAATTTTGGTTTTTCTTTTTGATCAACTTTTAAGATAATATGGTAACCATATTGTGTTTTTACTGGTTCTTTAGTATATTCATCATTTTTTAATTTTTTTACTGCTTCCATAAAATTTTCGTCCATATCATCTGTATTGAAGTAGTCTAAGTCTCCACCATTTTTTGCAGTTGCTTCATCGTCAGAATATTCTTTAGCAAGTTCTGCGAAGTCTTCACCTTCATCTAATCTTTTAATAATTTTTTCTGCTTGTTTCTTAGCTTTTTCTTCTGCTTTCTCTTGTTCTTCTTCTGTTGCGTCACTATCTACATCAGGTGTAATTAAGATGTGACTTGCTTTAATATCTCCTATGATATTTTCATCATAATAGTCTTCAATTTCTTTATCAGTTAAGTTATCTGCTACAAACTCTTCTACTGCTTTGTTTCTTTTATATTCTAGATGTAACATATCTTCTAATTCTTCTTCTGAGTTTACTCCAAAGTATTGTTGTATTACGCTTTGGAATGTAGTCTCATCACTATAACTTTCTTTTAATTGATCTATTTGTTCTTTTACAGCTTGATTTTCTTCATCGTCTGCTTTATATTTTTCATCAAATAATTGATGATCAATCATATCTACTAATTTAGAAATATTTGATGTTTTAATTTCATTATAGTAGTCAGTTGCTGTTATTTTTATTCCTTTTAATGATACAGCTGTTTTGTTATCATCTAGTTCTGCTTTTTTACCACACCCTGTTACTGTTAGTATTAGGGCACTTATAAGGCAGAGACTAATTCCTATTTTTTTCTTCATATAATTCCTCCCAATCAATGAATATCATAGCAAAAAAAATAATTTCATGCAATAAATATACGGATATAATCACACAAATTTTCTTTTCCCATAAAATATCATGAAAGCATAAAAAAAGGAGGAAAAGATATGAGTAATTATATTTCGTCTTCAGCTATCATACTAGTTTTGTTCATTCTTTTAATAATTATCTTAGGTGCTTATATTTAAGGAGGTGTTTTAATGTCTTGTCCTGAGAACAATACCTGTCCAAAAAGAAATAATAGTTTCGTTATTATTATTGTGTTATACATTTTATTAGCTATTATTTTAGGCGGTACAATGTGTTATTAAATAGAGGTAAGAATTTAATTCTTATCTTTTTGTTTGATTTTTATTATTTTGTTCATACTATAACTGGTGATTTTATGTTTTATTATTTGAATATATTTTTTCTTAGTTCTTTTTTAGGATATGTTTTAGAAACTTCTTTAAAAACTTTTTTCTTTCCAAATATGAATAATGGAATTTTATTTGGTCCCTGGGTTCCTGTTTATGGCTTTGGTGCTGTTATTGTTGTTATCGTTAGTAGAAATATATTTCATAGATTACATTGTTCTAAATTATGGAAAACAGTTATTTTATTTTTTTCAGTTGTAATTTTGCTTTCTTTATTAGAGTTATTAGGTGGTGTTATTATTGAAAAGTTATTTCATAAAGTATTTTGGGATTATCGTGATCAGAAGTTTAACTTTGGACCTTATATTTCTTTAGGAATGAGTTTATTATGGGGAATATTTTCTATCGTTTATGTTTATGTTATTTTGCCACTTGAGAAAAAAATTACAAAAAAAATACCAAAATGGGTAACTATTTTGGCACTTTGTCTTATTTTAAGTGATGCAGTTCTTACTTATTTTTTAACTTAGTTTATTATAGATTTCTTCTACATCTTTTATGTTTTCTTTGTTGTATTTAAAGTCGAATTCCTCATTTTCATATTGTGGTATTAGATGGATATGATAGTGATTTACGTCTTTTCCTATTTGGCAGATAGATAGACCTGTTATTTGTAATTTTTCTTCTAATAATGGATAAATTTTTGTTTTTATGATATGGTACATTTCTTTTATTAATTCATCTGGTGTATCTAGAAAGTTTTTATAATGTTTTTTAGGAATTAGTAGTACATGTCCGTTACTTACTGGATTTACATCTAGAAAAGCTTTCATTTTTTCGTCTTCATAGATAGTATAAGATGGTATTTCTCCTTTTATTATTTTACAAAAAATGCAATCATTCATGATTATTTTCCTCCTTTAGCATACTGATAAGTAATATTATTTGTCTTTATCATATCACTTTCATTATTATTTATTATATCATTAATTATTTGAGTTAGTGAATTAAATTCCAATGTAGTTTGTGTTAGATTATTTACTTTTAATTTGGTATTTTCTTTTTTATTATTAATAGTTATGGAATATTCATTTGGTACAATATTTTGTTCTTGTAGTTTTTGTGTTATTTCTAGCACTTTATTTGCGATTTCTACAGGGTCTATGGAAGAAGTGATTTCAAAACTAATATTATATAGTTTTGATGATATTATATTTTCTTCCTTAATTAATTTTTGTTTTATAGTATTTGAATATTTGTTTAATGTTAAAGGAAAGGTAATTGTTACTTTTTTGTTTATTTGTTTTTCAATTTCTTTTTCTATATTATTTTCTAAACTATTTAATAGTGTTGTTCCTTTTATATAGTCTTTTTTATATGTATCTGTGATTTTTTTATTTTGATAATAGATAGAAAAATATAGATTTTTATTTTCTTTATTTGTTACTTTTGCTTCATATACTTGATTTTTATAAGTTATTTTTCCAATTTTTAGATTTTTTGTTTCAGTTTTATAGTTTTCTTTTAGATACGTTTCAAATTTTGTTTTTATTCTATCTGTAAAAAAAGGTGCTAGTTTTTCTGTTGTAACAATTGTTCCAAAAATTACAAATGTGATTAAAAATAAAATTGTCATTCCTAACATTAGTTTTTTATCTTGTCTCATTTTACCACCAATATTATTGTATCTAGTTCTATTCTTTTTTGCAATTTTATTTTAGAAAATTGTTTGGAAAATAGTTGTTTTCGTAAGACAGTTGTGATATTATTATTAATAGAAGTATATAATAAGGTGGTGTGTGATGATGCATGAGGAAAGGCAGGTAATTTTTAGTAAAGGAAAGGTTTCAACATATAATGGGATGTCTGATCTTTATTGTGATTATGTTACGATTACGACTGGAAATAGTCAACAGATATATTATTTATTAAGTAATAAGAAACTAGATAATGATCTTTTGGTTGCCTCTCCTATATTAAAAGAAGCGATTGATCCAGATATTCAAAAAACTTCTCTTGGTCTTATTAATAAACAAGGAGATGTTATTATTCCTTTTGAAAATAGGGATATTAGAGTTTTTGATAAATGTTTATTAGTTATTCGAAGTGAGGCAAAATCTCAAAGTGTACTTGATGCGATTCATTCTCGTAATGATCCTACAGCTGCTGAAAGAATGGTGGATACTAATTCTAATATCAAAGAAAAATTAAATAAGGAAATGAATAATCAAGGTAAATTTCTTTTAAATGATATCTTTTCTGAGGGAACTCTTTATAGTTTGGATGGTCGTAATATATTGGATAATCAATATTATAGTTTTATTGGAATGACAGATGATTCTTTCTATTGTAGCACTAATGTATCTGATTCTAAAGTTGTAGAAGTTCCTCGTAATGCACCTTTTTCTTTAAAGAATTCTGCTCCTATTGTTGAACCAATGCCAGTTGAGAAACCATCTTTAGAAATTTCTAAAAATGAAAGTAGTACTTCTAAGTTAGATATTTCTAATGTGAATGTTTCTAAGAAAGATATTGATTCTATATTGGAACCTAAGGAACCTAAAGCGATTGTGAGTTCATCTGAGGAGGATACTGCTGATAATAAGCCAAAGGCTGTTAATGATACGAAGATAATTATTCCTACTATTTCATCAAATTCTGTTTTTGAAGAAGAAAAGAAAGAAGAATCTACTCCAACTAAGAGTATTTTAGATATTCCTTCTGTTTCTTTGCCTGAGGTTAAACCAGAACCTATTTTCTCAGCAGAAGATAAAACGGTTGATGTTTCTAAGCCAAAATCAGATTCTAAACCTTCAGATTTAAAAGTAGATACTAAAGATGAAACTTTTGGTGATGTAGTATCTGCTGTTACTAAATTAGTTCAAGAAAATAATAAGTTACAGCAAGAAGTGAATAAGAAAGATTCTACTATTCTTTCTTTACAAGATAAGCTTCGTACTATGACAAATCAGCAACAGAAAATTAATGATTTAGAAAAGGAAAATAATCAATTACATGATGTTAATGGACAATTACAGCGTAAGGTTAATCAGTTGGAAGAAGGTTATCGACAAGTTAGAGATGCTTTAAATGCTCCTTCTTCTTATGGAGAGACTTTGGGATATCAAAAAGTTGCATAAATTATTTCAAAGAAGACACTAGGGTGTCTTTTTTTTTAATTTTCTTTATAAATCAAGGCGAATTCATTTTACCTAATTCTATTATTCTCATAAAATATTATAAGTTTAAGGGAGGTATTATTATGTATGATGATTTTCCTATTCTTCATAATAAGAATATTATTTATTTTGATAATGCTGCTACTACATTGAAACCTGAAAGAGTTATTCAAGCAATGAATGATTATTTGAATTATTATACCTCTAATATTCATCGTGGTCTTTATTCTAATGCGATTGTTACGGATTATTTATATGATTCTACTAGGGAAGTGGTAAAAGAGTTTATTCATTGTAACAGTCCGAAAGAAGTTATTTTTACTAGTGGAACTACACATTCTATTAATTTGATGGTATTTGGTTATATGAAATATCATTTGCAAGCGGGAGATGAGGTTTTATTGTCTAAGGCAGAGCATGCCTCTAACATTTTACCCTGGCTTAGATTAGCTGAAGAGATTGGAATCGTAGTTCGTTATATTCCGTTAAGTGATGATTATTCTTTAAATTATGAAGATGTTGTTTTATCGATTACGGAAAAGACTAAGGTTATTTCTTTAGCACATGTTACGAATGTTATTGGTGATGTTCGTGATATTGAAAAAATTGGCAAAATTTGTTTTTCTAAAGGTATTTTGTTTCATGTAGATGGTGCGCAAAGTGTTCCACATATGAAAGTTGATTTTCAAGCAGCTCATATTGATTTTTTAAGTTTTTCTGGTCATAAGATGTGTGGACCTACTGGTGTTGGTGTTTTGGTTGCAAGAGAAGATTTGTTAAAAGAAATGGTACCGGTTTTTTATGGTGGTGGTATGAATCATTCTTTTGATAGTACAGGTAAGTATCAATTGGTAGGTTATCCTAGTTTGTTTGAGGCAGGTACTCCCCCTATTTTAGAGGTATTGGGACTAAAAAGTGCTATTGAATATTTAATGGAGATTAAGATGGAGAAAATTCAGCAGTATGAAAGCGAATTAAAGAAATATTTACTTTCAGAGTTAGAAACAGTTCCTGATGTTGTTTTATATAATCGTGATTCTAGCAGTGGTATTTTAGTGTTTAATATTCGTGGTGTTTCTAGTGCAGATGTTAGTAAATATTTGAATTCTTTTCATATCTGTGTTAGAGCGGGTAGTCATTGTAGTAAAATGTTAAAAGAAAATATGGATATTTCTTCTACGGTTCGAGTTAGTCTGTATTTTTATAACACTAAAGAAGAAATTGATTATTTTATTTCTGTGCTTCGTAGATGTAGAAATGTTTTTCGTATTGTATAAAGTTGATTATTGGAAATGATTCTTGTTATAAAAAAAAGAAAATTCTAAAAGAATTCTCTTTTTTTATATGTTTTTTTTGTTTCTTTTGATAAATTGTCCATTTGTTTTTTTAGTTTCTTTTTTCTATGATGTTGTTGAAAGGAGGTGAGATATGCTAAATCAGGTGGTGTTGGTTGGAAGAATTGTTTATGATTTAGAATTGAAAAAGAATGATTCTGGTAAAAAGTATTTATCTATGATGTTGGCTATCCCTAGAAGTTTTAAAAATATAGATGGTACTTATGATACGGATTTTATTCGGTGTATTGTTTGGGATAATGTTGCGTCAAATACTAGTGAATATTGTAAGAAAGGGGATATTGTCGGATTAAAGGGTCGGTTACAATCACGTCTTGTTGAAAAGAATGATAAAAAAGAGAATATTATGGAGGTGATAGGAGAAAAAGTTACTTTTTTAACTTCTTCTAAAGATAAAGAGGAAAAAGATTAATTGTCTTTTTCTTTTTTTTCTGATGTATAAGCATTAAAATACTGGATTTAGTATATTTTTTTTGATATGATGATAATACTAAGGTAGGGATGATAATGGAAATAAAACATTATGAAGATAAGTATATTAATTCTTTAAATGTATTGCTAGAAGAAGCTTTTCATGTTTCTAAGATAGGACATACTGCTGATAATGATGTAGAACTAATTGCTGTATGTGATGAGGAAGTGATAGGACATTTATTACTTAGATTTTGTGTTGATTCTATTCGTAATCAGAAATTTTATTTTGTAGAGTATGTCTGTGTTAAGAATACTTATCAGAACCAGGGTGTTGCTAGTAAATTATTTGAATATGTTTTTCAGTTATGTAATGAAAATAAGATTTCATACTTGGAGTTAACTTCTAATCCTTCTAGAGTTGCTGCTCATCATTTGTATCAAAAGTTGGGATTTCAAGTTCGTGAAACTATGGTGTTTCGAAAGGAGATTTTATGATAGTTGATATTATTAATAAGAAAAGATTAGGACAAGAATTAAGTTATCATGAATTAGATGTTTTTTTTAATGGTTATCTAGATGGTAAAGTAAAAGATTATCAAATGTCTAGCTTACTTATGGCGATTTGTATACAAGGAATGACGGATGAGGAGATATTTTCTTTAACTAAAATTTTTATTGATAGTGGTGATACTTTGGATTTAAGCTTTCTTTCTGGTGTTACTGTTGATAAACATTCTACTGGAGGAATAGGAGATAAAACTACTTTGATTATTACACCTATTGTTGCAAGTCTTGGTGTTCCAGTTTTAAAAATGAGTGGTAGAGGACTTGGATATACTGGTGGTACTATTGATAAATTAGAAAGTATTCCAGGTTTTCGTATTGACTTATCTGATGAAGAAGTAATGCATCAGGTTGAAGATATTGGTATTGTTATCACAGGCCAGACGGCTAGTCTTGCACCGATGGATAAAAAGATTTATGCTTTGCGTGATGTTACAGGAACAGTCTCTTCTATCCCTTTAATTGCGTCTAGTATCATGAGTAAAAAAATTGCTGCTGGTGCCGATAAAATATTGATTGATATTAAAGTTGGTAATGGAGCTTTATTACAAACGAGGGAAGATGCTGAAAAGTTAAGCGATTTGATGATAAAGATTGGTAAGTTTTATCAAAAGGAAGTGAGAACAATTATTAGTGATATGAATGTTCCTCTTGGATTTTGTATAGGTAATAGTTTGGAAGTTGTGGAAGCTATTAAGGTTTTGCAAGGACAAGAGCAAGATAATAATTTGACAAGGTTATGTTTAGATCTTGCTAGTGAAATGATTTGCATGTCTAAAGGCGTTTCTAAGCAAGAGGCTATTGATATGGTTTTAGATACTATTCACTCTGGAAGAGCTTATCAGAAGTTTTTAGAGTTAGTCCGTGCACAAAATGGTAAAATTGATTTGCTTTCTACTAGTAAAAAAGTGAAAACTATTAAAGCTTTTCGCTCTGGCGTAATTGAGAGTATCTCTGCCATTGACCTTGGTAAGTTGTCCGTAGCATTAGGTGCTGGTCGTATGACGATGGAAGATACCATTGATTATGGTGTGGGATTAGAACTACTAAAGCAAGTTGGAGATTCTGTTCAAAAAGGAGATGACTTACTGAAGATTTATTATAAAAAAATGCCTAATTTACCAGACTTTGAACAGATTTTTTTAATAAAGTAAAAAAAAAGATTGAAAAATAGAAAACTATGTTATAATAATAATATAAAGGCGGTGTATTATGGAGAAAATTTATATGAATAAGAATAATGATGGTAATCATCAATCTACTTTTCAACAAATTTTTAAATCGCAGTTATCTAAGAAAATGTCTATTACCATGGCTTTGGTAGCATTCTTTTCGTTTTTATTAATTGGTATTGGTAATGTTTCTTATGCTGCTCCTGTTGAAATTCCAGATGGTGATTTAGGAGATAGTATTGTTACACAAACATCTAATGTACAAGTTATTGGTTCTTCTACTCCAACTTTTTCTGTACAGATGTATTATACTACAGTAAATGGAAAATCTCTTCCAATTTTCTGTTTAGAGAGAGATGTTGATTTCGTAACAGGAAAGACATTAACTAAGTCAGGAAATATTGAAGATCAGGGATTGTTATATGTAATGGCTAATTCTTTCCCTCATGTTAAGTTTGTAGATTCTTCTGGTAATCCATTCCCAGATGAAGTTCAGACATGGATTACTCAAGCTGCTATTTGGGAATATTTAAATGGTTCTGATTTTAATGTAAGTGATGATAAACATAATATAGAACAGATGAAGACAATTAGAGAAATCTATTATGGTGATAGTCCTAATACTAAATATTGTGATGTGGATGGTTGCTATGATTCAGAAACTCAAGTTGATTCTACTGAAACATTCTATCAAAAATATATTGCAGTGTTAGTTGCTAATGCTAAACAAGCTGGTGTTAGTACTAGTGGTGTTATGCAAATGAGCAAACAAAATGATGAAATATCAATTACTGATGATGAAAAATATTATCAGTCATCAGAAATTACAGTTTCTAATACTCCACCAAATAGTATTTTAGAGTTTTCTGTTTCTATTGAAGCTGCTCCTGATGGAACAATTTTAGTAAATGAAAATGGACAAGAAGTTGAAAGTACTAAAAACTTATCTAAGTTTTATGTTAGAGTTCCTGTTGATAAAGTTACTGAAGAAAATAAGACTGTTAAATTGAAAGCAACTGGAACATTCCGAGAATATGATGGTTATTATTATCGTGCTGAAGGAGCTCAAACTGTTAGTACAGTATTTACTACAGATGTTAAAAATGATACTGGTTTAGAATTTACACTTAATTATACTCCAGAAGTACCTTCTACTGGTATGAATATGGCACAGTCAGTATACTTTATCGGTTTAGTTGTGTTATTATGTGGAGTGGGTATTATTTATGCAAATGCCAAACCAAAATCAAAACAACAATAATCATAAAAAATATTTGCGAAAGAGTCAGTTGCTATTCATCGGCTCTTTCCTTGTATTTATAGGAATATTTACTATATCTTATAATCATTTAGTCTTTTTAAGAAATCAAGTATTTGCTAATATGAAAATTGCTATGCTAGATTTAGGAAATGTTTCACAAGATGAAATTCAAGATGAAATAGATGTTCCTGAAGTAGAAAATGTTTCAGATGGAACAGTTTATCAACAAAATGAAAAAGAAATTGATTATAGTAGATATGTTGGAGTTTTAGAGATTCCTAAAATAAGTTTAAAAAGAGGGTTTTATAATACTGATTCTAAATATAATAATATTGAACAAAATGTATCAATGATTTCTGGTTCTTCTATGCCGGATGTTCCAAATGGAAATTTAATGTTAATGGCGCATTCTGGTGATGCTTATATTTCATTCTTTGCTTATTTGTATCGTTTGAAAATAGGAGATACTGCTTATATTACTTATCAAGGAAACAGATATAAATATCAAATTGTTAATATTTATACAGTTCCTAAAACAGGCAAGGTAGCAATTTATCGTGATTATAATAAAACTACATTAACTCTTATTACTTGTACTAAGAATGATGATACAACCCAGACAGTTTATATTGCTGAATTAGTATCTTAATAGGAGGTGTGGTCTATGGAGTTAAGTTTATTTGAAAAGATGAAAATAATTTTTGAGCTGTTATTTTCATCTTTTATGTTTATAGAACTTTTTTTCTTGTTCCTTCTATTATTTCTTTTGGTAGTTGTTAATACAAAAGTAAAGAATAAAGTGTTACCTGTTTTTTTAACTATAGTTTTTATTATTTCTGTAATTACTATTGTTGTTTATAATTTTTCTTATGTAGCTACATGTGTTGATACTTTTATTATGAAAGTTATGGATTATTATTATTTTCCTTCTACTGTTGTCTTTTTCTTCTTATTTATTCTTGCTATTTTTATATTTATTTACACTATATTTAGTAAAAGATTACTTACATGGAAAAAGATATTTAATTATGGTATTATGACTGTTATCTTTTTACTTTTTTCTATGTTTATAGGTGTTGCTAGTATTCATCATATAGATTTATCTGATGTTGTTTCTTTGTATCAAAATGATCAAATATTATCAGTTGTACAACTTAGTAATTTAATTTTTCTATGTTGGATACTAGTTAGTTTCTTTTATCATTTATATATGTTTTTTAGGAAAAAGTTTGATAAAGAAAAGGTTGAATCTTAAAAAGGTTCAACCTTATTTTTTTGCTAGATATTCTTCTAGTGTTAAATTGTTTTTATGGATATTTTCTGCTACTTCTTTTCCAACATATCGATAATGCCATGATTCATATTGATATCCGGTGATATTTGTTTTATCTTTTGGAAATCTTAATATAAATCCGTATTTGTAAGCATTTTCTTGCATCCAGATAAATTCTTCTGTTTCTTCAAATGAAGTATAGGGTACTACACCATTGTATACATCTACTGCTAAGCCAGTTTGGTGTTCTGAGTATCCGGCTCTGGCAGAATAGGTATCTGCAGCTTCTTTTCCGTCGCTTTCTACATAATTATTGTATAAGTTTACTTGATAGTCGTAACTTCTATAGCTTGACATTGCTAGTATTGTCATACCGTCTTCTTTGGCGTTTTGAGATAACTCTTCAAAAGCATATTTTGCATCTGTTACCAATTGCATTCCACTTCTTGCATAGGTAGTATCAATTGGTTCTAGATTTTCTGGTATATAATCTTCTGTTACATAATTATATTTATTTACTAAAATTAAGTTTGTATTTAGATTTTCTGATGGTTTTGTATTTGTATAATATGGTTTGTCAATACCAATATTTACTTGTGTAATTATCTCTTCTATTGATAGTGAATCGTTTTCTTTTTGATAAGCTAAATATCTTTCTTTGTTTTCTTTTCTGTAATACGATATTTTTTTCATATCATTGATTAGTTTTTCTTCTTTTGTTGGTTCCTGTTTTTGTTCTTTTTCTTTAGGCAATAAGGATATTATTCCAATTCCTAGAATCAAACATATTAAGAGTATCAATATTATTTTTGGACCTTTTTTTATTTTTCTTTTTTTCATTATAATCACCTACTTTCATCATATCATTCTTTTTTTTATTTATGTATATTTTTTTTCATCTTTACATAAAAAATAATGGAGGTATTTATGAAGAAGGTTTTATCTATTTTTTTCTGTATATTGGGAGTTGTTACTATGTTTCCTTTTCCAGTATATGCAGAGGAAGCCAATGAGACTGAGCTTATCCCTGGAGCAGTTAGCGGAGTGTTGATGGAAGCGAATAGTGGGGAAATTGTTTTTCAAAAAGAGATGGATAAGGAAGTTGCGGTGGCTTCTATGACTAAGATGGTTGCTCAAATATTAATTTTGGATGCGATAAGAGAGAAAAAGATTTCTTGGGATGATGTTGTTACTGTTAGTCAGAATGCGGCTGATATGGGAGGTTCTCAGATTTATTTAAGTGTTGGTGAAAAGATTAGTATTCGGGATTTGATGAAGGGTATTTCTATGGCTAGTGCTAATGATGCAACTGTTCAAATGGCAGAAGTTATTGCAGGGAGTGAAGCGGCTTTTGTTAAATTAATGAATGATAAAGTAAAAGAGTTAGGATTAAAGCATACGGTATTTAAAAATTCTACAGGACTTGATGAAGAGGGACATTATTCTAGTGCTTATGATATGGCTATGATTGCTAGAGAACTTGTAGTTAATTATCCTGAAATTTTGGAGTTTTCTTCTGTTTATGAAGATTATTTACGAGAAGATACTGAAAATAAGTTTTGGCTTGTAAATACTAATAAACTAGTTCGCTTTTATGAAGGAGCAGATGGCTTAAAGACTGGGCATACGGATGCTGCTAAATATTGTTTGGCTGCTACTGCTAAGAAAGATAATCTTCGTTTTATTGCTATTGTTTTAGGAGAAGAAGATAGTAAAGTGAGAAATCAAGAGGTCATGGGTTTACTTGATTATGGGTTTAATCATTATCAAATGAATTTAATTAAATCTAAAGATGAGGTTTTAAAAACAGTTCCTATTGATAAAGCTACTAAACCAGAACTTTCCTTAGTACCAGTTCATGATATTGGAGTACTATCTAAGAAGTCTAGTAGTTCAGTAAAATATACTTATGAAGTAAAATTAAATTCTTTTGAGTTTCCAATAAAAAAAGGTGATGTTGTAGGAAAAGTGATTGTTAAAGATAAAGAAACAGATAAAAAGATTACGGATGTTGATTTAACAGTTTTGGAAGATGTTGATTCGCTTTCTTATTTACAATTATTTTATAAGGGATTTAAAGATTTATTTTCTGGTAATTATACCTTTTCCTTCACTAAGTAAGTGTGATTGACTATTATTAGTAAAGTGTGTATAATTTCTATAGGATAATGGAAGGGTTAATACCTTATTTTTTCCTATTATTTTATAGAAAGTGGGAAGTTTTATGGATAATGATAAACAAAAAAATATAAGTAATCGTAGAAGTAATTATAAATATTCTAATAAAAATTATCAACAAGTTAATCGTCAAAGAAGAA
Organism: uncultured Bacilli bacterium; assembly: GCA_944332295.1. GTDB lineage: Bacteria > Bacillota_I > Bacilli_A > RF39 > UBA660 > Faecimonas. The sequence goes on along the minus strand of CALVJR010000007.1, from coordinate 14,143 downwards.
ATTCTAATTATCAAAATACTAATAAAAGAAGTTCTTCTAATCGTCATTATTCTAATTTAGAATCTGATGAAATGAAGTTTTCTGATGAACTTGATACTAGTTTTGTAGAAAAACGAAGAGTGAATAAAGATAAGATTATTCGTGATTTAGATAATTCTTATAAGAAGGAAAATAAACCTAAAAAGGCTACTTTTAAAATTGTTTTTCATTTTTTTCTTATTATATTATTATTAGGTATTGCTGTTTTATGTACTAGTCTTTATTTTACTTATATTTCTCCTAAAGTGGTAGAAAAGACGGTTACTAAAGAAGTTGTAGTTATGGATGATAATTATGTATTCCTTGGTGATTCTATTACTGATTTTTATGATTTAGATAAATATTATGAGGGATTACCTGTTGTTAATAGTGGGATTGATGGAAATGATACCCAGGATATTTTAGATGATATGGAGAATAGAGTTTATCAATATAATCCTTCTAAAGTGTTTTTATTAATAGGTACTAATGATATTGATCATGGTGATTCTTTGGATTCTATTGTTGATCGTATTGAACAGATTTTATTAGAAATTCGTGAAATTAGACCTTATGCTGAACTTTATTTAGAATCAATTTATCCTGTTATGGAAGGAGAGAGAGCAGTTAATAGTCGTACTAATGAAAAAATTATAACTATTAATAAAAGATTAGAGGATTTTTGTAAAAAAGAAGAGATTACATATATTAATATGTTTGACTTGTTAGTAGATTTTTCTTCAGAGAAAGTACAGATAAATCCTGATTATACTAAGGATGGTTTACATTTATCTGATGAAGGATATGAAGTGGTTACTAACGAAGTGAAGAAATATTTGAAATAATTTATATTTAATATTTGTGTTGTATTTATCATATTTGTTTTTTTTCTTTCATATATTAGTGGTATAGAAAGAGAGGAATTATAATTATGGAAACATTGAAAGTAAGTAGTAAATCTAATCCTAATAGTGTTGCCGGGGCACTTGCTAATGTATTTCGAGAAAAAGGAAATGTAGAAATTCAAGCAGTTGGTGCAGGTGCATTAAATCAGGCAATTAAAGCAGTTGCCATTGCGAGAGGATTTGTAGCACCTTCTGGAAAGAATTTGGTATGTATTCCTGCCTTTCAAGATATTGCTATTGATGGCGAGGAACGTACAGCAATTAAGTTGATTATAGAGGCCAAATAGGTCTTTTTTTTTCGTTCATAACGTGATAAACTATATTATAGATAGGAGGGTGTTTTTATGTTTTGTCCTCGTTGCGGCGCTCAGATGAAAAATAATCAAAGATATTGTATGAAATGTGGAGCTTTGAATTATGATCATCCCGATAATAAACGAATGAAAAATTTAATGTCTGAGGAAGAGTTTGAAAAATCTAATAAGGAATATCAGGAAAATCTTACTAAACCAGCTGATGTAGTAGAGTTTGCTGGTCAAAAGTATGAAACTAAAACTAAAAATAAAAAATCTTATGTTGATACTAGAACTGCATTGATTTTGTTGTTAGTATTTACTGTTGCTTTAGCATTACTTTTGTATTTCTATTTTTATTTTTCTGCTCTTATGATAGTAGTTGCTTGTCTTTTTTATTTCCTTTTTGGCTTCTTTACTATTGCTTTGTCATGTGTTTATATGAAAGGTGGATATTCGGGATTTACGCCTATTATACCTTTTTATAATAATTTTGCTTATTGTGATATGGCTGTTGGTTCTGGATGGATGTTTTTACTTTTGTTTGTTCCTATTGTCAACTTCTTTTCTTCACTTTATCTTAACTATCAATTTGGTAAAGCGTTTGGAAAAAGTGGATGGCTTACTGTATTTTTTCCATTTATTATGATTCCATATATTGCTTTTAGTGATACAGCAATCTATCAAGGTCAAGGGTTACAATATTCATCATTTGTGGAAAAAGGAAAGAGAAGAAATCCTAACATATCTGCTTTTGTTTATGCTGTTATTGTTTTTGCCTTAAGTATTAGTATTTTTATACCGGTATCTACTAGTGCAAAATATAAATTGCTTCCTCGAGATATGGAAAAAGTTTTAGAGAAGGTGCATGAAGATGTGGATTCTGGATATTATACTTGTGATAATGGAGATATTAATACAAGTCCAGGAGAGTATTATATTAAATTCTCTGATGTAAACGATTTATTAGATTTTCAACTTCTTCCTTTAAGATCACCATTTAATGGAGAAAAATTAAAGGGATATGTTAAAGTTGTATTTACCTCTACTGAAGGTAAAGCTCACTATACTTATTCTATTACTGTTACTGATGGAAAGTTAGGTATTCGTAATGGTAAAGAAGATTCTTATTATAGTGTAAAAAAAGTTACTGATGTTTCTTTGCCAGAGGGAGCAGTTATTTGTAAAAAGTAGTAAAATAAGTTGATATTTTTCTTAAAAAGTAATATACTATTAACAAATCGATAATTAGAACTAATAATAAGAACCTTTAATGAGAGAGAAGTCGTGGTTGGTGAAAACGATATTAAAGACTTATTTATCTACTCTATAGATGAAATATTTCCGGAGAAGTCCGTTACACTTTTAAGTGAAAAAAAGGATGGTACCGTGCTATTTGCACTCCTTGTACTGTTCTTTTTTCTTTTTTAGGAGATGATATCATGATTGATTTGCATTATGATTTGTTGTCAATTTTGTATTATTGCTATCGGAAAAATGATTTTAGTTATATAAAGACAATTCAAAAGTACTATGAAGAAAATGAGGTTCATGGAGTGGTTGCTAATCTTTATTTTATGAGTGAAGATGAAATGAAAGAAGAGAGTGGTGATTGGTTCGAACCTGTTAATGTAGTAGAACGATTCCGTATTGCGACTAATTTATTTTTAAAGTTTTTTCCTGAATTAGAGGTTGTTTATAGTATTGAAGGTTGCGATTATATCGAGGGACCAGAAGAGCTAGAGGAACTTTATAATCTTGGTCTTCGTAATATTTTACTAGTATGGAATAATAAGAATCGGTATGGCTCCGGTAATCGGAGTGATTCTGGTTTGACGGATGAAGGTATGGTACTACTTCGAAAAGCAATTGATTTAGGTATTTCTATTGATTTATCTCATATGAATCGAAATACTTTTTCAGATACTGTAAAATTATTGAAAGAAGAAAAAGCTAAGGGTAAGCAATTTAGTGTTATTGTTAGTCATTCTAATTGTTATGATTTGTATCCTCATGTTAGGAATTTAACTGATCAACAATTATTGTCGATTAAGGAGTTTTCTCCTGTTGTTGGACTTGTTTCTTATGGTCCATTTGTCTCCTCGGGTGAGGATAGGGAGGAACTTGCTAAAAGATATGTAGAACATATTATTCATATGGTAGAGTTACTTGGTGTTGATTCTATTGGTGTTGCTACTGATGATATGAGTTTTGGACCTGTATTATTTGGAGATAGTGAAGATATACAAATATTTGATTATGGACAGGTTGGTAAGCAGCTTACAGCTTTATTGAAAGACACTTTTACGGAAGATGAAATTAATCAAATATTATATAAAAATAGTTATGAAAAATTGTTTAGAAAGAAGGAATGAATATGATAGATATTAAATTAATTAGAGAGAATAGAGATTTAGTAAAGGAAAATATTAAGAAGAAATTTCAAGATGAAAAACTTCTATTAGTAGATGAAGTTTATGATATGGATAAAAGAGTACGAGAAGTACAAGTAAAAGCTGATGGATTAAAAGCTGATAAAAATCGTATGAGTAGTGAAATTGGTAAATTGATGAAAGATGGTAAGAAGGAAGAAGCTGAAGAAGTAAAAAAGAAGATTGCATCTATGGCAGATGAAATTAGTGCTTTAGAGAAAGAACAGGAAGAACTTTCTCGTGAAATTAAGGATCGCATGATGGTGATTCCTCAGATTATGGATCCTTCTGTTCCTATTGGAAAAGATGATAGTGAAAATGTAGAAGTTCAAAAATTTGGTGATCCTGCTGTTCCAGATTATGAGATTCCATACCATGCTGATATTATAGAAAGACTTCATGGTATGGATAAAGATGCTGCTGGTAGAACTAGTGGACAAGGTTTTTATTATTTACTTGGAGATATTGCTCGTCTTCATGAAGCTATGCTTGCTTATGCAAGAGACTTTATGATTGATGCTGGATTTACTTATGCTATTCCGCCATTTATGATTCATAGTGATGTTGTAACTGGTGTTATGTCATTTCCTGAGATGGAAGCTATGATGTATAAAATTGAAGGAGAAGATTTATATTTAATTGGAACTAGTGAACATTCTATGATTGGTAAGTTTAAAGATCAAATTATTAAAGATAGTGAACTTCCTATTCATATGACAAGTTATTCTCCTTGTTTCCGTAAGGAAGGTGGTTCTCATGGATTAGAAGAAAGAGGACTTTACCGTGTTCATCAATTTGAAAAACAGGAAATGATTGTTATTTGTGAACCTGAAGAGTCTATGGATTGGTATGAAAAGATGTGGAAGTTAACAGTAGATTTCTTTAGAAGTTTGGATGTTCCAGTAAGACAACTTGAATGTTGTAGTGGTGATTTAGCTGATTTAAAAGTTAAGTCTTGTGATATAGAAGCTTGGAGTCCAAGACAGAAAAAATACTTTGAAGTTGGAAGCTGTTCTAATTTAGGAGATGCTCAAGCTAGACGTCTTAGTATTCGTAAGAAGGGTGAGAAGGGAACATATTTCCTACATACTTTAAATAATACAGTTGTTGCGACTCCTCGTGGTTTGATTGCATTAATTGAGAATAATTATCAAGAAGATGGAAGTATTAAAATTCCTAAAGCATTACAACCATACATGGGTGGTAAAGAAGTTATTAAAGCAGATTAAAGAAATAGTGCATATTTCTTTTTTCTTAATAAAATAATAATTAAAAAAATTGCTGATAGCTTTTTATTAAACCTTACAAATAATTGAGACATATAACATATGAATCGTACTAAAAGCTAGTTTATGGTTTTAAAAACTCAAAGAGTTGGAGAAGGGATGTTAAATAAGTATGGAAAAAGATTTAAAAGTAATTAAAAAGAAATATGGTGAAAGTATGATGCATCTGTGTAGAACATACTTTCCTACATTGTTAGAACAAGAAGGACTACTACCCTTATTATTACATAATAATTTTAAAGAAAGTCGTTCATTAGCAAAGGATATTATTGATAACTCGTTAGAGGAAGAATTTAAAAACTTCATATATAATTTAGTAGTCGTTGAAAATAATAATGTAGAAAAAATAGATAAAACTCCAGAAGAATTATTAAAAGAAGTAGGATATAAACTATATCAATGCCATACTGAAGAAGAAATACAGGCTTTTAAACGTTATTATAGTCCTGGTGAAGAACTCTGTACCTTTCGCGGAGGAAGATTAAATAGATGTCATGTGTTTTTTGCAGTAAAAGAGAATGTTGATGAAATTAGAAGAGAAAATTTTTCTACTCCAAGAAGACAAGACGAATATGGAACTTCAGTTATTAGTATTCAATTTACAAAAGATAATACACATACTTTATCAATAAAAATAGATATAATCATACGGTTATTAATCCGGATGCAACTTTTGGAAATGATTTAGATAATATTATATCAGGACTTACGGATAGTTTTGATAAATACTATGGAATGAATCAAACTAATTTGCACAAAACATTAGAGATTCCAGGATATGTTAGAGCAAGAGATGGAAAACTTTATAAATATAATTATGAAATAAATAATATATATTATTGTGAAAATAATGTCATAATAGATAATTTTAAAGTGCATGAATTTCCTCACGAACAATATATAGTATTTGATTATTTTGTTTTGAATTTAAAAAACAAACAAATTATAATGTATGATAATAGTATTAATGATTCGTTTGTTAATAGCTTTGGAACAATAAAAAAAATAGATATTGCAACTGAAAATGAAGAAAAAGTTTTAACTATTAGTACAGATTCAAATTTAGAAGATATAAAAATAACATTAGATAAACAAAATAGAATAGTTGGTCTTTTTAATAGTTCAATTACAAATATAGGTGATTATTTTCTTCATCGTAATGAAGTGTTAACAGATGTAGAGTTACCAAAAGTTACAAGTATAGGTGATCATTTTCTTCATTATAATAAAGATTTAACAGATATATCATTACCAAAAGTTACAAGTATAGGTAATCAATTTCTTTGTTTTAATCAGTCATTACTTAATATAGAATTACCCTGTGTCACAGATATAGGTGATGGGTTTCTTTTTCATAATAAAGTTTTAACGAATATATCATTACCAAAAGTTACAAATATAGGTGAACAGGTTCTTAATTCAAATCAATTATTAACCCATGTAGAATTACCCTGTGTCACAGATATAGGTGATTATTTTCTTAGGTGTAATAATATACTAACTTATATAGAGTTACCCTGTGTTACCAAGATAGGCAATCATTTTCTTAGGCTTAATAAATCATTAGGTCATATAGAGTTACCTAATGCCATAGATATAGGTGATCATTTTCTTTATTTTAATGAAGTATTAACAGATATATCATTACCAAAAGTTACAAGTATAGGTGATAATTTTCTTTATAATAATGAGGTATTAACTCATATAGAATTACCTAATGCGATGAGTATAGGTAATGGCTTTTGTCCTAATTGCCGTAGTATACAAACAGTAAATATTCCTTTACTGCCAGAGATAGAAGGTACTTTAAAAGAGCAAAATGGAAAACATATATAAAAGATATTGCGAAAGGAAATTATTTATATGATTAAATTAATAATAGAAAACATAGATCAATATAACTATATATTAAAAGATAAGGAAAATATAAAGTATAAAATAAATATAGAGTTTTTTGATATTGATGAATTACCTAAAATAGGTGATATTATTTATGTTAATAGTAAACTATTATATAATATTAATAATAATGTTGTTAGTTTTGGAAAAATAGATGGTCCTTATGGTAGGGAAATAATAGATGAAAATGATGAAGATATAATAGGTATTTCTATTAATAATAAAATTATTTATTTAAAAAGATATTACGGATAAAATAGTTGTAAATTATGTATATTTCTTTTTTCTTGGGACATACTATTTAATGGTGATAGAATGGAAGATGATAAAAGATGTGAAGTAGTAGGACGTGAGGCTGCTATGGAGAATATTCATATTGATAGTAATTCAAAAGAAGGAAAATTACTTGTTGAAGTCGTAGACAAAGAGTCTACTTTACAGAAATTAGAAGATGAATAATCTTCTTTTTTTTCTCTTTAAATGATAAAATTAAGTAAGGTGATAGTTATGTTTTTTGTCTGGGTCTTACTTATTATCTTAGTTTTAGTTTTAGTTATTGTTATTTTAGGATATATTTTGTTTTATAAATTAAAGAAGTTTTTAGGTGTGTCTAGCTTTTCTGCTTTAGTAGAACAAGCTAAGATGGAAGATGAAAGTATTCCTAAATCTTTATCTAGTATGGATTCTTTATATTTAACTAAGATAAAAGAAGATTTTCCTGATCTTAATATTAATGAATTAAAAAGAGAATGTGAAAAAAATATATTGGACTATTTTCATGCTATTGAAAGTGGAAATAGTACGGTTTTTCAGAGTGATAAAATAAGGAGTAGTGTAGAAAAAAAGATTCAAGAGTATAAAGATAAAAATGTTTCTTTTCGGTCTATTCAATTTCATAAGACTGTCGTTAGTAAATATGAGAAAAATGGTAGTGTTGCGACGATTACTTTTGGTAGTAGTTTACAGTATGAATTATATATAGATGGTGCTTTTCAAAAAAAGGTGCAAGATCGGTTCCGTATTCAATATATTTATATTATAGATAGTTCTAAGCTTGATAAATATAGTAAAGTCATCGGAATTCGGTGTCCTAGTTGTGGTTCTGTTGCTATTGATTTTAAGACTCATCAATGTAAGTATTGCGGGACTTATATGAAAGATATTGTCAAGAGAGTTTGGTATTGTAATGATTTAGTATCGTATTAGTATGTTTTATGATATATTATATATAATAGATAGAGGTGTTTTATGGAAGCATTGGATCATAAGTGCCCTTCCTGTGGTGCGAAAATTACGTTTCATCCTAAAGAACAAAAATGGGTATGTGACTATTGTGGTAGTAAGTTTACATTAGAAGAGATGCAGAAGTATCAAAATGCTAGTAGTGAGAATGTGAATCAAAAAAAGGCTTCTAAAAAGGAAGTAAAAGTCGAAGAAGCAGATGTTTACCGTTGCAAAAGCTGTGGTGCTGAGATTGTTGTAGATCCTAATACAACAGCAACATTTTGTGTTTATTGTGGTAATACGGCAATACTGAAAGAAAGAATTCAAAATAGTAGAGTGCCTGATTTAATTATTCCTTTTCAAAAAGTAAAAGAGGATGCAGTGAAAGCTTTTGAAGGTGTTGTGAAGCATAAGCCTCTGGTTCCAAAGGCTTTTAAGAGGAAAGAAAATATTAATAAGATTACAGGTATTTATATTCCTTTCTGGGCCTATGATTTTGATGTTTCTGGAACGGCAGACTTTAATGCAAAAGATGTTCATTCATGGAGTGACACTTCATTTCATTATACTAAAACTGATACTTTTATGACGGAAGTTGAGGGATATATGCACTATGATAAAGTACTGGCAGATGGTTCTTCTAGATTCCCTGATGCTTTAATGGATTCTTTAGAGCCTTTTCAGTATCAAGACTTGACACCATATAACCATGCTTTTTTATCAGGTTTTCTAGCAGAAAAGTTTGATGTAGGTGAAGATAGTGCAATCGAGAGAGCGAAAGAGAGAACTATGAATACGTCTGTTTCGCTATTGCAAGAGGAGGTTCGACATCAGACTAGTATGCTTGCTAGTAATAAGCTTACGGTAAATAAGGTAGACTCTGATTATATTATGTTGCCTGTCTTTATGGTAAATATCAAATATCGTGATAAGATGTATACTTTTGCTATGAATGGGCAAACAGGTAAGATTGTTGGTGATTTACCATTAGGAAGAAAAGAAGTTATTCTTTGGACTTTATTAGTTTTAGTTCTTTCCTCTTTAGTATTTATCTTGTTATTTATAGGAGGAATTATATGAAAAAAATTGGTTATTTGATATTTTCCTTTGGTATCTTTTTCTTATCTTTTATTTCTGTTCAGGCCAGTGTAAATACTTATACACGAACTGATTCGGATTATCTGGTACCTGATTATATTGATGTTACTGGTAGTAATCGAGATAATGTATTAAGTACTCCAGCAGTAGATGCTTCTGAAAAGGTTTATGATTTTGCTGATTTACTTACGGATAGTGAGGAGAAAAAAATATATAATCAGGTAATCGAGTATATTGATAAGACGGATTTGGATTTAGCAATTGTTACTGTGAGTGATTATGATAAAGCAATTTGTAATGGAGATTGTACTAGAACTTATGCTGATGATTTTTATGATTATAATGAATTTGGTATAGGATCGCGTCATAGTGGAGTGTTGTTTTTAGTTGATATGAAAACTAGAACAATTTATATGACTACTACTGGTGATGCGATGGATATGTATAGTGATTATCGTATTGAGCAGATAATGGATGCTATTTATCAAGAGTTTAGTAATCAAAATTATTACACAGGGATTACAAAGTTTATGACAATCCTTGAAAATTATGATACAATAGGTGTAGCTAATAGTAAGGATAGTCATTATGAGATTTCTAATGATGGTCGTATTGTTAGGGATATTCCTTGGCTTATTTTAATTGGAGGACCATTGTTAATTACTGGAATCGTTATGGCTATTATGATTAGTAAAAATAAATTAGTTAGGGTTGCTACTTCGTCTAGAGAGTATTTGGATAAAAAGACTTTGGAAACTAACGTGGTTAGAGATCGATTTGTTCATACGCATACTTCGAAAACGCCTATTTATCATTCCAGTGGTAGTAGTGGTGGAGGCGGTCATTCTGGAAGTAGTGGTGTCAGCCATGGTGGTGGAGGCCATCGATTTTAAATTGAAAGAGAGGTATATTTATGGGTTTAATTAAAGCAGCAGTAGGTGCGGTTGGAAGTACGTTACATGATCAATGGAAAGAGTATATTCGATGTGATGATTTAGGACAAGATATTTTGATGAAGAGAGTATCTACTCCTAATGGAATTATTTCAAAAGATAGTGGAATTCAGGTAGCTCCTGGACAGATTGCTGTTATTTTTCAAAACGGTCAAATTTTAGATGCGACAGCAGAAGAAGGAATTTATACATTTGATCAATCTACTTCTCCATCTTTCTTTGCTGGACAATTTGGTGCAGTATTTAAAGAAATGTGGACAAGATTTACTTATAATGGTGGAACATTTAAGGAACAGGCAGTATTTTATATTAATGCTAAAGAAATTATGGATAATAAGTTTGGTACTCCTGCTCCTATTCCATTTCAAGATTGGTCTCATCCTATTCCAAATCAGATGACAGGAACGATGAGTCCATTACGAGTTGAAGTTAAATGCTTTGGTAAGTATACATTTAAAATTACTGATCCAGCAATATTTATGTCACGTATTGCTGGTACTGTAGAAGAGTATCGTAAAGATGAATTATGCGAACAGATGAGATCTGAAGTTATTGGTGCTTTCCAAAATGTCTTAAATGAACTTGGAACTTCTGCACATAAGACTCCAGTATTAGAATTACCTAGTAGAACAGATGAAATTAAAACTGTTATGGATGAAAAGGTATTTGATCAGCCAATTCGTGATCGTGGAATTAGTCTATTGGGATTCGTTGTTGAGTCTGTTACTTTAGATGATGAATCTAATCAAAAAATTGATAATTATGAATTATCTTCTAATCAATTTATGCAACAAGGTACACTTACAGGAGCTTATGCGAATGCCGTTCAAGATGCTGCTAATAACGAAGCTGGTGCAATGAATGGATTTTTAGGTGTTGGTATGATGAATATGGCATCTGGTGGTATGATTGGTGGGGCTGTAAATAATGCCATGAATCCACAAGCAGGAAGCGTTGCTGCTCAGCCTTATGACCCTTATGCAAATCAAGCTGCGGCACAATTAAATCAAGCACAACAAGTAGCAAATGCTAATACAGGTGTAACTCAAAATGTAAATACTAATGTTGTTTCTGGTGTTAGTAATCCTACAATAACTCCAGTTCAATCTCAACCATCAACGGATGCTACAATGTCACCTCAATTTTGTCCAAATTGTGGAAGCCCTTCTCAAGGTGGCAATTTCTGTACTAATTGTGGAACTAAATTAAAATAATATAAAAAAGTCTACATTCATTTTGAATTGTAGACTTTTCTTTTTTGGTAAACTTTATCTAGATATTTTCCATCTCTTAGTGCTTGTACAATTTTATTGCAACTTTCATAGCTGTTTTGTGTTGCTTCTGATGAAAATTCTAAAGGTATGTTTTTTCCTTCTCCTGGTTCTAATATCATAGTAGCTGCGGTTATAGATAATAATATTGGTTTTAAGTATGCTCGTTCTTCAACTGATTCTTCTAATTTTTTATCTGTGTAGATTAAGGCATTATTTATACTTTCATATATATATTCCGCTATGACTTCTTGATAAGTACTGTTTACTAGTTTTTTTTCTTGACAAAGGTCTAAACATCTTTGTCTACCACTTTTTTCAGGATGGGTAGGAAATTTAGTTAGATACTCCTCTAAACTTTTTTCACAATAGATTTCATTTAAATATTCTTCTAATAATGCACATCGTCTGATAGGGTCTTTTGTGTATTCTAATTCTTGTGATAATAAAAATAAAAATGTTAAATCATAGTCTCTTTTTACTTGTCTTTCTATTTCGGCTATATTTTCTTCTATTCTATCTACGATATCTTCTCGTGTAGAAAGAATTGGATTTCTGATTGTTAGTTCATTAATATAATTAAGAAATCTACATTTGATAATGTCTTTATTATACATTTCTATAGGTTCTCTTATTAAGAAGTATGAAAATTTATTTTCTAGTTGATCAAATGGAATGTTATATAAATCAAGTTGATTATATAACCTTTCTTCATATTCTAATGTCATATTTATATTTTGTAATGTTTCTTCTTCTTTTTCTTCATTTTCATCTAATTTTGCTATTAGTAATTTTTGGTATTCATCAGTTAAAACTTCTGATACAGAAATAATGTCTTTTAATATTTGATTTTGCATAGTATCCCTCTTTTTATGGATTATTATAGCATCTTTTCTGTAGTTTGCATAATTTTTTCTTTTTTTTTACATACTAAGAATGAAGTGTAAAAGGGGACGAAATTTGACAATGAGTGATAAATTTGCTAAAATATATAACTGTCAGACAAACAGAGAGGTGTTATACATGTTTTATGATGAAAAACAAGCTCTTAAAGCTTGTGAAGATGAGCCGTCCCTGATTTTTGATTTAATTAAAGAAGGATATTATCATTTAGTAGACGAGCTTATCTCTAAAAATAAGGTAGATATTAATACTGTAGATGCTGCTGGTAATGATGTTGTTGTTAGATTATTAAAAGCAAAACAATATGATTTGGTATTAAAGTTTCTTAGAAAACGTACTTGGAATCCGAATCATCAAAATTTAGATGGTAATACAATTGGTCATTTGTTAGTAAAAGATACATCTGTTCATGCATTGAAAGTTTTAGATCAACTTACTAAAAATAAAAAATATTTATTGAATATTAAAAATAAAAATGGGGAAACGGTGCTAGATAGAGCTATTCATAATCAATCTGCTTTTCCAGCACTTAAAATACTAGAAGAAAAAAGATTTAATAATATTGATGTATTGTCATTTAAGCAGTTATATCAGTTATGTATTAAAAATAATTATTATGGTAAATATTCTAAACTAACAAATCTAGATAGTATAGTTGAAAGTTTAGAAAAAAAAGATGGTCTTGTTCCTAGTATGAGACAATTATTAGATAAGATTATTGATAATATGGAAGTAATTAAGCATGATTTAATGCAAAATAAATTTTCTGTATTAGATAATATGATTAATTCATCTTTAGAAGAAGTTATTGTATAGAGGGCTTTTCCTCTTTTTTAGTATAGAATTTATAAATTTTGTGTTTAGTGGTATAATTTGGTTACTTAATGTGAGGGGATGATGTATGAAAAAAGATATATATAATACTTTGGGATTGACGAACGAGCCTATTAATCAGATGGTTGATATTTTAGATAAAATGGATTTAACTTCTGAAGAAATTGCTGAACGTATTGGAGATATGCGTGAGGTAATAAGAGCACAGATGCATGTTGTAGCATTAGGAAGTGATAATCAGGAATTGGCAGATAAAATTGCTGCTGCTAATAATTTAATAAAACAAAAAAGAATTGATTCTTTTAAACAATCAGTTGCTGATGGGACTTATCCCGATTTTTTAGCTAATATGTCATGGACAGAGAAATCATCTTTATCTGTAGATATGGGATTATTTAGACAAGGATTTTTGAATGAGAAGCCACTAACAAAAGAGGAACAGCAATACTATGATATTATTGAGAATTCTATTGATAAAGATATAGAAAAGGAAGCTTTAAGTGCTGGTTTTGATAGTGTAGAGGCTTGGCAGGAGCATAATGCAAGGGAAAGTAGAAATAGGAAATCATCATTTCAATTGCATCTAGCAAAGCCTCGGCATATGTCTCTTAATGGAAAAAGGTGTAAAAAGTAACATCTTTTTTTGTTATATAATAGGCAGTGATATTTAGGAAATAAGTTTACTTAATTCTTATATTTTGATATAATCTATGTTGTATTTGAGAGGTGGTTTTATGCATTTACCTGATTATAAAGAAGCTAGGAAAAGAGATATTAGACCTTATCATAGGGTAGAGTTTCAATTTGATGATAAAGTAAAAAATAAGTATCAAGGAAAGACTTTTTATTTGAAAACTTATGGTTGTCAAATGAATGAGCATGATAGTGAAAATATTGAGGCGTTACTTGAGTTTTTAGGATTTGCTAAAGTGGATGATTATACTGCTGCAGATTTGGTGCTTTTAAATACTTGCTCTATTCGTGAGAATGCACATAATAAAGCTTTTGGTATGCTTGGTAGACTTAA
>CALVJR010000006.1 GCA_944332295.1 uncultured Bacilli bacterium | reverse complement strand
GACACTTGAGGCAAGGCTAAAATCAACATAATACCCATGATAAAAATGACTGCGATTAATTCAATTAACGTAAAACCGTTTTTATTTCTTAACTTTTTTCCTATATTCATATCTTACCACCAGTACTTTATCTTATTAAGATTATACCCCCCCTCCGGCAAAAATGTCAACTGTTGCTTTATATTTTAGGTAGAATATTTTCTTGAAATAACAAAATGTAGATTATAACAAAAAAAGAAGATAGAATCCTCGAATTAATTTTATATTCTAATTCAGTTTTTCTATCTTCTTCTAGGAAATTCATTCTGATTTTTTTATACGATTCTTACAATTTTTTCATCTTATGATATCGTAATTGATTTTAAAACAAATATATTATCTTGTTTTTCAAAAGAATACGTTACTACTGGTAATTGTTCTAAATAATCATTAATAAGAGATGATGGCATCATATTCTCTGTTGCAGTTATATCATATGTACCTATAGAATTTGTTTTGTTTTCATAATCTTGATAGCTAGCATATAGTACATATGGAGATGCTTCTTGATCAACAAATAAATATTGTCTTTTCATTTCAAAAGTTGTGTCCGTCTCTTGGAAGTCACCATATGATAAAAGTTCATATTTTGTTTCTTTGATAGCATTGGCACCTTTTTCATAAGTATATTCTTTCTTATTTTCATCATAATTAGCAATTACTTTATCTGTAGCTGGATTAACAATATTTTCATTATTATACGTTATATCATTACCAAAATAAGCTTTTAATATTTTTGCTAACCTTTTTTCTGTCATGGAAGTAGTATCTTCATCTGCTAATGTTGATAAAGCAAAATTCAACTTTTCTTGATTCGAAAGACTATTTACGTCAGTAACAGGAAGCTTGTCTATAAAATATTTTTCTATAATATTTGCTTTATCTAAGACATCTAACTTCATTTCGTCAACACGTTTTTTTTGAACACCATTATTATCTTTCTGAAATAATATGATAATTCCTCCAAATATTAATGCAGCTGCTGCTACAATAAGTAATATTGAAACTTTCTTCATTTTTTCACACCTCTATATTTATTAAATTATTATGAATTAAGTAGATTTTCAGATACCTTATTCATTCCAATACATTAAAAATTACTATAATATATTTTCATTCTTGTTATCATTAATTACTTATCCTATTCTACTTTATACAATATATTATAATATAAACTAAGGGAATTAACAATAGGTGTTTTAATATTTTTCTTTTGCAATATTTAATGAAAAAGACCATGTCATAAGACCAGGACTCTTATAGAAGTATAAAATAAACTTATTTTAATTACTTTTACCAAATATACTGTCTAGAAAATTATATAGTTCTGGGATTTCATTTTTTAAATCTTCTGCGTATAAATAATAACTAGCTGTGGCATCTGCTAAGAATTCATTATCATTAGGATATGGTCCAGAGTTTGTATAACCTAAATTTCGGTCTTTTAGTGCTTGAAGATTGGTGTTATATTTTTCAAATAATTCCTCTAACTTATCATAATCTATAGGGTAATCGCTACCATATAATACATGGGTTATTTCATGGTAAGGAACATGATTTTGATGTCCCGTAGGTGTGTCTTTAAAATTATCTGGGATAAACATATATCGATTATTCTCAGTTCCAGATACAAAAGCTCCATAATCTCCCTCTGGCCAAGTTGAGTATACTTCATCACCTATAAATATACCACGAAACACTTGGGTTATTGACTCTAATACATTAGATGGGAAGTTTGAAAAATGTTTTGAAAAATCAATGGGTGTAGAAGCAAAATCAGTTCTATTATTTTCACCAATAGAATAATACGGGATTACCTTACCATTAATGTTTGCATATGCTATAAAATTGATTGGAACACTTGAATCTAATCCGTACGTGTTATAGATATATTCTTTCTGAGTAGCACCAATATCACTACCATATGCATAATGAATTTCTATGTCGTTATTTTTGTAATAGACAATTTTACCACTATACTTATCAAAATTATATTCACTACCATCATTCATAGTGAAATATACTTTACCAATGTCGTCTCTTACTTCTACATTTCTTATGTCGTCTACAGTTATATCTTTTATACCATTGCTATTAAAAAAAACGGAAATAGCATTCTCTAGTGTTTTCTCTCTATTTTCTAGTATTATTCCAGCATGATTAAAAAATTGTAAAACCGATCTTAAACTATCTAACCAAGAAAAACTAATATCCACTTCTTCCACGTCATTCTTGTTGGTCGTAATATAATTGTTGGTTGCTACATTTATTTCTTTATTATTTATATCTTGATATTTTATACTTTCAATTTTCTTTGCAGTTTGTTTAGAAGTATTAATTTTAATATTCGAATTATTATTTATATTTGTATTTATCATATTAATTTCTTACCTTTCTTTAGTATTAGTCTATCAAAAAAATCTAATCTTTACAATTTGTTATTATGATAAAATTATTTTAATATTTTTACATTATAAAAGCAGATAGTTATTTCTATCTGCCTTATTATTTCATTTTATTCGCTTTCTTTTACTGAAACAACATTTTTTCCTTTATAGTTTCCACATTTTGGACAAACTCTATGAGGTTTAATCATTTCTCCACAATTAGGACATTTTACCATTCCTGGGATATCCATTGCGTTATGACTTCTTCTCATTCTTTTTCTTGTCTTTGAAACTTTACGAAAAGGAACAGCAAACATTTGAATATCTAATTTCATCATATTATCACTCCTCTTTCATCTTATCTAATAACTCACTAAATGGGTTGTTATTGTTCGTAAGCTCATTTTCACTCACTAATTTCCATCCATCTCCGCGAAATTTGGAAAAGTCTGTCACTTTTGTAAATTGCAGAGGGACCTCTAGTACAATATTTTCCCATAAAAACGAAAATATATCAAGAGTATTTTCATTTTTTTTACAATTTTCTTCTATTTTATCGTCATATTCAATGGAAAAAGGATATTCTACTAGTTCTAGAGAAATGGAATCTTCTAGTAACATACTTCCTTTTATTGTACATTTTATACTATCTACTTCTTCTGTTATGTCATCTTCTGAAGGAGATAAATATACATAACCATTTACTTCAATATTTTCTAATTTTTTTATTCCTGTTGTACCAAAATAACTATCTGGTATGGAATAAGTATTAGAAATGTCTAATTTGTCTACTCCATGATTATGAAGTTTTATTAAATCAATATCCACTTTATCACCTAATTTCTGTTTAATATAGCAACTTGATTTTCATCTTCTACAATTTGAATTTTTCCATGATAATGTCTTGTACTTCCTGCTTGTAATGTAGTAGATTGGGTATTCCAAATACGAATAGTGTACTCTTCTTCTCCCAGTGCTTTAATTTTATTTTCTAATAATACGCCATCTTGTAGTTCACTTAATGTATAAATTTCTGTTTCTTCTTTACTTTTTATTGCTACTCTAATAATGTCCTTAGGCATTTCTAACTCTCCACAATTATCTTCAAATACCATTTCTAAGTCATCTACTAATTTGATTGTATAATTTACTGGTATCGTCATATTATTTTTTATTGTGAAAGTATATGACTGAGAAGCAAGTCCTACTGCGTCTGTTACTGGTGTTACTCTAGTGAGTTTTACCTTATCCCCTGTTTCCTCATGAAAAGTGATATCTAAAGACTCTGAACTGTAGTCTGTATTTCTTTCATTTTGAAATTTATAATATATGTGATGAGTTGCAAAAATCGCTAATGCTAATATAAAGCAGATGATTAAGGCACTCTTTATTCGTTCTTTTCTATAATTATAATACATAATGCACCTCTGTTACTATGATAATATTTATCTTTTATTTCGTCAACTTATTTTTCTTTGGTTACATCTATTACACTTAAGAAATCTAGTGCAACTTGTTCTGGACTTTTGCCTAATTCATCTACTTGATAATTTAGATCTTGCATGACTTCATCTGTTAAATATGTTCCTAAATTATTTAATATTGTTTCTATTTCTGGATATTTTTCTAGTATTTCTTCTCTTACTAATGGTATGGCATTATATGGAGGGAAGAAGTTTTTATCATCTTCTAATACTACTAGATTAAATTTCTTTAATAGTCCATCGGTTGTAAATGCATCAATTACTTGAGCACTATCATTTAATAAGGCTGTGTATCTAGGACTTCCATCAATACCAATCGTGTCTTTAAATTCTAATCCATAAGCTTTTTCAAGTCCTGGTAGACCATCTTCTCGATTGATAAACTCTAGCGTTGGGGCAATTGTTAAATCTTTGGATACTCTTGTTAAATCACTGATTGTTTTTAAATTATATCTATTAGCTGTTTCTTTGGTTACAGCTAGTGCATAGGTATTATTAAAAGACATCTGTTTTAATACTTCTATATTATATTTTTCTTTCATTTCTTTCTTTATTGTTTGGTATACTTGTTCTACATCAGATATTGGTTTATGATTTAGGATATCTGTATAATCTGTTCCTGCATAGTCAATATATAGATCAATACTGTTACTAGTTAGTGCAGAAAATACTACTTGTGCTCCTCCTAAATTACATTTTTCTTCTACATCGATATCTGTATTATTTTCAATTGCATGAGAAGTCATATAACATAATATTTCTTGTTCTGTAAAGTCTTTACTACCGACACGTACTACATTTTCACTTTTCTTTGAAAAATCTAATTCACTTATAAATAATATAGCAATGATTATGACTGTAATAATTACTACTAGTTTATTTCTGCGACGTTCTTTTTGTAATTTTTCTTTTGATTTATTTCCTTTTTGAAGACTTATTGGTGTTACTAATTTTTCAATTGCTCCAAAGAAATAATCTACTAATAATGCTAGGATACAAGCTGGTATTGCTCCTGCTAAGATTTGATAGTTATTTACTGTACGGATACCTGAGAATATTAAATATCCAAGACCTCCTCCACCAATAAATGCAGCCATCGTCATTAGTCCTACGGCACTAACAGAAGATATTCTTACACCAGCCATAATAATTGGTAGAGCTTGAGGAATTTGAATTTTTGTTAGAATTTGTCCTTTTGTAAGTCCTATTCCTTTTGCGGATTCTATTGTTGCTGGTGAAATGTTGGTAACTCCTGTATAAGTGTTTTTAATAATTGGAAGTAGTGAATATAAAACTACTACTACAATTGCTGGTATGGTTCCAATTCCTAGGAAGGGAATCATAAATCCAAGTAAAGCCATACTTGGTATTGCCTGGGTAACACTAGTAATACCAAGGACTGGTTTATTTAGTTTTTGTTTATAACTAATTAAAATACCAATAGGTACACCGATAATAATTGCAATTAACAACGCAAGCGATGTTAGTTCAATGTGTTCTATACAAAGAGAGATGATTTGATTTTTATTTTCTATAAAATAATTTATAAGTTCCATTATTCATCCTCCTCTACAAATTGTTGACTTAAAGCAGTAATTAGGCTACTTCTTGTAATTAGACCTGTCAGATGATTTTTTCTATCTACTACTGGAATGGTTGCTGATTTAGTATCTTTTATTACTTTTGTTAATTCTACAATAGAATCATTTTCCTCTACAGAAACAAAATCTTTTTCAATTACATCTTTGATACCTTTTCCTTTATGATGTTTTAATGTTAAACTTTCTGCATACAGAATTCCTAATAGTTCTTTTTCATCATTTACTACCATTAAGCTATCTACTTTTGTCATACGCATTTTATTAATACAATAGAATTTGGTATCCTCTTCTTTACAAGTAATTGGTCTTGTTATCATAATGTCTTTTACTTTAATAAATTCTGGGGAGTTCCAGATTCGTTTATTTCCTACAAATTGTTTTACAAAATCGTTAGCAGGATGTTTTAATATATTTTCTGGTGTATCGTATTGAATTAGTTCTCCTTTTTCCATAATTGCAATTTTATCTGCTAGCTTGATTGCTTCATCCATGTCATGAGTAACAAATACTATCGTCTTATGGAATTTTCTTTGTAGTTTTAGTAATTCATCTTGTAGAGAAGTTCTGCTCATAGGGTCTAGGGCACTAAATGGTTCATCCATTAATATGATTTTGGGATCTGTCATAAAAGCTCTAGCAATTCCTATTCTTTGCAATTGACCACCAGAAAGTTCACTGGGATAACGGTCTAATAGTTTTTCGTCTAAATCTACCATATCCATCATTTGTTTTACTCTTTTGGTTCTTTTTTCTTCTGGCATTTTTTCTATTTTAGCGATGATTTCTATATTTTCTCGGATAGTCATATGTGAAAATAGACCTGTTTGCTGAATTACGTATCCCATTTTTCTTCTTAGTTTAATGTCATTAATATTTTTTATATTTTGTTTATTAATGGTAATTTCTCCTGTTGTTGGAGATATTAGTTTATTAATCATCTTTAAGGTTGTTGTCTTTCCGCAACCAGATTCTCCAATTAGACAGACTAAGTCACCATCTTTTATTACGAATGAAATATCTTTTAATACCGTTACATTTTTATAACTTTTACTTACTTCTTTAAATTCTATCAAACATAGCCCTCCTATTCTTTTAACATTATATCATGAAGTTTATTGTTCTACTTATTAATTTATCTTTTCCTATTAAAAAAAGAGTTTTTACAAACCCTTTTTACACATCTTTACTTTTTATAGCTTTGGCAAATCTAGTCCAGATTTTTTCGTTAGAGTAATTTAATATTCCTATTTTATATATTTTTAGACCATATTTTGTCATTAAGAAAATTGTTAATATTAAAATAAGAATTGCAATAATTACATCTATCATGGTAATTTGTCCTATGATATATAGTGATGGTGCAATTAAACATGATAGGAATGGTACATAGGATAATACTCTGATTAACGTAGACCCATCGAACATTCCTGCCATAATTGCTAGATAGTATCCGGCAAGTAAAACTAACATGATTGGTGTTTGTATTTGACTGAAATCTTCCATATTTGTTGTCATAGATGCTAGAATTCCAGCAATTAAGGAATATGCTATAAACGATAAAATCATTAGGATAATTACTGCTGGTAATAGATTTATTACTTTATCTAGGAATCCTGAGGATACTGTTGCGGTTAATAAAGTATCGACATTTGGATCAATTTGTAATTGTCCTTTGGTACTGATTAATATTCCAATTACTGAATATATCACTAATAATATAGCTTGAATAATAATAAAGATATTACTTGCTAAAACTTTAGAGAACAGATGAGCTTTAGGACTAACATTAGAAATTATTATCTCCATACTTTTGGTTGTCTTTTCTTCACAGATTTCTCCTCCTATCATTTGTACTAGGAAAATAATTAGCATGAAGAATGGTAAAATTAATGTTGGAAATAATGTTCCCATGACCATTTCCATATTTTCATCTACACTTTTTTGATCACTTAGTACTACTCTTTCTATTTCCATTGGAGATGATATTTTAGCTAATAGTGTTGGATCCGTATTAGTTTTTACTAGAGCGACACTTGTTTTTGTTGTATTTAATCCTTGCGTAATGTATTGATAGGTTGTACTATCTATTTTTTCATTACTAATAATTTTTGATGATACGAATGATTCTTTGTCATTATCAAAAACGATTGCTATTTCATTATCTTTTAATTTCTTTTGTAACTTTTTTTCACTTTGTGTTGACTCTTTTACCGTTATTTTTCCTGTATCTTCTTCTTGGGTTAACTCTTTTATTGTCTCTTTAAATACTGGATAAGATATCTCTGTATTATCGATTACTAATATCTTTACTTCTTCACTAAAATCTCCTCCAAAGAATGCAATAATTGAATTAATATTTATTAAGGCAATGACTACTATTGCTAACATAATATTAATTCCTATAAACCATTTGGATTTTATCTTTTTATTTAAACTTTGTTTTGTTAAATACCAAAATTTATCACTCATGGATGTCACCTACTTTCGCAATGAAGATTTCATTTAAGGTTGGTTCTGTTACATCATATTTGGTAATTTCTTTATCTTTTATTTTAGCAAATACCTTTGGTGCTACACTATCTTCTTCTATTTTTACCATATATTCCTCTTTTTCTTTGGTAACAGAAATTACTCCCTTTATTTTTTCAATTTCTGCAAGTGGTAAATCTTCTCCTCGAATCATAATATTTTTCTTTTTATATTCTTTTTTGATATCTTTTACATAACCATCGACTACTGGTTTTCCCTTTACTAAGATAATTAGTTTTTCACAGAAGTTTTCAATATGTTCCATTTGATGAGAAGAAAATATAATAGAGCAACCTTCTTTTTGTAATTTATAAATAGCTTTTTTCATTAGTTCTACATTAATAGGATCTAGTCCTGTAAATGGTTCATCTAATATTAATAATTTAGGATGATGAAGTACTGCTGATATAAACTGAATCTTTTGTTGGTTACCTTTGGATAATTCCTTTATTTTTCTATTTTCGTATGATTCTATTTGAAATTCTTTTAGCCAGTACTTTATTTCTTGTTCTATCTTTCTTTCTCTCATACCCTTTAATACACCATAAAAAATTAGTTGTTCTTTTACGGTCATTTTAGTAAGAAGACTTCTTTCTTCTGTTACAAAGCCTATTTTATCTGTGATGGAATAATTAATATGTTTGCCATCTAATAATACTTCTCCTTTAGTTGCTTCTAATAGACCCATGATTATTCTAAACGTCGTTGTTTTTCCGGCACCATTTTCTCCTAATAGACCGAATATTTCTCCATCTTTTACTTCAAAAGATAGATTATCTACTGCTTTATAATTTCCATAATACTTTACTATATTTTTTACTTGTAGCATTATTTTACTCCTCTCTATTTATATTGTAGCATTTTTCTTACTCTTTTCCTATCTTTTATATATTATTTATTATATAGTATCTCCACAAAGGAGGAGTTATTGTGAAATTTGATATTAGTAAACAAAGTAAGGAGTATTTTCAAGAGATTATTTACATGCATGTATTTCTTCATGCTATTGCTAAAAACCCTAAAAAGAAAATTTATGCTGCTAATAGATATGCTGTAGTATCTGCTATTTTATGTTTTATTTTATATATTCTATCTAGAGTCCTTTATATCTATTCTCATCATTTTGTTTTCGGAGGTTTAACTTGGCTTTTTTATTGGATTTTTATTGCAATTATATTTATTTATTTCATATTTAAGTTTCAACTTGCAAGAGGATTATCCAACAGTCCAGGAGAAGAATTAGTAATAGATAAAGATGGTATTCATAATATAATTAAAGAAACTTATCAGTTTCAGCTATACTGGTCAACAATTCGATATATTATTATTCAAAAACACTCTATTATTGTTTTACCAAAAAATTTAGCTGTTCCTCATATTTATATTAATGGTTGCTATGTTGAGCAGTTGTTAAAAGCCATAGATAAATATGGAAAATCTGAACTAGTTGTTGATAATCGTAGCTTATATAAATAGTACTAAGAAAAAAAGAATTGTTTGGCAATTCTTTTTTTTGTTTTTATTTCTTTTTTACTAATCCTTTTACTTTTGCTTCTTCATATGGCATAGCTTCGAACCAAAGTTTTTCTATTCCTTCTTCAGAGTCTTTTTTTGCTTCTATATAATAACTTCCATGTTTACTGTCTGTTTCTCCAGCATTGTATCTTACTACTTTAATTTGAGGATTTTCTTCCTGTGATATTATCTTTAATAAATCATCTCCACCAATATACCCATTTCTTCGTTTAATAAATTCTATCATTTCCCATGTGTACATCTTCCTTTTCCCCCTACATTTTTATTTTATGCTTTTTGAAGGAATGCGATGTATCCACGATATGCTTCGTAGATATCTGCTTTAGAAGTTACTTCCCATGGGGCATGCATGCTTAATACTCCTACTCCACAGTCAATCACTTCTACATTATAGTTTGCTAGAATATAAGCAATAGTACCTCCACCACCGATATCTACTTTACCAAGTTCTGATATTTGGAAAGAAACATTAGCATCATCCATAATTTTTCTTAATTCTGCAATATATTCTGCATTGGCATCGTTACTGCCACTCTTACCACGAGAACCAGTAAATTTACAGAATACTACTCCAAGACCAAATTCTGATGCGTTTTTCTTATCCATTACTGATTTATATAAAGGATCATAAGCAGCATTTACATCACTTGATAACATCTTTGAGTGATTTAGAACTCTTCTTACTGCTAATGGACTATTGTCATTCATTAATACACAAATTTCAGCAATAGCATTATCAAAGAAATGAGACTCCATTCCGGTTGCACCTACACTACCAATTTCTTCTTTGTCTACTAGAATACAACTTAATGTTTTTTCTGTTTCTTCTACTTCTAAGAAAGCTTCTAGAGAAGTATAGGCACATACTCTATCATCTTGACCATAAGACATAATCATGCTTCTATCAAGACCAAAGTCTCTAGCAGCTCCTGCTGGTACTGCTTCTATTTCGGCTGATAAGAAATCCTCTTCTTCTATATCATATTTTTCTTTTAATAGTGCTAATATACTACTCTTTATTTCTTCTTTTTCTTCTTGGTTATTTATTATTTTTGGTTTGTTACCAATTAGAATATCTAAATCTTCTCCCTCAATTAGTTTTGATGATTCTTTTTTCATTTGTTCTCCTGCTAAATGTGGAAGTAAATCAGTAATTCCTACTACTGGATCATCTTTATCTTCTCCAATACAAATTTCAATTTTCTGACCATCTTTTTTTACGATTACTCCATGTAGTGCAAGAGGTAGAGTTACCCAGTGATATTTTTTAATTCCGCCATAATAATGAGTATCAAAATAGACAAATCCATCACTTTCATAAATAGGATTTGCTTTTAGGTCAATTCTTGGAGAGTCAATGTGTGCTCCTAAGATATTCATTCCTTCTGTAATAGGTTTGGTTCCAATATGAAATAGTGCAACAGCTTTTCCTTTATTATTTACATAGATTTTGTCTCCAGGACGTATTTCTACATTATTTTTAATATAATCATCTAGGTTCTTATATCCTTTGTCTTCTGCTCGTCTAATAATTTCTTTTGCTGCTTCTCTTTCTGTTTTAGATACCGTTAAAAAATTTTTATAATCTTCACAAATATTATTTAATTTTTCTAAGTCTTCTTCCCTATATTTCTTCCATGCACTCTCTTTCTTCACTTTTATCATCCTCCTAATAATAGTATATCATTTTTTTCTAAATTCATAAATAAAAAGTCAATTTATGACAAGTTTTTCAAATTCTTATTGTTCCTTCTAATATTGATTGTATAATGATAGTAAAGAAGGTAGTGAGATTATGAATAAGAAAAAAGAAAATACTTTTTTTAGAAATTTATGTGGTGAATGTTTTATTGATAGACAAAGTGATAAAAAACATAATAAAGAACATATTAGTATGTTGCTTAATATTTTACTTATAGCTACTCTTTTTTCAGGGTGTCTTTCTTTTTATATTTTTGCTAATGCTGTTTATCATGTTCCTATTTCTTTACAGTTTCAGTACGCATGGATTTATTGGATTATACTAATTATTCCTATTTTATCTATTGTTTTTGGTTTTAAATATAGGTCTGTTATAAAAACAAAATATAATCTTATTGCTGGATTTATTATGGGGATACTTTTATTCATTTTAGCTTGTTACTTTACCGTTTGCTCTATTGATAAGATTCCTTATTCCTCTGTTAAAGAGTATCAAAATATTTTACATATTTCTATTCCTAAGAATGGATACTATTATAAAGATAAACAAGTATTTCATTTCTTATATAATTTTGATGGTGTTTCCGTTTCTTCTATTAATGCATATTATAAAGATAAAAGTATCTTTCAGCAATTAGATAAAGAAATAAAAAAGAATAAGTCTTGGTTAGCTTATTCTGATTTAGATAAAATAGAAAATTTACTTCCTTATGAATTAAGGTCTAACAAATATTATTATTTGATTTATAATAAAACTACTAAAAAATATAATAGCTTTCCTAATGAAGAAGGAAAATATTCCTTTGTGACTGCTGTTTATGTACCTAAAATTCAGCAATTAGAAATTTATGAGTATCACTTAGACTATAATCAAGAATAAAAATAATTATTCTTGATTTTTTATGTAATTGTTATTTTAAGATATTTTCTATCTCTTTTTTTGATATCTTTTAGTTGAAAAACATATGCTGTTTTATTTCTAAGATAGTTACCTATTTTAAGAAACCATTAATAATTACTTCTTCTGCTTCTTTTTCTGATAATCCTAGGGACATTAATTTTAGTAGTTGCTCACCAGCTATTTTTCCAATTGCTGCTTCATGAATTAGATTGGCATCAATGTTTTTTGCATAGATTTCTGGTACTGCTTTTACTTTTCCATTTTCTTTGATGATAGCATCACATTCTACATGGGCATAACATTTGGTATTTCCGATAATATTTGATGTAAACTCTTGATAGGAGTCATCGGTTGCGACAGAACGTGATGTTACATGCGTAGAAGCATTTTCGCCATTTAATTCTACTTCAAATTCTGTTTTGGCTACCTGGTCATTACTTGTTAGAATCTTTTCTGTAATAACTAGTGTTGTATCACTATCTAGACTTGCTTTTGTTATTCTATTTGTGTCATCTACTCCTTTGGTCTGAGTTGTGTCCATTACCATGTATGATCCTTTTTTCATATGGATTTCGGTTACTGGATTTAGAACCTTTTTACCCTCTCCTACACCTAGTCCGCAGTGACGTTCTATATATTTTACTCTTGCTCCTTCTTCTAAATAGAATCTATGGATTCCATCATGTCTGGCATCCTTATGACCATTATTGGTAATACCACATCCTGCTACAATAATAATATTGGCATTTTTTCCAATATGGAAATCATTATATACAACATCTTTTAGGCCACTTTCTGTAATGATAACAGGAATATTTACGGTTCCAAATAAAGTGTCCTCTTTTACATAAATATCAATTCCACTATTTTCTTCTTTTGGTACAATATCAATATTAGGATTTACTTTTCTATCTATTCCTTTGCCATTTTTTCTTATATTATAGCTATCTGCTTTCGTAGGATCATCTTCTATAATTTCACTTAATAATTCTTTATCTTCTTGATTCATCGAGCTGATACCTCCTTGCAGCATTTTTTTGGTTTAAAAATATGGTCAAATATTTCTTCTTTTTCGCCTACTTTTTGAATAGTTCCAGAGTTCATTAAAATAATTTCATCAGCGATATTTAAAATTCTTTCTTGATGGGATATTACTATGGTTGTGCCAGAAGAAGATGCTTGTATTTCTTTAAATACCTCGGTTAAGTTTTGAAAACTCCATAGGTCTATTCCTGCTTCCGGTTCATCAAATATCGCAATATATGGGTTTCTAGCCATTACGCTTGCGATTTCTATTCTTTTTAGTTCTCCACCAGATAAAGATTTATTTACTTCTCTATCTACATATTCTAAGGCACAAAGTCCTACTTTTGATAAGATAGTACAAGCTTCATGTTTTGATATTTCTTTTTTGGTTGCTAGTTTTAGTAAATCATAGACTGTGATTCCTTTGAACTGTACTGGTTGTTGGAAAGCAAATCCTATTCCTAGTTTTGCTCTTTCATCGATTGTTTTATCTGTAATATCTTCTCCATTTAAAATAATCTTACCAGAATCTGGTTTTTCTATTCCCATGATAATTTTAGCAAGTGTTGATTTTCCAGAACCATTTGGTCCTGTGATGACATAAAATTTTGATGTATCTAATACTAAATTAATATGATCTAATATTTTTTTATTATCTCTTTCGAAACATATATCTTTTAGTTCTAACATAATTTCTCCTTTCTTTCGTTTATTTCACTTATGATTTATTTTATCAACCATATATTATTTTCTTACGAGGCTAATACAGGCATCTATATTTTTCTTTTAACTCTATTTTATGAAATACAATAACATGTATTTCACATTCATTATATCTATTTTTTATCAAGTTTTCAAATTTGTATTTTATGAAAGTATATTCCTGATAAATAAAAAAATATGCAGGTGTTACTACATATTCTCTTCTAATTAAAATTTACTAAACTATGTGCAAAGCGATATCCTAACTTCATTATCTGTCTTCCAAGTTTTCCTGGAATCGATACCCAGGTTGCCATACTAAAGTATCTCATACGTCTATATAATTTTGGATTTTTTTCCTTAACACTTTTCCAAAGTTCTTTATATTGTTTTTCTCCTTCTTTATTAAAAGCAAGTCTTGAAAAAACAACTCCTATTGTCATTAAGAAAATACATTCTCTCGTCATTAATTTACGTAGTTTTTTATTTTCTATTTCTGTTAAATCATAGGCTGTACAAACTCTTTCTGATACTAATACTTGATGGGAGCTACGTTTAATCATTTGACTTTCTTGTACTGATTGATCAGCCCTACCAATATAATAACGATAAAGATCTAAATCTAGGTAATAGATTGTTTTGGTATTTACTAAAGGTAAATAGATAAATAAATTATCTTCATAGAAAACATGTTTTGGTAACTCTATATTACTTTTATCTAGTACACTCTTTTTATACATCATCGAATGTAGAGATGGATATTGTGTCACCTTAAATTTATGAATATCATCCCAGGTAAGTATTTTACCCTCATCATAAACGTTGGCAAAAGAGATTACTTGGTCACTTCTTCCATCGGTATAAGTATAAACATAATTACATACTACTAAATCCGTATCAATGTGCTTTATTTCTTTTAATAATTTTTTATATGCTGTCTCATCTAGCCAGTCATCACTATCTACTACTTTAAAATACTTCCCTGTTGCATGTTTTAAGCCAACATTGATTCCTTCACCATGCCCTCCATTTTCTTGATGAATGGCTTTTACTATGTTTGGATATTTCTTTTGATATTTATCTGCAATTTTTCCTGTATTATCTTTACTCCCATCATCAATAATAATTATTTCTACATCATCTTTTCCTATTAATAAAGACTCAATACATTTTTCCATATACTCCTCAGAGTTGTAACATGGTACAACAAAAGATATATATTTCATATTTCACCTACCTACTAGTCTAATTCATTATACCACTATTTTTTTAAATGCACTAGCCCTTAAAATTATCGGTGAAACTATTCTAAGTATTGAATAATTTCTTCTAAATTCTTTACTCTTTTGTTTTTTGGATTCTTAGAAGTGTAATTTACTCCAAAAAAAGTCATATTAAAATATTTAGCAAGTCCTTCATCACTTGTTCTATCTCCGGCTACAAAAGATTTGTCTATATCAATATCATATTTCTTACATGCTTCTAAAATCATCCCTGGTTTTGGCTTTTTACAGTTACAATTTTCTTCTTTTGTGTGAGGGCAAAAAAAGATATCTAGGACTTCTATTTTATTTTTCTTTAATTCTTTTATTAAATTTTCGGTATATTTTTCATAATCTTCTAACTTTATAATACCTTGACTTATTAGTCCTTGGTTGGTAATAATGATAATTTTATATCCTAAATCGGTTATTTTCTTTAAGGCTGGGAGAGTGCCTTGTAAAAATTCTGGAATGGTTTTATTTTCCCATTCTTCATCTTGATATTCTTTGGTAATGGTTCCATCTCTATCTAGGAAAGCTACCTTTATTTTATTCATTGGTTTGCTCCTTTTAAGTCTAACTTTTTTATAACTCTTTTATTGTAATCAGTTACTTTCTACCTTTATGCATAGACATATAATATTCATTGTCTTTCACAAATTGCATTCTACCCGTATAATTACGTGATGCAAATTCTTCTTCATCTACTGTATAGCCACAAGCTTCTGCAGCATTAATACTATTTTTGTTACTTGGGTCAATATCTAATCTAATCGATCTAATATTATGATTTTCAAATAAGTAGTCTGAAGTTTCTCTTATGATAGTACTTCCATAACCCTTACCTCTATATTCTTTTAAAACTGCATATTCTAAAAACACTTCGTCACGAATCCTACTTGATATATATAGATATCCTATGGGTGTTCCCAAATCTTCTACCACAAAAGCACTTTGATAGATACTTTTATTGTTATCTTTTGAATCTTCTAGTCTTTCTCCTATTTGATGAATAAAACTGGAATGGGATCTGTTTCTAATTCGTCTTTTAGAGTTTTATGTTTATCTTCAGAATATCTAGTTAAAAGTATAGAGTTTAATTCTATATTCATATTATCACCTGAATTTATTATAGCACAAAAATAGTTCTACTTAGGAACCATTTTTATTATATAAAATTATCTGTTTTTCAATATATATTTAACTTTACTTATTTATATGTGTACTTCTAGAAATATTAAGTAAAATTCCTATGCTTATCATAGAAATTAGTAATGAACTTCCGCCATAAGATAAAAATGGAAGTGTTACTCCTGTTACTGGAATCATCCCTATTACTACCATTAAGTTCATAATTGCCTGGAAAATAATTTGAAATGTCATACCAATACATAAATATTTGGCAAATTGATCATTACTATTTAAAGCAATTTTTATTCCTCTCCAAAGTATAATAGAAAATAATCCTACTACAATAAAGGCTCCTACTACTCCAAATTCTTCGGCAATAATAGAGAAGATAAAGTCTGTTTGTGGTTCTGGCAGGTAAAAGTGCTTTTGAATAGAGTTTAAGAATCCTGTTCCTAATAGCCCTCCAGGACCTATTGCGTAAAGACTTTGAATGATTTGAAAGCCGGTACCTAGAGCATCACTCCAAGGATCAATAAATGATGTTATTCTATCCATTCGATAAGGAGCAATAACAATTAATATAACTACTCCAATTACTCCTACGATTCCCATTCCTATAAAAAATTTCATGTTAACACCAGCAACAAAAAGTAATGCAATAATCGATACTACTAGAATTGCTCCTGTTCCCATGTCTGGTTGTAGCATGATTAAACCAAATAGAAAAAATAAGATGCCTAATATAGGAAATACTCCTTGTTTATAACTTTTTAAAAACTTATTACTATTCGTTAAATATTTGCTTGTAAATATTATCATTCCCAGTTTTGCAAATTCACTTGGTTGTATTCCAAGAGAGCCTATTCCAAACCAAGACCTACTACCATTTCTAACACTACCTATTCCTGGTATCAGTACTAGAATTAATAAAATTACACATATTAATAAAATTGTATTTGCTTTTTCATAATAAATCTTATAGTCTATTTTTGACACTATTAACATAATAAAAACACCGGCAAAGAAAAATATTGATTGATACTTTAAATAATGAAAACTATCATTAAACTTATAGTCCGCCCAGATACTTGATGCTGAATAAATCATAATAATACCAAAAATAGATAAGGTTATTACAGCTAAAAAAAGAATATAGTCTAATCTTTTTTTCATCGCATCACCTTATTTAATTATATTAAAACAAATAAAAAAAAGAACTTTTATCCAAGTAGATAATTAGTCTCTTTTTATGAAAAGTACTGCGATAGTTGTTATTAGTGATACTACTAAATATATTACTATATTATAGATAAAACTTGATATGTTAAAACTTATGCTGTGATAGAAAAATAAATATGTTCCAAAAAATATTATCACTCTAATTACTATGGTTATTAATAAAATTAATATTAATTTTTTGATAAAGTTTTTTAGGTATGACGATCTTAATATTAAATATTCAAAAGAACTATCCTGTTCATAAGAGAAGAAAGTATAGGTTATATAAGCATGACATGATATTTGAAATAGTGTCCATATTATTTGTAATGCGCTTGTATATTCTGGAACTCCTAATAGAATATTAAACTCTGTAAGAGTTTTCGTAAAGGCTGTTGTTATGATAAATAATATTATATATAAACCAAGATATAGACCAAAAACTAATAGATATTGTTTTTTTACTAATTGATAAAAACTTAATAGATAATATAACATGATATGATTCCTTTTACTTTTCTTTGGTAACTGTACCTGCATCAAAATGATAAATTACATCTGATAAATTGTCTAAATCTTCTTTTATATGGGTTGAAATAATAATTATTTTTCCTTTTTTTGCTTCTTCTTTTAATAGTTTACTTATATCTTTTACACTATTTTCTTCTATTCCATTAAATGGTTCATCTAAAATTATAATCTCAGGATCTTCCATTAATACTTGAGCAATTCCTAGTTTTTGTTTCATTCCTAGAGAATACTCTCTATACTTTTTGTCTTTTTCTTCATATAAGTTTACTTTTTTTAAAGTTTCTTCTATTTCTTCTTTTCCTATTTTATTTTGTATTTTTGCTAGTAATTCTAAATTTTCATAACCTGTTAATTCTGGAAAGAAATTTGGCTTTTCGATTAGTGCTCTCATATTTGGTACATAGAGGTTATTTTTATTATAACTTTTTCCATCAAATAATACTTCACCTGTTGTTGGTTTATATAGTCCACATACTACTTTTAAAAATACACTTTTTCCTGAACCATTTCTTCCGTTTAATCCATAAATATGACCATTTGTTAATTCCATATTGATATCTTTTAACACCATATTTTTTCTAAATTGTTTACATAAGTTTTTTATTTCTATTTTCATATACGACTCCTTATTTATTTTTTTCACATTGAATTACAAATTTTTCTTTATCTTTATATGCTAGATATACTAGACCAAAGGATACTAATACCATGCATAGATTTACTAATAATAATGGTCCTACTCCATATAAATCATTCATACCAAATACATTAATAATGTTAAATATCATTCCAAGTTCACTGTGAAATATTCCTCTTATAATGATTAGTCTTACTACTGTTTCTAAAAATATTTCGATTGCCAAGTATAGTATATATGATATGATGACGCAAGGAATAGTTTTTTGTTGTTTCCTCGCAACTAGTAGTGCAATATGTACAAAAATCATAGAATATAGAGTAACATTTATTAAATATGATATTACAAATAATACTGGATGATAGATGATATTACTTTGCCACATGCCATGAGAGTTTATAATTGCATATTCTGGATTTAATGATGTATTCATCATAATAGGTATCATCATGATTAAACTTAATAATGCTAGTACCCAGATGTATTGATAAGCTGTTTTTAATAATTTCTTTAAAAATGAATGATAGCTTTCTCTAGAATTTGAGTTTATTATGTGTTTATACTTTAAAATTTTACATACTTTTAACATAGTTGGGATAATTACTATTAAAAATGCAATATAATAGACATCTTTTACATGCATTGCTAAAACTTCTGAATACAGTGTATAAAAATCAACTTCTATTTCTTTCTCATTTAATACTAATCTACAAAGTTCTTTTTCGTTTTCGTCTTTATATTCTACAATTTTCTTACATTTTTCTACTAAACTATTATGATATTCTTCAATCTTTTTTTGATTTTTAATTACTTTATAGTCAGCATTAAAAAAAACTATACTAAATACTATTATTATCAATATGACAACTATATTACTTTTTAAAAATCTTTTCATTTTACACCTCTCTAAGTTAAGTAAAGAGTTTATAGGATTCTTATTTTTCTATTGATATGTCCATTTAAATAATACGGTTGTTGGTAATAAAGTCAAATCTTTTCTTTCTATAGATAAGTAATATTTACCTTCAGGATACATTGTGTCGCCTCTAAATTGTGCGCTTTCATTCATTTTTAAAGTTAATCTTCCTCCTGCGTCTCCGCTTTCAACACTATATCCATAAAAATAAAATTCACATTTAGGACATTGATCAGTCAATGCGGTATATGCATTGGTTACTTTTACACTTTGTGGTCCTACTATTGTCTTAGTAATGGAATTGGTCCTTACACTGGCATTTGGTTGTACCTCATAAGCTAGGTCAATAGATGCTGCATTTACACAATTGGGAATTAGTATTATACCCAATACAGATAAAAATGCTATAGCAAGCATTTTTGTTCTTTTCATATAATTTACCTCCTATAATATACTTACTTAAACTCAACTATATACTCTTTACATTTTAATTTTAACATCTTAAATGCTTATAATTTCTTATTTCACTTTAGTTGTATAATTTGATTATACTTTGTCGACTTTTGTCGAAAACTAAAAATAATAAGTATTAAAGTCTTAAAAGTAAGCAGTTCAAGGCAGTTTGGAATGAGTTACAATTATATCTATTGAAAATATTATATCTATGAGACACATAAACTCTTGATAAATATTTCTAACTTAATTGATAAAACTAAAAATATTTTTTATTTCTCCTTATTTATTTTTTTCACATTGAATTACAAGTTTTTCTTTATCTTTATATGCTAGGTATACTAGACCAAAGGATACTAATACCATGCATAGATTTACTAATAATAACGGTCCTACTCCATATAAATCATTCATGCCAAATACATTAATAATGTTAAATATCATTCCAAACTCACTGTGAAAAATCCTTTGGAAAATTATTACTTTTACTACTGTTTCTAAAAATATTTCAATTGCCAGATATAATATATATGATATGATGATGCAAGGAATAGTTTTTTGTTGTTTCCTCGCAACTAGTAGTGCAATATGTACAAAAATCATAGAATATAGAGTAACATTTATTAAATATGATATTACAAATAATACTGGATGATAGATGATATTACTTTGCCACATGCCATGAGAGTTTATAATTGCATATTCTGGATTTAATGATGTATTCATCATAATAGGTATCATCATGATTAAACTTAATAATGCTAGTACCCAGATGTATTGATAAGCTGTTTTTAATAATTTCTTTAAAAATGAATGATAGCTTTCTCTAGAATTTGAGTTTATTATGTGTTTATACTTTAAAATTTTACATACTTTTAACATAGTTGGGATAATTACTATTAAAAATGCAAAATAGTAAATATACTGTACTTGCCAGGTTAAGGCATCTGCAAATACGGTGTAAAAATCTAGTTCTACATCTTTATATTTTAAAGCCTCTTCACACCAGTCTTCTTGATTTGTTCCTTGTCTTTCACACTCTTTAATTACTTGTTGTTCTGCATTCACATATCCTTTATATTCTTGTAAGCTTTTATATCCTCCATTTAAGAAGACTATACTGACAATTACAATTATTACTATTATTAATATATTACTTTTTAAAAATCTTTTCATTTTATTTACCCTCACTCAATTTATACTCTGCTTACTACCTTTACTCTTTTA
Organism: uncultured Bacilli bacterium; assembly: GCA_944332295.1. GTDB lineage: Bacteria > Bacillota_I > Bacilli_A > RF39 > UBA660 > Faecimonas. The sequence goes on along the minus strand of CALVJR010000006.1, from coordinate 34,940 downwards.
TTTTAGTATAGCATAATCTTAGAAAAAAATTTATTTTTCTGTCAGCTATTAATTTATGTTTTACAAAAAGGACTATGTTTTATAGTCCTTTTACTTATTAGGTAAGTTTTTTAATCTTTTTTTTCTAAGAGTTATTCCTAACGATATTGCTCCTCCACCTACTGCGATAGTAGAAACTGTTCCTCCAATTATTAGTAACATATTATTTTTTTGTTCTTCTACTGTTACTTCGAACGATGCTTTTTGTTCTTCATAAATTACAGTTACTTTTTGCGTCCCTGGTTTCGTATTATTGTAACCTGTTACTTTTACTTCTTTTGATGACATTAATATATCTGATGTTGTATCGTCTTCATATAAAACCGTTATTACTCCACCAGTTAAATCTAATGGTTCGTTTGTTTTATACTTTGTTTTGTTCGGAGATGTTTTGATTGTTATTTTTTTTATTTCTTGTTTTACTGTTACTTGAAAAGTTGTTTGTTTTCCTTGATACGTAATGGTTAATGTCTGTATTCCTGCTTGTGTATTATCATAACCTGTTATTTGTAGTTCTTTAGATGTCATCGGGATACTGGAAGTTGTTCCATTACTATATACAACCGTAATCGCTCCATCTGTTAAATCTAAGTCTTCTCCTTTTAAATAGATTGTTTTTAATGGATTATTTTTTATTGATATTTCTGCTACATTTTCTTCTATTGTTATCTGAAATGTCGTTTGTTTTCCTTGATAGGTAACTGTTATTGTTTGATTACCTGTTTTTGTGCTATCATACCCTGTTATTTGTAGGTTGCTTGATGTCATCGGGATGCTGGAGGTTGTTCCGTCTTGATAGGTTACGGTAAGTATTCCTCCGGATAAATCTAAATCTTCTCCTTTGGTGTATGTTCTTTTGGTGATATTTTCTTTTACGGATATTGCTGATACTTCATTTTTTACTGTTATACTCAGTATAGCAATTTGGTTGTGATAGGTGATGGTAAGCATTTGATTTCCTATTTTATTGCGGTCATATCCTGTTATTTGTAATTCTTTAGATGTCATTGGAATATTTGCACTACTTCCATCTTCATATAATACTGTGATTACTCCTCCTGATAAATCTATAGCTTCTCCCTTAATATAAGTCGTTTTAGTTATACCATTCTTTATTACTATTCCAGTTATGTCATTTTTTACTGACACATTAAATGATACTGTTTTCCCTTGATAAGTAATCGTTATTGTCTTAGTTCCTAATGTATTACTCTCATATCCAGATATTTGTAATTCTTTAGATGTCATTGGAATAGTTGCGGTTGTGTTATCTTCGTAATAAGCTATGATTGTTCCTTCTGTTAAATCTAGAGCCTCTCCTTTAATATAAGTTATTTTTGATGGTTTGGTTTTTATCTCTATTTTTTCTAAATCGTTTTTTACTATTACATTGAATGATGCTGTTTTTCCTTGATAAATAATCGTTACTATCTTAGTGCCTAAAGTATTACTGTCAAATCCTGATATTTGTAGTTCTTTAGATGTCATTGGAATATTTTCTGTTGTGTTATCTTCATAATAAGCAGTGATTATTCCATTTGTTAAGTCTAAATCTTCTCCTTTGATATAAGTTGTTTTTGATGGTTTGGTTTTTATTTCTATTTTTTCTACATCATTTTTTACTATTACTTCGAAAGTTGTTTGTTTTTCTTGGTAAGTTACTGTTAGAGTTTGTCTACCTAAACTATTGGCATCATAGTTTGTAACTTGTACTTCCTCTGATGTCATTAGGATAGTTGCGGTTGTTTTATCTTCGTAATAAACAGTAATTTTTCCTTCTGTTAAATCTAGAGTCTCTCCTTTAATATAGACTGTTTTTAATGGTTGTGTTTTTATTTCTATTTTTTCTACATCATTTTTTACTGTCACTTCAAAAGTAGTTTGTTTTCCTTGGTATCTTACAAAAATTGTCTGAGTACCTAGTCTATTAGTATTGTATCCGGTAATTTGTACTTCTTCCGATGTCATTGGAATAGTTGCGGTTGTTTTGTCTTCGTAATAAGCAGTAATTTCTCCTTCTGATAAATCCAGGGTTTCTCCTTTAATATAGACTGTTTTTGATGGTTTGGTTTTTATTTCTATTTTTTCTACATCATTTTTTACTGTTACTTCAAAAGTAGTTTGTTTTCCTCGATAAGTTACTGTTATGGTTTGCATTCCTATTATCTTATTATCATAACCGCTAATACTTATTTCATCTGATGTTAGTGGAATCTCTGTTGTTGTGGTATCCTCGTAATAGACAGTGATTATACCATCTGTTAAGTCTAGATTTTCTCCTCTGATATAGGTTGTTTTACTTGGTTTTTCCTTCATTACTATTTGTATAATTTCATTTTTTACTGTTATTTCGAAAGTTGTCTTTTGCCCTTGATAAGTTACCGTTATCGTTTGTCTACCTAGACTATTTGCATCATAGCCTTTTACTTCTATTTCATTTGATGTTAGTGGTATATTTGCGGTTGTCTTATCCTCATAATAGACTGTAAGTATGCCATCTGTTAGGTCTAAGTTTTCCCCTTTTATATATGTTGTTTTACTTGGTTTTTTCTTTATTTCTATTCTTTCTACGTCATTTTTTACTATTACTTTTAAAGTGGTAGACTTTTCTTCATAGGTTATGGTTACTGTTTGTGTACCTGTTTTATCACTATTATATCCTGATACTTTTATTTCATTTGAGGTCATTGGAATATTTGTTATTGTGTTATCTGCATAAGTTACAGTAAGTATTCCACCTGTTAAATCTAAAGGTTCTCCTTTAATATAAGTTGTTTTTGTTGGTGGTTGTTTTATTTCTATATTTTGAACAGTATTTTTTACTTCTACTTCTAATATTGTAATTTTTCCTTGATAAGTTACGGTTAATATTTGATTTCCAATTCTATTGCTGTTATACCCTACTACTTTGATATCAGTTGTCGTCAATGGTATTATAGTTGCACTACCATCACTATAGGATACTTTTAACATACCTCCGGTCAAATCTAGTTTTTCTCCTTTTTTATATATCGTTTTCGTTGGTTTTGTTGCGATTGATATTCCTTTTATTGTTGATGATCTATCCGATAATAATCCGATTTCATTCGTTGATAAGTCTTGTTGTTCTGCTCCTTTTACTAGTCCTTCTACTACTTTAGGATATAACCAAGTTAAGGTATTTCTATCTAATAGGTTTATAGTTGCATTTGTTGATGTTCCTTCATCCCAGTAGAAGCAGGTAATACCTAGGGACTTGGCTGTTCTTACATAATAATTGTTTGCTATAGCAGCAGTTTCTTCTCCTATTAATCCTGTATTTGTTCCAAATTCTCCTATGATTAATCCAGCATTTTTATCATTCGCTTTATCAGATAACCTTTTTAGTGACTCATATAAATCATTATTAGCTTCTGATTGGTATTCTCCTAATTCATCATAAAGATGAGCACTTAAAATCAGATGATTTTCTATGGTGTCTTCTGGGAAAATAAAATTGGCTATTACTTCTTCTGATACTTTGGCATCATAGGTATTTAATACTAAAAATCTAGTTTTATTATTTCCACCGGTATTTCTTACTGTATCTACAAATTTTTGATTTAGTCTATTTGCTGTCTCGAAATAATTATTTGTTACTGCTGTTGTCTCGTTAGATATGGTATTCTCTTCTGGCATCAATTCATTATATCCTTCAAATAATAGTTGATGATTATAGTCTTTAAACTCTTCTGCAATTTGTTTCCATAACATTGCTAATACTGCTTCATACTTTTGTCTTTGACTAGAATCGCTGTTTACAGATATCCAAGAATTCATATCATGATGAATACTTAAGATAACATACATTTCATTGTCTTTGGCATAATTTACGATTTCTTTTACTCTTGCTAACCAATCTTTTTCAATTTTTATATTTTTTATCTGTTCTACTGTCAAGTTATTGATATCTATCTGTTTTATTTTGTTTCCTGTTTCATCTATATAATATATATGGTCATGCCAAGCAACTGGTATTCTTATGGCATTAAACCCTGCTTCTTTTACCGTTGTAATCATTTGATTGGTAGTCACTGGATTTTGATATAATGTTTCATAATAACTAGCTTCTGTCTGTTTACTTTGACCATCAAATGCCTCTAGTGTATTTCCAAGATTCCAACCTAATTTCATATCTTCTACTATTTCTTTTGCTGTTTGTGGTATACTTAGTTGCCTTTTATTTGTTACTGTAGTTTTTTCTGGTTTTGTATTAAAATATCTATTGATTTGAACGACAGATAGTATTATAACTACCATGCTGATTATTGTTGCAGCAATAAGTTTAATTTTTTTTTTATTTTGTTTTATATTTAAGTCATGCTTCATATTTTACCTCTTACTACTTACTATCCTATACCCTATTTTAATATAATATATATTTGTTTTTTTGTAAATAATTTGCTTAGTTGATTTCATTTATTTTTCTTTTACTATTACTTGCTTTGCTTATTGCAATACTATGATTTTACTTCGAATACAAAAGAAAAGATGTCCTTTATTGACATCTTTTTACAGCCATACACCAAATATTATTCCTGCCATAGCCAGTAATATTCCTATGACCCAGAATAATTTTACAATATCCGTTTCTTTCCAGCCTAATTTTTCAAAATGGTGATGAATTGGAGTCATTAAAAACAATTTTTTATGAAATACTTGTACCCAGAAAGTTTGTAATATTACACTTAATGTTTCAATAATAAAAACTCCTGCTACTACTAAAAGCGTTAATTCTCTATGTGTAAGAATTGCGATTGCTCCCATACAAGCTCCTAGAGCTAACGAACCAGTATCGCCCATGATTACTTTAGCAGGGTGTGTATTGTAAATCAAATATCCAAGTAAGCTTCCTACTAAGATTAAACTAAATATTCCTATATCTTCAAAACCTACAACTAACGAAATTAAACTAAATGCTATAAAAGCTATGGCTGATAGTCCTCCTGCTAGACCATCTAGACCATCTGTTAAGTTTACTGCATTACTACCACCTACTAGTACAAACAGAATAAATAGTCCATATAGCCATCCCATTTCTATATCAATGTGTAATGTACCTACTACCCAGGATGTTTGTCCTCCATTTCTCATATAAATATAGAAAAATCCAATGGCAATTAAGACTTGCATAAATAACTTTTGATAAGTTGTTAACCCTTCATTTTTTCCCCTTTTTATTGATAAAAAGTCATCTAAAAAACCAATACATGCATATCCTAAAAATACTAGTAAAACAATTCCTAAGTTTGCTGTATATGGTATTTTATGAGTCAATGTTAAAGCGATAGTAGCAACAACTGTTGGAATAATGAAAATTAATCCTCCAATCGTTGGTGTTCCTTCTTTTTTTCTATGTGTCTCTCCTACAAACACACTAATTCTTTGACCTAGATGTAATTTTTTTAGTATTGGAATTAGAATTAATCCTAATACTGCCGAAGATAGGAACCCAATCATGATTGCAAAGACAGCTTTCGTCAATAATAGCATTTTGTTCACTCCGTTTCTCTTGCAATATTATATCATAGTTCTTACTTGATTATGCATTTTTTACTTTTTTAGACAAAATTTTACATTTCTTCTGTTCTAGGTAATGTTTTTACTTTTTGATTATTCGTTTCTAATAATTTTTCCTGTTCTTGTTTTGTCTTTTCTAATTCTTCTTCTTTTTCTTTTAAATCACCTAACAATTTATTTAAATTATTTAGCAATTCTCTACATTCAGGAATTTGATCTAAATAGTCTTTAAAGTCTACTTCTATTTTCTTAATCATTTCTTCTAATTTATTAGATGTTTTTCCTAATGTATGAGTAGCATCTTCTATTCTTGAAATATTATTTTCTATTTCTCTACTATAATCTATCACAGAAATCACTCTATATCTTTGCTCTCTTAATCTAGGAGTTAGCAAGTTTCTCATAAAATATAAATATGAGGCAGTAGCGGTTGCTATTGCTTTAGCACTTCTGTTTCCTGGTATTAACATAGGTAGTGCTATCATTTGTAGTAGACGTTTATTTTGTCTATTTAATAATTGTACTCGGTATTCTACTTGCTCTGTAACTGTCGTAGATTCACTTACTTTTTTTTCTAAATCCTTTAAAAGATAATCTTGTTCATTTTGAAATATTATTAATTGATTATTAAAGTTTTCGAAGTTATAATAAGATTCTTTTAAATTAGCAAAAGCTTCTTCGTCTAACTCTAATTTATCCTTAGTATCTTCTACCTTATTTGTTAGTGTTTCTGTTTTTTCTGTTACTTCTTCTAGTTTATCTGCAATCATAATATATAATTCTGAGTCTTTTACTTCTGCTACTGTATTTTTATTACTAAACTCTTCTATATATTGGTCTACTATTTCTGTAAGATAGGTATCATTTTCTGCTTCCGGGTTTTCTATTTTTATTTTTTCTTTCAACTCTTCTATTTTTTTTATAATTATACTAAGTTGCTGAAGTACTTCTTCCGCTTCTTTAGAATCAGTTAAATCTTCGGCAGCTTGTGCTAATACATTATATTCATAAATTAATTTTTTTAGCTCTCCTCTTACCTCTTTTAATTTTTCTTCATATCCGGCTACTATTTTTTTATCTGCAAATTTTTGAAAAACTTTACTTTGTTCTAAATTTTCTATCTGTGATTCTGGTATTTTGATTTCTGTTTGCTTTTGTTCCTTAATCTCTACTTCCCTTTTTGGTTCTAGAGTTTCTTGTTTTTTTCCTTGCTTGTTATTTTCTTCTAATGATACTTTAGCTTCTACTACTTTTGGATATTCTTTTTGTTTTATTTCTATTACTTTTTTACTAGGATAACCTACAATTTCTTTACCATCGATAGTTTTCGGATATCCATGGTCTATAAATTTACGGTCGTTTGATTGATAATCTTCTATATATACAGCAGTTTCTTCAAGCTCTAATTTGTTGGCTTTATGTAATTCATCTTTTTGGAGACCTTTTGCTTTTTGTCTTTCCTCTATTTGTAAGCCCTTGGCTTCTAGGCGTTCATCTTCTTTTTCATCTCTAAGATTTAATAATGTTTCTACTGTGTTTCCAGCAACAGCAATCGGTACTGCAACTAAAAAAGAAGCTAGTTCTAGATTTTTTACATCTTTTTCTAACTTTTTAATTCTTTCTTGTTTTTTTCTTTGATAATTTTCTTTTATTTTTTTCTTTTGGTTAGCCGTAATTATAATTCTTCGTTTTCTATCTCGCTTACCAGCTTTTGCTCCAATTGCCTCGTTCATTTTGTTCACCATGTTAAGTGTATCATAAAAGTTACATTATTTATAGTTTTTCTTAGCTTTTCTTTTTATTATACTGTCAATCCTTTTTGTAATAATTTCTCTTTCGGGATATCTAATTTATCTTGTTTTATCTCTTGCATTGTGACAGAATCCCAGGCTTCTATTGCTTGGCATTGGTTATTCATATAATCTATTACATTTTTTAGAGGATATCCATCTAAATAATAATTCATATATTCTATATAATTTGGTGATAGACTTTCTTGAAAATTATGTGCCGCAATAAAGTTTTTGATGATACTTTCGATATAATATATTTCTTGTTTGCTGCCTTTATTCATATAGCTTTCTAGAGAAGTAGTTATTGAAAATCCTTCTGCTAATTTATCTAAACCTTCCATACTTGTATCTAAATAATCTTGCCATGATTGTATTGGCCATTTTTCTTCATCTGAGGTTACTAATAAGTATTCTGTAAAAAATGATAATACTTTTCTTTTAGTTTCATATTGGTCTTCTTTTTCTATTTCATCCTCTTTTTGTTCTAAGAAATCCTTTACTCTCTCTTTTTGAAATTCTAGGATAGTATTCAAATATTCTTTTATATATTCATATCTTTCTTGAGAATTTTTTGTATTCTTCATAGCTTGTGCTAACATTAGATAATCACTATATAAACATAAATTTCTCTTAATTGCCAAATTATCATTATCTTGTTCTTTTAATAGTGTTAACTGTCTTATAATATCTGGTGCTTCTTCTAATATATTCCAATTAATATCTTTTAATTCATATTCTTCTAAAGAATCTAAATAAGTAACTCTTTCCTGCCAATCTATGTTTTCTCCAGCATCTATTTTTTTACCTATTGCCACTCTATTTCTTCTTTTTGCTGCATCTTGTTCTATAAAGTATTTTCTGACATTTTCTCCTAATGGTTGTTTTTTACTTGCTTCTTCCCTCATAGCCGTGCTTAGTCTTCCTGAGGCATTATTATAATAAGCTAGTTTTAATCTTTCTTCTATCGGTAGAGTTATATAGGTATCCGTTTCCATCTTTTTCATATTCTTTCTTTTCCACTCATCTAAATATGTCTTAGCAACAATCATATATTGATGATCTAATACTGTTAACTTATTTGATGGTGTCTTTATTAAATCTGTTACCGATTTTATTGTATAGTTAAAATGTCTTTGTAAGATGTTATATCCTTTCTCCTTTTCATAATTTTCAAATGATTCTAAGGCATTTTCTATTTCTCTACGTTTTTTATCTGATATTATTGTTCTAAAACTTTTTGGTATCTCTTTAAATTTAGCTAGTATATCATTTAACATTTCTACTAGTTCTGATAGTTGTTCAATTTGTAGTTCTTTTTCTTCTTTAGGAAGAGTACTAGCATTAATTTCTTTTTCACTTTCAAAAATTCTGATCCAATAATCTACTATGATAGATTCTTTTTCTATGTAAAACTCTGTGCCTTCTTGATTCTTATCTTCTAATTCATCTATAGCCTTTTTTAAAGGTGTTTTTTTATAAACTGTCTGTCCCGTTTTATTATCTTTTAGTTCTATTTTTACTGTAGATTCTAGTATTCCTTTGTAGATTTTTACATTTTCAACACTTTTCTCTGGTCCGAAGTCACAACATTCTTTGTAATAATATAACAAGTCTTTTTCCGTATTTTTTAATGCATCATTCATCATAGCAGTTTTGATTGATGGTTTTTCCATATTATTTTTCATATACCCTCCATTTAATGTTGTATATTATACTTTGTTTTGTTATGGATGTCAATTGGATTTTGCTGCTATAGAAGAATGATAGAGGTATTTTTTTCTTTAATACTTCTTTTTATAATTTTCATTCATATAATCTTTAAAATTATATTTTTTTCTTATGGCTAGTTCTTGTAATATGTCTTTAAACTTATCGATGTTTTTTATATTAATATTTACTTTATCTATATCTTTCCATACATCTTCTAAGTCATCATTTTCTTTATAAGTAAATAATTCATCATCCCAGCAATAATCGCTTGGAAAGTGTGCTTTGCTATATTCTTTCATTCTAGAATCCATATAATGAATGTGAATATCTCCTTTAATATCTTCTCTTTTAAAGAATTCTGAATGTTTTTCTATTTGTTCATAGTAAAGAGTCGCAAGAGAGTCTCTTAGTACTTCTATTCCTTTATCTTTGGTATCATATTCATATAATTTTAAGGGTTCTCCATAACTTACATAAATATGATTTTTTTCATCATTATAAACAGATACTGGTACTACTTCTATCTTATTTTGTACTGATAAATTATATGGTCCTGCAAATAATTTTTGGCATAGTAAGTTTTCACTATCATTCCATCTTCCTTCTGGAAATATTAAAATACTATTTCCAGCTTGCAATACTTTATTCATTTTAATTACTGAATCTTTTCTACTTTGTTTATCAAACCTATCTACATAGATTAGACCATTTAACCAGATAAAAAGAGTTCTTATTTCTACATGTAATTGCTCTGTTGCACCAAAGAGAGAATAGAAATTTCTATCTACGGTAGCAATCACTGCTGGACCATCAAAATAAAAAGAATGATTAGAAGTAAAGACATAACTTTTATGTTTCTCTAATTTTATTTTTCTATCTACTATTACTTTTTGTTTATATATGATACGTAGCACTAATCCAAAGACTATACTGATTGGCTTATGCATTATTCTTCTTATTGTCAGCCCTAAACTTTTTGTAAAATTATTTACATCTTTCGTTGCTAGTTTTTCTAGTCTTTTAAAAATGAATTTTTTCATTCTGCATCATTCTTTCTATCTTCTTGTAGTTTTTTAAAATCAATTTTTCCTACTCTTGTTGTTGGTAAGCTTTCCATATATTCATAACTTGTTGGCCAAGAATATTTTGGTAAATTCTTTTTACATAGCATCATTAGTTCTAATGTTATTAATTCTTTTTTCTTATGGTTATTTTTTAGGACGATAAATGCCTTGGGTACTTCTATTTTTCTTTTGTGTGGTATTCCTACTACTGTACATAACATTACTGATGGATGAGTTTCTAATAGTTTTTCTATTTGATTTGGATAAACGTTATATCCTGATGAAATAATCATTCTTTTAGAACGATTCATAAAAGTAATATATCCATCTTCATCCATAGAACCAATATCACCGGTATGTAGCCAGATATTTCCGTCTTTATGAATGTGTAGTGCTATATTGGTTTCTTTTTCATTATTATAATAACCTAACATTACTGTAGGTCCACAGACACAAATTTCTCCTGGTTCATTATAAGGAACTTCTTCATCTACTTCTGAAAAAATACCAACATAAATTCCAGGGAGTGGAATTCCAATAGCGTCCTCTTTTTGATTCTTAGGATCTCCAAGAGATACGCCACAGACAGCTTCACTTAATCCATATCCTGCACTTACTTTAATTCTGGCTCCATGTTTTTTTAGAAATTTGTTAATTTTGTCATGCAAGCCTTTTTTTAGAGTATCGCCTCCTACTAAAACGCATTTTAAAAATTCTAGGGATATGTCATCATTTAATTCTGATAATAAGGACTCAAATAAGGTGGGTACTCCCATTAATATTTGTGGTTTATACTTTTTTATCATTTGACAATATTCTTTTACATCAAATTTAGGTCTCAAAATAACATTCATTCCTATTGTTAAAGGGAATAATACACTATGAACGATACCAAAGCCATGAAATATTGGCATTAGTGCTAGACAAGTATCTCCTTTTTCTAAATAACTTTGTCCTATGGTAGCACTTTTTACAAAAGCTATTAAATTCCCATTCGATAATACTACTCCTTTTGGAGAACCTGTTGTGCCTCCACTATGAAGAATGATAGCAGGGTCATCTTTCCTACCCTTTACTGCATAGTCTTTAAAATAAGTATCTTCTGCAACTTCCATAAAATCATGCCACATTATATATAATTTATTATCTTTTGCTAGTTTAATTTTAATTTTATTTCTATGATACCTTAATTTGTTTCGCCAAGGCATATAATTATTTAGACTTACTAATATTACTTTCTTTATCTTTGTTTTTTTTATAACATTTTCTATTTTCCAATAATTGCTGTCGATTGCGATAATTACTTTACTATCCATATCATTTATTGAGGTCATGATTTCGTTTTCACTACTTGCAGGATGAATAAAATTAGCAATGGCTCCTACCTTACTAATTGCAAAAAAGGAAGCGATTCCTTCTAATGTGTTAGGAAGACATAAGGTAACCACGTCTTTTTCTCTTATTCCATAGTTATATAGTCCTTTTGCACAAATATCTATACGATTTAGTAGCTCTCTATATCTAACTTTACGACCATAATAATCTAGACATATATTATTATCAAACTTTAATACTTGTTCTTCAAAATAATTGTATACGGAACTTTCTGGAATATGTAGATTCATATCTTCCTTTGTATAATATTTACTCCATGGAGCTTTTGGCTCTCTTTTAAAATTTAAAAATCCCATGATTATTACACCATCCTATTTTATTTAAATATACTATAGATAAGTTTAAAAGTAAATGCTCCTTTTAACGTCAAAAAATGCATCTTTGTTTTTTTGAAGATGCATTTTATATATTATTTTATTTATTCTAATAGTAGTCTTACTGTTCCTCCTTCTTCTAATTTTTCACCTGCTTCTGGGGACTGTGCTATTACTTTTTTTCCATTACCTGAATATTTTATTTCAAAGTTTGTTAATTTTTTCTTAGCTTCTTCTACTGTTTTTCCTACTACATTTGGTACTTCATGGGTTGGAATGTCTGTCCATTCTAAATCTTTTTTCATTTCTCCATCTTGTCTTTCTATTCCTAGAGCATCAATAATATCTAGTAGGATACGTCTTGCGATTGGTGTTGTTGTATAACTGGAAAGTAGTGCTGTGTTTTTTGGATTATCGATGGCAAGATATAATACTGCTTCCGGGTCATTGGATGGTACTACTGACATAAAGGACATAATATAGTTTCCTACTAAATATCTTCCATCTTGTACTTTTTGAGCAGTTCCTGTTTTTCCTCCTATTCTATATCCTTCGATATAGGCACTTTTTCCGCCACCTTTTGCAACAACACTTTCTAGGGCATGCCTCATAATTCTTGATGTTTTCTCACTGATTACTTGTCTTATTTTTTTCTTTTTAGTTTGTTCTATAATACTGTTTGTTTCTTTTTCTGAAATACTTTTTACGATATATGGTTCATAGAGTGTTCCTCCATTTACTACTGCAGATACGGCTGTTACTTGTTGGATTGGTGTTACACTTACTCCTTGACCGAAAGCAGTTGTTGCAAGTTCAACATTTCCTACTTGGTCTAGATTAAATATGATTCCTTTTCCTTCCCCATTTAAATCTACTCCGGTTTTTGCTCCAAAACCAAATTTGTCGATATAGTCAAATAGTGTTTCCTTTCCTAAGAGTTGTCCCATTTTGACAAATCCCGGGTTACAGGAGTTTTGGAGTACTTGGAGAAAAGTTTGCTCTCCATGCCCTCCTGCTTTCCAACATCTTAATGTTGAACCATCAACATTGACACTTCCGGCATCGTAGAAATGGTCTTTATTTAAGTCTACTACTCCTTCTTCTACTGCAGCTGAGGTTGTGATAATTTTAAAAGTTGATCCTGGCTCATAGGATGCCCAGATTGGTAAGTTTCTACTTAATACTTCTTGTGAGTAGTCTTGATATTGGTTAGGGTCATAATCCGGACGTGATGCCATACCTAAAATTTCTCCATTATTGGGATCCATAACAATTGCTAGAGCCATGTCTGATGAAAACATATCTACTACATTATCTAATTCTCTTTCTAATGATTTTTGAATATTAATATCTATAGTTAAAGAAATATTCATACCATCTTGTGGTTCTACATAGATATCTGATAGGTTTAATTTATTTCCTTTAGCATCAGAAAAATATTTAATAGCACCACTTTTTCCTGTTAGATAATCATCATATTGTAATTCTAATCCTGATAGACCTTGATTATCAATACCAACATAGCCAAGACTATGAGATAGCATATTTCCATAGGGATAATATCTTTTTGCCTCTTTTACTAAATAAACTCCATCTAATTTTAAGGCTGCTATTTTTTCTGCAATATCATAGGATAGTCTTCTTCCTTCCGGGTGCACACGTTCAATTGAGGTTTCTTTAAAGACATGTTCTTTCATCTCCTCGTAACTTACTCCTAATATTTCTGCTAATTGCTTAGTTGTTTTCTTTTTATTTTTTATTTGGTTGGGTATTAATACTAGTGATGTTGTCGTTAAATTGTCTGCTAGTACTACACCATTTCTATCTAGTATTAGCCCTCTATCTGCTTCTAATGGCAAATCTCTACTCCATAGGTCAGATGCATACTCATTTAATTTTTTGTAGTCAACCATTTGTACATAAAACACTCTTAAAATAATAAATATAAATAATAATAATAAAATCAAAAAAACAATTTTTATTCTTTCATCAATCTTTCTTAGAAACATAAGTCACCTCTACTAGTTTTTATGTTTTGATTAAAGAAGTATGCATGAAAAAAAAGCATATATATGCTCTTTTTTGTGTTTAGTTAGTTTTTATGTTGGTTTATAGAACTTAATCTTATCTCATACCCGTTTCAAGTTTTTTATTTTAATAATTCGATTCCTTCTATTTCTGATTTTTTCTCTTTTTCTTTTTGTTGTTTTTTCTTTACTATTACTATGATAGATGCTACTATACCTATTCCAGATACTATAAATAATACTATGTATTTTATTATATTGTCGATTGTGTTTGGTACATTTTCATTATTAATATCTTCCTGAGGAGGCTTTGGTTCTTCAATTGGAGTATTATTATCTATATTCTTATTAATGTAGTTTATTTGCTCTAACCTTCCACCTATTACTGTGCCTCTTGCTGTAGGACCAGTTATTTTCTGACTGTTTATTTCAATTGTTGATTCATAAGATGAAGTTATCGTTTCTGTTATTTCATAGGTTATTCCAGATGGTAGGCCAGTCACTGGTATTTTTTCTCCATCTTTTAAAGTAAAATTACCTTCCCCATTTACTACTTCTAAATTTCCATATTTTCCTGTGATTGGTTCATCAAATTTGATATGAAAATTAAAACTTTCTTCTGTTTTAGTTCCTTTTACTTCTTTTGATACTTCTATTGCAGCATTATCTTTATATTTGTCAGAAACATTAAAATAAATTCCGGCATTCGATTGAGAAGCTCCTCTTTCTAAATAATATATTTTTAAAGTATGACTTCCTGCCTTGATATGAGAAATATCATACTGCTGAATTTTAGTTGTGTTTGAGATTTCATTTTTATTAAATGATATATATCCTAAAGAGTCCTTTTTCTTTTCTGCACCACGTTGAGCTATGGTAGCAACTCCTGTTGAGAAATTGATTTCTCCATAAATTACATCATGTACTCCACCTAAATCTAATACTAGCTCATTATCTATATATACCCAGATATCATCATCACCAGTAAACTTAAATACCATATCATTATCATTCAATCCTCTATTTTGATATTTTCCGGTACTATCTTTTGAGCCTGCATCATCTGGTAGAATAAAGTTGATGTTACTCTCCATGCCAAACCAATAGTTTGTTCTACCACCACTAGATCCTAGAGTTTCTCCAGCATTTGCTTCCTCTTTACTCATATAATTAAATGGTAAAAAATCCGTATTGTCTTCTCCTTGTGATTTTGTTGTCCCGTAAGTGTAATTATACACATAAAAGCGGTTATCTTGTTGATTATATGATGCTGCGTTTTTCGTACTATCATAGTAATAATATCCTGTCTTTTCATCAAATTGGTATAAATAATCTCCTTCACCTACGTATGTTATTCCTAATGTATTATCATTAAATATTCCGTTTTTTACATCTTCTGTAATCCCTTGAGATATAATACCATCATAGTAATTTTCACCATTTGTTTCTTGTCTATTGGAGTTTATTTTATCTCTTCCATTTAATAGTGATAACCTTCCTTTATCTTTTGATTGTGATGTATCAAAAAATGATAATCCTAAGGATGGTTTATTTAATACATTTAGTTGTCCATAAGGAACCAAATCCCAACTTTCTTTTGTTTGTTCAAAATCTCTTGACTGTGTTTTTATTGCACTATTTAAATTAAATAAGTCATTGATATCATATAGTTTGGTCGTCATAAATTCACTTGTACTAACACTATTTACTATATCTTTATTTACACCAATATTATAGTTTTCTGCTTGATAATTCGCATAATATGTTGTATCTTTCGTCAAAGTAACAGGGGATCCTGGAGATACTTCTTCGCCTGTTTCTATGTTGACCCAGGATACTAGTTTATAATTATAGTTTTTAGGTAATTCTATTTCTTCTTCGGTTGGTGATAAAATACTTTCTCCTGAAAATAAAATTTTATTTGTTTCTGTTGCCCCTTCATAAATAGTTTCATTCCCATTACTAGCATCAAATGCTACCTTTATTACTTCTTTATCTAATTTCGCTAAAGATAGACTTGTTGGTGATAAGGTACTCATAAAAGTTTCTTTATCACCAGATAATCCTAAGTAATGATTATCATTTGAAATTCTAATTGCCGGAGATGTGAAAGATGTTAATGTAACATAGGAAGGATCTGTTCCTATTGGTCTTACTCCATGCGTTTCTTTTCCTATTGTTAAGTAAGAAGTTATCTCATCTCCTATACTTTTTAACATAGCATGATCACTTGGTCCTTGATATTGCCAAATGATATTTTTATAATCAACAGAATCTTTTGGCCAAGTTATTTTCCCACCTTTTTTAGTTTCATATGTTGTTGCTAATTTAGCATTTCCTTTTCCACTTAATAAGTATGCTTTTCCTCCAATTGCTCTAAAGATAACATAATATTCTCCATCTTCTAGTTCATCTAAATCAACAATTGTTGCTGAGTTAGTTACCATATCCAATATTTCTTCTGGTTCCTTTTGATTTTGTCCTTCATTTGATGGTGTTTGTGCTATTTCGTTTTCATTTTCTATTTTATTTGTTTCATCTTGTATCCTTTTCATTTCATAAACGACGATACTGTCTTCTTCTAGGGATAGCTCTCCCGATTGTATTTGTTGGGATATATAAGTTATATTTTGATTTTCGGATAATGGGCTTACTTTATATTTATAATTAGCATCAAATACAATAGATATTTCTTCATCAGGAGGTATGGATACGATGGCCTGACCATTTTTAAATTCTACGTTACTAAATGTTTTATTTACTGTTGTATCATCTAACTCTATTAGATAATCAAAAGTTAAGTTCTTCTCTTCCATCTTATCTTGAATACTATTTTTAATTATTAATTTTCTCTCTTCTGGTGCTGCAAAACTTGATTTCAATAGTAAAACCATGGCTGTTAGAATCAAAAAAATTGACAATCCAATTATTATGTTTTTATTTTTGATTGTTTTTTCCATATACCTCTATCCTTTCTTAGCTTTATTATATTACTCTATAAATAAATATACTCTTTCTTTTCAATGATTGTCAACTGATAATATGTTTTTTTTCCATGGTTGACATGATTTACATTTTGTTTATTTTATGATTTATTGTTTTACTTTTTTTGCTATGCTATTATTTAGTTAGAAGGTGAAGTTTATGCGTAAAAAATTAGGTATTGTTTTAGTTAGTCTTTCTATTTTGTTCTTAATGCTGGGTCTTGTTTATTTGGTTTTTGGTCGTGGTCTTTCTTTGGTTCCTCGACTTTTTAGAAAACCAGACATTTCTGGTGTTAGAGACTATTTAAATGAAAAATATCATATGGATTGTTCTGCTTCTGATATTACGTTTGTTACTTCCTATTGTTTAAAGCCTGGTAGTTCAGGATTTGTTTATACTCAACCTTGTAATGGTAGGCGTATTACAGATTATATTTACCGCGTTTCATATCAAGATTTAGAATTTTATGTAAAAGAAGTTAGACATTCTAATTCTGAATTTAAGTTTACTCAAATAGATAAAAAAACACAGTCTGAAGGTTTTTATGATACTTATCTTAGTGTTATTATGAAAGAACAGTTAGAACAAAAATTATTAACACAATTTCAACAAGTATTTCCTTCTATTACCTATATTGAAATGTATGATGGATTAGGTATAGATAATCCTACTATTAGTAATCTTTATCAGTATCTTGGTAGTGATTTTCAATCTCTTACTGATACGGATATTTCTTTAGAATCTTTTATTACTCATCTTCCTAGTATTGCCGTAGATATTCATATTCATATTAAAGTTCCTGATGATATTACTAATGATAATTTTCAGTTCATGGTATCACAACTTGTAGAAATGATTCAAAATAGTGATATTCCTTCTGGAATTCAGATTCAGCAAGTTTTATTGGAGTTTAATAATCAACTTTATTTAGATTATTCTTCTGGAGTTGTTCGTCTAGAAAAGGGAGAAAATATTTATTTTTCTAATTCCAAGGTTTATCCTTTGGATATTGTTATTAATAATAAGATTTCTACTGGTGATATCTCTTATCAAGATTTTATGAATTTAGCGAAAGATAGTTTTTCCATTAAAAATTAAAAGTCATCTTTTTAGATGACTTCCACTATCTGTTATTATGATTTTCTTCCGTATTCATATAGGTACCAGTTAGATAAACACCTTCTATCATAGCAAAACATTCTGCTCCTAATTTTTTTGTTTTTTTATTTTTAATTACTTTTTTTAATCCTTTTACTAATAAAAATATACCCTGAGGCAAAAATATAGTGAAGAATGAAATGGCTGCTATATCTACCAATTTATTTTCTGATATCCATACCGTTGTAAATAATATTGTAATTATAGTCTAAATACTTCCAAATATTAATTCAACCAATTAGTTCACCTACTTATCTTTTGGAAGTACTTTATCTAAAACTTGATAAGCCGCTTCTTTAGTCTTACATGTTACTAAGAATCTTCCACTATGGCAAAATTCAATATTCTTAATGCCAGATACTTTTTCTAATTCTTCTTTTTCTAACCCTGCCCAGGATTCAGGAAATTGAAGTCTATCGGTTTTGTCCTCTAATGATTTCTTTATGGTTTTGATTCCATAACCACCTCGATTGGATGGATACATTACAAATAATAGATGATTTCCAGCTTCCTCTTTTAATATTGTTTCTTCGTAGGGTAAGAACTCTTCTAATTCTAAATAATCTTTGGTTTCATTTTTTATTTTGTCTAGGATGATTTTCTTGGCTTTTAATTTTCCCGAGACATTAGATATAAGTTCTTCTAATATTGTTTTCGCTAGTTCTACTGCTTTTATAAATTGTTCGCTTTCTGTTTGATTGCTTCCATAACTTGGATTAAATAGTTTTATTACATCACTTATTGTTTTTACTTTGTAAATAGAAGTTATTTCTGGAAACATACCATTATCTATAGCATCGATTCCTTCAATTAATTCTTTTTCTATCATAGTAAATGCTTCCTCTATTTCTTCTATGTTTCTCTTCTTTAGAAAATCTCTTCCAAACTCTCTAAATAATAAGCCGAAGGAAGAATATTTTATACCATTTTCTCTTGTTTCTACTTCTTGACCATGATGGTCAAATTTTCCTCTTCCTATATCATAAACTATAGCATCTGGTTGTAGTTTATCTTTTTCTACCGTTGAGACTCTTATTACTTCGATATCTTTTTTGTATAAGTCTAAAAATGCAGTTGCGAAGACTTCATCTGCATGCATCGTACCATTATGAGTTACATATTTGGCGTCGTTTATTTTTGTAACTAATTTCATATTATCCTCTTTTCTTGTTTCATTATAGCATGCTTTCTATTTATCTTTCAATTGAAAATTGGTTTTCAGCTAGGTATTTTAACTACTCCTGGTGATAATATTTCATACTTTTTGTTCCTACGTTAATATTAGAAAAAAGAAGGAGAACTAACTATTTTCTCCTTCTATATCATTTTTAAATCTTATCGTTATGAAATTACTTTGTATTGTTTGTGATTTTCTGTCACATCTTGTTTAAATTCTTTATTTACCTTTATATTCAATTCTCTTTCTTCTTTTAATTCCTCTAATAATTCTTTTGGAATTTTATTTCGTGCTTGTTTTATATTTTCTTCTAGTTCTTCTTTTTCTTCTTCTATTTGATCATCTTTTGTAGTAGTTTCTTTTTTACTTAGACTAGAATACTTTTCTATATTTTCTTGCATTAATTGGTAGATTTTTCTCATTTCATTATTACATGATGGAGTATTACTGGCAATTTTTTCTAATACTTTTTGAATTACTTCTATCTCATCTCGTGATGTTATTTTACTTATTTCTTTAACATCTACTAGTGAATTATACGTATTGACATAAATATTTATTCTTTCATTTTCTTCTATACTATAGTCAGTATATCCTACATACTTTTTATCATTATTTTCAAAAATAAAAAGGATATCACATTCTACTTGTTGTCCTTTTTTTTCTATTGTTAATTTTCCGAGATTTTCTACCTCTTCCATGGTTATCCTCCTTTATTTATCTTCTGAAAAAACTACTTTTACAAATTCTTCTTCTGTTGGTGTTTGTCTCTGAGTTAATTTTAATGTATAAGTTACTTTTTGTTTTTTGTTTTTCTCTAATCTTAAATTTTCTATTTTCTTTTTTCCTTCTAATAATTCATAATTTTCTTCACTACTATATAATTCTATATCAATATTACTATCTTTTTTTGGTAGAGATACTTCAATCTTATATTTTTTCTTCTCTTCATTTATGTTGTCATCTATATAATTTGTTACTTGAATACGATATTCCTTACTCTGATTTTTTTTAACATCGTCCATACTAATTTCTATATCTACACCCTTTTTTAACTCTTCACTAGTTAATGGTACTCTAATATCATATTTATCTTTTTGATATTCCGAATTTTTATTAATCATTACGATGGCTAGTACAAATACTACTACACATAGCACTAAAAATACTGTTAATAAAATTCTATTTGTTTTCTCTTGTTTTTTATCTTCTTGTTTCTTTTTGGATATATTTTTTTCTTTTTTATCTTTTTCCATATATAAATTCCTCCTAATAGATTTCACCAGTATAATTTTCTAATAGTTCTTTGCATTCTTGACTATTTATTTCTATTCGTTTTAATAGTTCATTCTTGCCTTTTAAAAATTCGTAGATATCATCATCTTTAAATCCAACTTTGGAGGCATCTTTACGGGTACTTCCATAATATATTGTTTTTATATTTGCCCAGATAATTGCTGATAGACACATTGGACATGGTTCACAGGTACTATATATTCTACAATTACTTAAATCTTTTGTATTTAATTTTTGACAAGCTTCTCTTATTGCATTTATTTCTGCATGAGCTGTTGGATCTTTTGATTTTAAGACAGTATTGTGACCTGTTGCTACTACATTTCCATTTTCATCTGTGATAATGGCACCAAAAGGTCCCCCTGCATTTTGATTCATTCCTTTTTTTGCTTCTATTATTGCCTCTTGTAAGTTTTTCATATACTTCTTATTTCTCCTAACTACCTAAACGCATCATCATTTCAGCGAATTTTTGCATTACTAATTCTGATGGTGTTGTTCCGACTGTACTAGCTAATACGGAATTAGATACATCTTCATTAATTGTTGTATCGTTTGTAGTGGTACTAGTTATTTCCATTGTACCATTAAATAATACTGAATTATTCGCAGTTATATCTAAACTGATTGTTGTACCGCTGTCATATGATTTACCTTCTTTTAAATTGGTAATTTGTGAATTATAACCAAAATTAGCACTAAATTCTTCTGTTGTAATATTAGCAACTATATCATAATTTGTACTTGTTTTACTGATAGAGATACTACCAATGCTTTTATTATTTTCATCTGTTATTTTTATATCTGTTTTATCTTCCTTTGAGGTAATGTCCAACTTAGTTACTAATTTATCATTATTACGTATTTCTATTACCTTGCTTTCTCCTTCATAATATGTAATAGAGTCTTTATCACTTATCACTTCATATTTTTTTATTTGACCTATAAGTTTATCAATATAAATATTTATTGTAACTGTACCTAAACCTGCTACATCCTTTTTTGTTACTTTAGCTTTAGAAAAATCTTTATCATATCCTGTTAAAATTTGATTTGCTTTACTATCTTTCTTTAATTCTTCTAAAATATTGTTTAAAAATTCTACCATATCATTTTCTGTCAATGTAACCGTTATTTTTTTATATTCTTTTTCATAGCTTTCTGATAAATATTCATCTTTTATGTTATTTGCTGCTGATTCTGTTATTTTTTCTATGATATATTCTATATTTTCTTTGGTTGTAGTTGTAGAGTTTAATGACTCAAAATATCTGTTATTACCATTATTAACATAGCTCTGTGTTAAGCCGTCAATATAATAGTACTCTGTTGCATTGTCTACTAGATACTTTACATTTGCTAGAGGTTGTCCAGATAATTTTGTATCATAATTTATTAACATTTTTTTATTTTGCTGATCTTGAATCATTGTTATTTGAGTTTCTGTATTACTTAGGTTTCTTAATAGATTTGATAATACTTGATATTCCGTACTTAATGATGATAAAGCTTGATAATAATCACTTTGTAAATTTACTTTTATTGTACTAGTTGTTTTGAAGTTTTCTTCTAGTCCTGTTTGATTTCTGCTATTTGCTAGTTCGATTACATTTTGACTCATGACCTTCACTGCTCTTTTAGCAACATATTTGGCAGAAGAAAAATACGATAATATGATACCTGCTATTAGTAATATTAACGATATGATAAAAATTACTATTATTTTCTTTTGTTTTTGACTTTTACCTTTACTTTCCATATACGCACTCCTATTATGTATTCATTATATCAAATGAGAAATAGAATGTCGATATTTTTTATAAACAATATTATTTAAAGAAGTTTCATTTTCAAGTTTTCGTTCTCGTTTTTACTTTGTAGACTTCTTTTGTTTTCATAGCTATCACTTTTCCTAATTAAGATATATATAAAACTATAAACCACAATGCCTTAATAACGGAAGAAAAGGCATGCCGATATGGAATGCCTTTTTTAAATTTATTTTATTCAACACAAGATGTTAAGATACTTACTTCATATGGAATTACCTTTGCCATTGGTAGTCCACTACTTGTAAATTCTACCGTTACTGTCAAATTAATTTCTTCTCCTGGATTTAGTTCTTGGTTGGTAATATCATTGTGGTTTATGATTACTGGAAGGATGGTATTTGCTTGATTATTACTATTTAAATAATCTGGGCTTTCTGCTAGGCCATCAATTTTTGCTTTCAAATTACCATTGTTTTTGATAGTAATAATATAAGTTAAAGTATCTTTGGGATAATTTAGGGTAAACTCAAAATTAGCTGTTTTTCCATTGTCTTCTATTTTACTTTTTCCCGTTGGTAATACTTCTCCTCCTTTGATTGCTGTTCCCTCTTGAATTCGTACTATTGATACATCATATATTTTGCTTTTACTTTCTCTTTCTTTTAATTTTAAAGTAACTAAAGTAAAGCCTATACTTAATACTATTATGGTTATACATAGTATAGTAATAATGATATTTTTATTTTTTACTATTTTTTTCACGTACACATTCCTTCTTTCTTTTCCTCTAAAGAGCCATTATAGCAATATGTATAATTATTTAACCCTTCTGACAAAGTAATTTCTGCATATATTTTATAGTTTTCTATATAATACCAACTACTACTTGTTGGATATACCTCATTATTATTATCTCCTGGTATATATTGTATTGGCATCGATAAATCATCTCTTGATTGATTTGCAATATTTTTATTTATCATGTACGTTTGTAACTTTTGGTAAATATTATCCATATATGAGATAGCTTGTTCTGTTGTTAAAGTGCTAACTTCATTAGTAGATGTTTCTACATTATTCAAATATTCATAAGAGATTTCATATAAAGACCATAAAATCTGTTCTTGTTCTGTTGCCTCTATGTTTAGACTTTGTGCTTTTTCTTGCAGTGTAGAAGTTTGAGTTTCTATTGAGCAAGTTTTATTGTTTTTCATTAATTCCTCATTAAACTTTGTAACGATTTGATTGCTTATTTCTTCTTCTCCATAATTAACTATTGTTATTTTCTTGTTTTCTAGTTCATTATTATGTATTAAAATTTGGACTATTTCTGTTATACCATCTGTAATACTTTTTGTTTCTATATTTTTATTTACTAAGATTGTTGATTGTTCATTTTCAAAGAATATCTGATAGATTTGATTCTTTTCATTTATTATTAATAAAAACTCTGATCCTGATTCTATTTTTACTTCTACACTTGTTTTATAATTTCCATAGATAAATAGTTTTTCGCTACTACCCAGACTACTTTCATACTCTGGTATTACTTTTACGATTAATACAACGATAATAGCAATAATTATACCAACTACTTCTACTATGAATAATATCTTATTCATTTTAAACACATCCTTTAACTACTACTAAATTTAGGACTTAGAGCTAGTGTTATTTCTAATCCGTCAGTAATCGGTGTATTTTCTGGAATACTTTGTGCTGTTACATAACCTACGCCATCTAAGTTTACTTTAATACCTAATAAACTTAAAATACTATTTGCTACTTTAGATGATAAACCTACTACATTTGGTACAGTCAAATTCGGATCGTTGGTAATTAGATAGACAGTATCTTTATTAGTAATAATATCACTTTTTTCTGGATATTGTTTTATTACTTTATCCCCTGCTCCTATTACTGTGTATCCTATTCCTGCTGCTGTTAGAGTAGTTTTTGTGGATTCTAAATTTTTATTAACAAAACTTGGCATTTCATATTCTGTAATTGTGATTTCTGGAGATGCTGTATCATCATTTCCATAATATTTAGAAGCATTGTTTACTATTTCTTTCACCGCATTGGATAGTGGTTTTTGGCTTCCTCCAGATGGTCTTTTTACTGATGCATATATTATTAGTTTTGGATCACTTTTTGGATATATTCCTGAAAAAGATGAGATAATATCTTCTTTTCCTGATAAATATCCACTTCCATCTTCTGATGCTATCTGCGCTGTTCCTGTTTTTCCTATTAATTCACCACTTGGTATTCTAAAGCCACTACCTGTATTACCTATTCCATTGACACAGTCATCCATTAATTGAATCATTTTAGCAACTGTTTCTGAGGATGCTACCCGTTCTATTTCTGTTCTTTTGTTTTTTAGAATTACTTCCTTTGTAGACGGATCTACGATTTTTTTTACAATAAATGGTTCTAGAAGCATTCCATCATTTGTTAGAGAAGTCATTGCTTTTACATTCTGAATTGGTGTTGTTGTGATACCTTGTCCAAATCCTGCATTATAGATTTCTGTTTCATATTTAAAATCTAGTTTTCCTGCTTCTTCATTTGGAAGGGTAATTCCTGTCTTTCTTCCGAAGCCTAACTTTTTAAAATATTCTCTTAACATAGCACTACTCATATGTCGATTAATTAAGTTAATTACTCCAACGTTACTACTCATCGCATAACCTTTATCAAAAGTAATTACACCCCAACCATTTCTATCATGGTCACCAATTACTGTTCCATCTGTTGTTGTATAGGTTCCTGATAGATATGTTTCTTGTCCATTATATACACCATTTTCCATGGCAGCCATATAAGTAAACGTTTTCATTGTGGAACCAGGTTCATAAGGAGATGAGATAGTAGGATCTAGATAGTTTGTAATATTTCTAATATTTGGATCAAATGATGGTGTTGTTGCTGTAGCAAGTAGTGCACCTGTTTTGGCATCCATAATTGTAATATTAAACCATTCCCAATCGTAATCTATATCTGCATTGTTTAATGCTTGTTCTACAAAAAATTGAATTTGACTATCTAATGTTAGATAAATATCTTTTCCCTGGGATGCTTCTTTTCTTACTTCGTTTGTGTCGGCAATTTTATATCCTTGTAGGTCTTTTTGATATTGTACGTATCCGTCTTCTCCCTTTAAAATCTTATCATAATATTTTTCAATTCCCATTTCACCTGTAATTGTTTCTTCTCCTGTTTCCTCATTAGTTGCTGTTTTGGCATATCCTACTGTGTAAGATGCAAAATCTCCTTTTGGATAATATCTCTTAAAACTTTCTATAAAGTCAATTCCTGGTAAATTTAGAGCTTCAATTTTATTTTTTGTTAATTCTGATAATCCTTTTCCTTTGGAACCAAACTCTGTTTGATAAACATTTTCCTTTGATAAGTACCCTAATACTTCTTCTTTTGTCATTCCTAATATTGGTGCTAAAGCATCAGCTGTTTTTTCTTTATCTACCACGTGCTGAGGATTATCTTTATTCGTTGTTCTTTTAGGATCAAGATAGGCAATTAATTTGTAAGATGAAACGTTTTGTGCTAGAGCATCTCCATCAGATGTATAAATACTACCACGTTTTGCTGTTAATATTTCTTTTGTTGTCGTTCTTTTACTTGCTAATTCTTTTAGGTTTACACCATCTATTTCTGTTGATAATCCTAATTGAATTACTCTACCAACCATACACGCAAACAAAAAAAGAGAAGCAAAAATTACTATCTTTGAATATCTGATATTATTTGTCTTTCTCTTTTTTGCTTTTTTCATTTCCTCACATCCTATTTTTCATCTTCTGTTACAGTTTTTATATTATTATTATTATAGCTTAATCCTTGTTGTTCTGCAACTTCTTGAATTTTTGTAAGGGAAGCTAATTCATTGATTGTCATTGCTAAACTTTCATTTGTTTTCTGTTGTTCTTCTATCATCTTTTTTTGCTTTTCCACTTCATAGTTGATATTAGCTAATGTTGCTTTTGAAAAAACAATGGATACCGGAGAAATTACTAACAAGAATAAAGCTAAAGTATAAATTAATTTTTCAAATTTAGACATCTTAAGGCGCTTTTTTACTTTTCTCATTGTTCCTCCTTCTTTCTTATTTTATTTTTTCTATTACTCGAAGTTTTGCACTTCTTGCTCTATTATTATTTTTTAGTTCTTCTTCACTTGGAAGAATAGCTTTATTTACTACTAGTTTAAAATCTGGTAAATATTCTTCTGGAATATTTGGCAACCCTTTTACTTTATCATCTATCTTACATTGTTCTTTAAAATATTGTTTTACGATTCTATCTTCTAAAGAATGGAATGTAATAACGGCTACTCTTCCACCTACTCTAATTAGTGAAAGTGCTTGTTCTAAAGCTGGAACTAATACATCTAGTTCATGATTCACTTCAATTCTTATTGCCTGAAAAATTTGTCTAGCCGGATGCTTATCTTTTCTAAATTTCATAGGGACAGCACTTTTTATTACTTCTACTAACTCTAGAGTTGTCTCAATTGGTTTTTGTTTTCTTGCTTCTACTATTTTTTTGGCAATATTTTTTGAGAATTTATCTTCCCCGTATTTATAAAATATATTTGCTAACTCCTCTTTTGTATAATTATTTACTACTTCATAAGCAGAAAGAGGATTATCTTTGTTCATACGCATGTCAAGTCTTGCATCTTCATGATATGAAAATCCACGTGAGGCATCGTCTAATTGAGGAGAAGATACTCCTAAATCAAAAAGGATGCCATCTACTTCATGGACATTTAATTTATTTAGTTCTTCTTTTAAGTTTACGAAATTACTTTTGATAATAGTGAAGTTAGTACCAATCGCACTAAGGCGATTAGTACTATGCCGAATTGCTTCACTATCTTGATCAAAGGCGAATAGGTTCCCTCTTTTTATTCGTTGCAAGATGTAACTACTGTGTCCTCCATAGCCTAAAGTACAATCTACTATTGTACTGTCTTCTTTTAAATTCAAAGCAGAAATTGATTCTTCTAATAATACACTAATATGTTTTTCCACTATAAATCCACACTTTCATTAAATAAATTTTCGGCTATATCAGACATGTTGATGGAAGCAGAATCGAAAAAACTGTTCCAAGCATCTTCTGACCATATTTCTAACCTATCACCAGTACCGATAATTACACAGTCTTTTTCGATACTAGCATAATTAATTAGTGGGGAGGTAATATTTACACGGCCTTGCTTGTCAAATTCTGCTACAGTAGCACCGGAGAGAAAGAAACGTGTAAAATTTCTTGCATCTTTTTTGGTAAATGGTAAGGACTCTAGTTTATGGACAATTTCTTCCCAGCGTTTTTCTGGGTATGCAAATAAGCAATTTTCAATTCCTCTTGTGATAATGAATTTATCACCTAATTCTGATCTAAACTTTGCTGGAATAATTAATCTTCCTTTATCATCGATTGAATGATGATACTCTCCCAAGAACATATAAATCCCCCATTTTTCACCACCAGCTACCACTGATTACCTATATATTAACTCAAAAAAGATATATTTGTAAATATTTGCTAGTGGAATTTTCTTGTTGTTGACAGATTATTGACAAAAAAAATAAATCTTGTTCAGATTTACTTTTGATTTTTCATATTAATTATTTTGCTTTTCCTGTACTTGCTTGTGGATTAGCTTCTGTTTTACTCTTGCTTAATACACTCTCGGCATAATTTTTTAATGTTTCATACTGATTTATTGCAAGATATTGATCTTCTTTGTTTCCTGAAGCTATTGATTCCACCATTGATTCCATTGATGATATAAACATCCCTTGTGGAAGAGTTTCTCTTATAAAATCATTTGCATTTGGACCACTGATAGATAACATTATACCTGCTAATTCATGGATGTTTTTTAAAGCAGTTCGGCATGAAAGTCCTGCTTCATTTTCAGGTGTTTTTTCATCTTCTGCATTAAAACCTATAGTTTCTGCTTGATTACATAATTCTTCCATTCTCTTTAAAGTAGCATTTGTTTGTTCTGCTTTTATATTATAATCATCTGATGTATCCATTAAATAATAAATAACGCAGTCATTGAGATATCTATTGAAACAAACTCCTGCTTGTAGTTTTACCTCCTCTGCCTCTGGTTTATCACTTCCTGTAATGGTTTTTAAATATAAGCAAGCCATTTGGTTTAATGCTATGCTTCGTTCTAATATAGTAGCATCATAAGAAGATAAACTTCTTATTTCTTGTGTTCCTCTTAAACTTCTTATTGGTTTACTTATTGTTTCACAAAAATCCATCACACTTGATGTACCTGATGCAGTCTTTTCTACATCTATTGTCCCTTTCATTTCTTTATCCAATTTACATCTTTCCTTTCTTGCTGCATATTATAGCATAAAAGAAAAGAAATGTCAATTGACACTTTCTTGATTGCAATTTTAGTCATCCTAGGATTTTTAACCTATTTTAGCGAAGTCATTTTCTCGTAAAACAATGAGCTATTGTACTTATCTAACCACCCTAATTTTTTAGGTTAGAGTTATTTTCTCAATTTTTGATATATTACATATCCTTGTTCTTGATGTTCTTCTTCTGTTAGGCCATCGCTTATGAGCACGCTTAGCTACCTTTCTACTTGCTTTGTTTCTATAATCAATCAGTAACATTATATTCTCAATTTCACTATATGTATCATACAGTGTATCAACTACACTTTCTAGCGTTTGGTACATATATCCTTTATGTCTTGCCTCTTTATGGATAGCATAAGAGATATCTACCATGTTTTCTCCTTCATACATAAACATTGGTGATATTTTTAGATAACCAATAGGATATCTTTGATGATAAATAATATAAGAACTATTATATAGTTTTTCATGATACAAATGTTTTTTGCTTTTTATTTCACTCATTAGAGAACCTAAATATCCTTTATCTCCTGATATTTCCTTATCCTGTTCTAACTCCTCTATTAGTAATATATCTAACGGATTATTGGGATTTAATTTTTTTATGCTTAAGTTCTCGGTTAAATTTATTTTTTGCATATTCACTTTTCTTTCCTTTTCTTTTTTACTGTAGGTTATCACCTTATCAATTTCTTTCTAGTATTTTCTCATTATCATTATATTTGTTTTAGTCTGTGATATATTGTCTCATTCATTTTTTTGATATAGTTCAGTTTATCTTCCAATTAAAACAGTGTTTTCGAAGTTTAAGGAAATAAAGATACTTTCTTCTATAGCTTCTTCTGATAGATTTTTCCTTTTCTTTCTTCTTGATACTTTTTGTAATCCCAAATCATTCCTTGTTCTGTATACCAAGCAATCTGTTCCTCAGTCAAATTTTTAAAATTTCTTTCTCCTCTTATTTGAACTTTATATGTATACCTTAGAAGGCAGATTTTTTGACCAATATTTATAGTTCCTATTCCGTCTAGATTTATTGTTTCTTTATGTGAAATATCAAGGTTAGTTCTATCAGGATGAATAGCTTTCCATTTTAGTACTGCATTTTTATAGACTTTTTCTTGCCAAGCTTCATAATCCCAAATCATCCCATGGTCTTCATCCCAGGCAATTTGCTCTTCTGTTAAATCTTTACAAGTTTGATATTTTTGTCCTTGCTGCATAGCATTATAAATACCTCTACGAACACTGATTAATACTCCTAGATTAATTAATCCTATACCTTCTAATTCTATTTGTTCTTTTTTCTTAATATCTAAATACTTTTTTTCTGGATGCAGTGCTTGCCACTTTAATACAGCGTGTCTATATACTTTTTCTTGCCAAGCTTCATAATCCCAAATCATTCCTCGCTTTGTATACCAGCTAATTGCTTCTTTAGATAAGTTATTCTCAGTATTATTTGTCCCTTCTTGTTGGCTTTTATAAATATTCCTTAAGCTAGAAATTTCTCTTCCGATATTTACTTTACCAATTCCTTTTAATACTATTGTTTCACGATACTTTATATCTAAATATTTTTTATCAGGATGTTCTCCTTGCCACTTTAATACAGCGTGTTTTACTATTTCTTCTTTTTGCTTTTTTATCATAAACTTCCTCTTTTCTAGGGTTCTTATTATACTATATTTTTCTATAAAAGAAAAGATTTACTTTCGTAAACCTTACTTCTTCTGATAGATTTTTCCTTTTCTTCCTTCTTGATATTTTTTGTAATCCCAGATCATTCCTTGACTATTCCACCAAGCAATTTGTTCGTCTGTTAGCAATTTCGCTGATGTAAGGTTGTTTTCTTTTTTCTGAAGCTTATATTTTTCTCTTAATCGGTTAATTTTCGTACCAATATTTATAGTTCCTATCCCTGCTAGCTTTATTGAATCATTATAGTTTATGTCTAAATACGCTTTTTCCGGGTGAAGTTTTTTCCATTCTATTGCTGCTTCTTGATATACTTTTTCTTGCCAAGCTTCATAATCCCAAATCATCCCTTGCTCTGTATACCAAATTATTTGTTCTCTGGTTAATGGCTTATTCGTACCAACTCTTTTTGCTTCTTGTTGTTTCTGATATATTCGTCTTATTACAGATATTCTGGTTCCTATATTTATTAGACCTACGCCTTCTACATCGATTTTTTGTTGGCAATTAATATCTAAATATTTTTTATCAGGATTATTTTCTTTCCACTTTGTTATTGCTTGACGATATATTTCTTCTTGCCAAGCCTCGTAATCCCAAATCATTCCTTGCTCTGTATACCAAATTATTTGTTCTCTGGTTAATGGCTTATTCGTACCAACTCTTTTTGCTTCTTGTTGTTTTTGATATATTTGTCTTATCACAGATATTTTGGCTCCTATATTTATTAGACCTACGCCTTCTATATCAATTTTTTCTCGGCAATTAATATCTAAATATTTTTTATCAGGATTATTTTCTTTCCATTTCAATATAGCTTTACGATATATTTCTTCTTGCCAAGCCTCATAATCCCAAATCATCCCTTGTTCTGTATCCCAGCTAATTTGTTCTCTGGTTAAAGTTTTGCACGTATAATACTTCTTTCCTTGTTGCATAGCATTATAAATACCTCTGCGAATACTTATTAATACTCCTAGATTAATTAAGCCTATGCCTTCTAATTCTATTTGCTCTTTTTTCTTAATATCTAAATACCTTTTTTCAGGGTGTTGTTCTTTCCATTTCAATATGGCTTTACGATATACTTCTTCTTGCCAAGCTTCATAATCCCAAATCATTCCTTGTTCTGTATACCAAGCAATTTGTTCTTTGGTTAAATGTTTATTTCTACTATTAACTTGTCCTAACTGTTGTTTTTTATAGACGTATCTTAATTCAGAAATTCTTCTGCCAATATTTACTAATCCTATTCCTTCTATATCAATTTTTTCTTGGCAACTAATATCTAGATATTTTTTATCAGGATTATTTTCTTTCCATTTTATTATTGCTTGACGATATACTTCTTCTTTATATTTTTCAGTCATAATATTCCTCTTTTCTCGGTTCCCTTATTATAACATAAGGTGTATAAAGTGAAAAGAATAATTTATGACGCTTTCTAATAACAACTATAGTTGTTTGTCCTATTTTTATAAAATGAAAATGGCTAAAGATTAAATTTACTAAGTACCTTTACATTTTCTTTTAGCTTCTTGTTTTTTTAATGATAAAACTTTATCTTTAGCCTGTTTTTGATGCTTGGTATTTTCTTGAGATAGAGTTATTAATGAATCAATTGTTTCTACTTCTTTTGTTCCTAAAAATTGAGTAATCCCTTCTTTAGAAAAAGATGTTTCATTTACTATTTCTTGCGTTTGTTTTCTATTCTCATTTTTTTGTGTTTGTTTCTCTATTAACTTTTCTTGCTCTAGATTACTTTTTAGCAAATAAAGTGTTCGTTTAATTATTTTTGCAACATATGGTCTTGATATTCCTGTTTTAGTACTAATTTCTTGTTGTGTATAGCACTTATCATCATAAAATCCAAAATATAGTTTAATAATTTCTTTATCTCTATCTTTTAACATATTTACTTGTTTTCTGATTTCAAGTAATAACTCTTGCTTTTCGGCATCTTCTGTAAAATTAACCTTTTCGTCTAAAATAGTATCTTCTACTCTTAACTCATTACCTTTGCTATCATAATTAATTGGTTGATTTAGACTCTGATTTTTTAAATTCTTTTTTTGTTTCCTTATAAACATCCTAATCTCATTATTTATACACCTAGTAGCATATGTAGAAAAAGAAATATCCTTTTCTATATCATATGTATCAATTGCTTTTATTAAGCCAATATTTCCAATCGAGGCAAGGTCTTTTTTTTCATACGGAGCATTATAAAAATAGATAAAAACTTGGTTTAAAACTAATCTTATGTTGTGAATTATTGCTTTGTCTCTTGCTTCTTTATTTCCTTCTTTTGCCTGTTTTAGACATTCTAGAAGTTCTTCTTTTCCTAATGCTTCTGGTAAGTTATCCTCTATAAATATGTCATTATAGCTCACTTTTCTAGCCCGCTTTCTTACTTCTTTTATATAATTTTCAAACTATTTTCTTAGTTCTTTATTTTCAATTTCTTCTTTAATTAATTTTACAAACTCAGCTTGTGATACTGTTGTTGTTTCTTTTTGTCCATGTAGTCTGTAACTAATTGTGTTATCTTGTTTTTCGTTGTCTCCTAGAATTAGAGTATATGGGACTTTCTTTGTCTGTGCTTCTCTTAGACGGTAGCCTAATTTTTCGTTTCTATCATCTAGTTCTACACGGATACCTTGTTCTTTTAATTTTTCTGTTACGACGCTTGCATAGTCTCCTTGAAATTCTGATGATACAGGGATTACTTCTACTTGTGTTGGAGCAAGCCATGTAGGGAATGCACCTTTTGTCTCTTCAATTAAGAATGCTGTAAAGCGGTCAAATGTTCCGAATATCGCTCTATGAATTACTACTGGTGTTTGTTTTTCTCCATTAGAGTCTACATAAGTAAGTTCGAATCTTCTTGGTAATAAGAAGTCTAGCTGACAAGTTGAAAGTGTTACTTCTGGTCCAACTGCTGGTTTTACTTCAACATCTAATTTTGGTCCATAGAAGGCAGCTTCTCCTTCTGCTTCAAAATAGTCTACTCCTAGTTCATTTAATACTTCTCTTAATTTATTTTCAGCAGTATCCCACATCTCGTCATCATCAAAATATTTTTCTTTATCATTTTTGTCTCTTAGAGATAATCTAAATTTATAGTCTTTAATTCCAAAATCTTTGTAAACATCTAGAATTAGGCTTACAACCTTTTTAAATTCTTCTCCAATTTGGTCTGGTCTTACAAATAAATGAGCATCATTTTGACACATGCAGCGAACTCTTTCTAAACCTTTTACAGCACCAGATGCTTCATATCTAAAGTCTGTTGCAAATTCTCCAATACGAACTGGTAAGTCTCTATAAGAATGCATCTTATTTTTATATACTAACATGTGATGAGGACAGTTCATTGGACGAAGTACAAATTCTTCTTCATCTACTTTCATCATAGGGAACATATTTTCTTTATAATGATCCCAGTGTCCTGATGTCTTATATAAATCTACTGTACCAACACAAGGGGTATATACATGGTTATATCCCAGTGCTTCTTCTTTTTGATAGATGTAGTTTTCTAGTTCGTGACGAATTAGAGCTCCATTTGGTAACCATAATGGCATACCAGATCCTACTAGTTCATGAGTCATGAATAATTCTTGTTCTTTTCCAATTTTTCTATGATCTCTTTCTTTTGCTTCTTCTAATTCTTGTAAGTATGCATTTAAATCTTCTTCTGTTTCAAAGCATACTCCATAGATTCTTTGAAGCATTTTATTTTTAGCATCACCTTTCCAGTATGCTCCACTATGTTTGATTAATTTAAAATGTTTCAATTCTTTTACAGTATCTACATGTGGCCCTCTGCAAAGATCTGTGAAATCTCCTTGTGTGTAGCAAGAAATAGTTGTTTCATTCTCATCCATTCTAGAAATTAAATCTAATTTGTATGGATCATCTTTAAACATTTCTAAAGCTTCTTCTTTTGTTAATTCATGACGGACAATTCTTTTTCCGTCTTTGGCAATTTTTTTCATCTCGCGTTCTATTTTAGGAAGATCCTCATTTGTTAATGTTTTATCTCCTAAGTCAATATCATAATAGAATCCTTCCTCTATTACTGGTCCTACCCAGAATTTTGCTTCTGGATACAAATGTTTTACTGCTTGTGCTAATAAATGAGCACAAGAATGGTTCATTATACTTAATTTTTCATTTTCTTTTATATTTATCATTTTTTATCTTTCCCTCTTTCTACCTTTATGAAATGATTTTGTATAAGTTTCTGTTCTACTAGATTTTTCTGTTATCGTGAAGTCATCATATTGAAATATACGTTCATCTATTTTTTCTACTACTAATCCCCATGCATCATACTCTAAGTTCTCTTTTGCTAGTATTTCTACTCTTTTTGCAAGCATTTCTTCTTCCGAATGAGTTTCTATACAGTTAGATAAATCACTTTTAGGGTTTTTATATGCTATAATTTGTGCCTTTTTATGTTTTTTATTACATTCACTTCTTACTAATACATAGCGTCCTGTTAATACATCTTCAATGCTGATTTTGGCAATATTTTCTGA